>JAWWBG010000135.1:0-7482 GCA_033721095.1 Nitriliruptorales bacterium
CCGGATCGAGAACCTCCTGGAACGGCTGCCGTTGCGCGGCCTCAAGGGGCCCGTCGGGACCCAACAGGACCAGCTCGACCTCCTCGGCGGCAACGAGGATCGGCTCACCCAGCTCGAGGCGCGCGTCGCCGACCACCTCGGGTTCGAGCGGCTCATGGGTTCGGTGGGCCAGGTCTATCCCCGCTCCATTGACCTCGACGTCGTGAGCGCCCTGGCCCAGATCGCCGGCGGCCCGTCGTCACTGGCGATGACCCTGCGGCTGATGGCCGGCAACGACCTGGTCACGGAGGGATTCAGGGAGGGGCAGGTCGGCTCGTCCGCCATGCCCCACAAGATGAACTCGCGGTCCTGTGAGCGGATCAACGGGTTCCAGGCGATCCTTCGTGGTCACGTCGCGATGGTGGCGAGCCTGGCCGGCGACCAGTGGAACGAAGGTGACGTCGCCTGCTCGGTCGTCCGGCGCGTGGCATTGCCCGACGCGTTCTTCACGATCGACGGCCTCTTCGAGACCTTCCTGACCGTCCTCGACGAGTTCGGGGCCTTCCCGGCCGTCATTGAGCAGGAGCTGGAGCGCTACCTCCCGTTCCTTGCCACCACGAGGATCCTCGTTGCCGCCGTGACCAAGGGCGCCGGCCGCGAGGCGGCCCACGAGGTCATCAAGGAACACGCCGTCGCCGTGGCCCTCGCGATGCGGGCCGGGACGGCCTCGGGGTCGGATCTGGTCGCTCGACTGGCCGACGACCAACGACTGAACCTCGATCGTGCCGAGCTCGACGCGATCCTGGCCGACCGCGCCGCCTTCGTGGGGGCCGCTGGACCGCAGGTTCGTGCGTTTGCCGAGGAGGTCGCCAAGATCGCGGCGGCGCACCCCGATGCGGCCACCTATGCGCCGGCCGGGATCCTCTGAGCCGCCCGAACGTCCACGGCCGCGCTCGTACCCTCCGCGGCATGACCGCTCCCGTCCGCGTCCGCTTCGCCCCGGCGCCCTCCGGCAACCTGCACGTCGGCAGCGCGCGAACCGCCCTGTTCAACTGGCTGCACGCGCGGAGCACCGGTGGCGCCTTCGTCTTCCGCATCGAGGACACCGACGCCGACCGGGCCACCGACGAGTCCATGGAGGCCATGGCCGACGCCATGACGTGGTTGGGCCTCGACTGGGACGAGGGCATCCGCGTCGGCGGACCGTGGGGTCCCTACCGCCAGTCGGAACGCGCAGCGCTGCACGCCGCCGTCGCGCGCCGGCTGGAAGCAGCCGGCGTGCTGTACGCCGACGACCGTACGCCCGACGAGCTGAACGCGTGGCGTGAGCAGCGCCGGGAGGCGGGCGAGGCGCCGGCCATCAAGCGCTCCTCGACGCCGGCGACAACCGGCGACCGTCCACGCACGTTGCGGCTCGCCCTGCCCGAGACTGGCACGGTGACACTGACCGACCTCGTCCGCGGCGAGGTGAGCTGGGAGTGGGCCAACGAGGCCGATCCCGTTCTGGTCCGAAGTGACGGGTCGGCCACATACCCCTTGGCGAACACGGTCGACGACGTCGCGCAGGGGATCACCCTGGTGTGCCGGGGCGAGGACCTGCTGTCGGTCACACCCCGCCAGCTCCACCTGTACGACCTGCTGCTGGCGGATGGCCTGATCGACGACGCGCTGGCTGAGTGTGGCCTGCCGGCCCGTGACCCCGCGTGGACGAGGCCCCGCGAGTTCGCTCACCTGTCCATCATCGTGGGCGCCGACCGCAAGAAGCTGTCGAAGCGCCACGGCTCGGTGGCCATCCAGCAGCTGGCCGCCGAGGGCTTCCTGCCCGAAACGCTCGTGAACGCGATCGCGCTGCTCGGGTGGAGTCCGCCGGACGGCCGGGAACGGCTCGACGTCGACGACCTGGTCGAGCAGTTCTCGTTCGCGAACGTCGGCAAGGCGGCCGCAGCCTTCGACCTCGACAAGCTCACCGCCTTCAACGGTGAGCGGATCCGCGACCTGTCGGCCCCCGAGCTTGCCGAGCGCCTGGTGCCGTTCCTCGACGGGACCCACGGCGACGCGCTGATCGCCTCACCTCCGGCCGAGGACGAAGAGGCGATGATCAACGGCCTGGTGCCGATCGTGCAGGAGCGGATGCAACGACTCGACGAGATCCAGCGCTACGCCCCGGCGTTCTTCGCCGACGACGTCCGATGGGACCCCGACAGCGTCGCGAAGGTCCTCGGAAAGGACGGTGCCGCCCAGGTACTCGACGCGGCCGCCAAGGTCCTGTCGGCCTGCGACTGGACCGTGGAGGGGATCGAGGCTGCGCTGCGGAGCCTCGCCGACGATCTGGAGGTCGGGCTCGGCAAGGTCGCCCAGCCCGTTCGCGTGGCGGTCACGGGGTCGAGCGTCAGCCCGCCACTGTTCGAATCGCTCGCGCTCCTGGACCGCGACGTCGTCGTCGGACGCATCCGGGACGGCCTCACGAGGACCGGCTGACGTCCGGGTCCCGCCGTCGCGGGTCGAGCAACCAGCGGTTGGTTACCATCCGGTCCGCCCTTCGGGGGTGGTGTAATTGGCAACACGGCTGGTTCTGGTCCAGTTATTGAGGGTTCAAGTCCTTCCCCCCGAGCTGCGTCAGTAGCCTGACGTCTCCGGCTCCCAGAGCCAACGCATACCCATACACGGCCCGGTCGTCTAGCTGGCCTAGGACACCGCCCTCTCAAGGCGGCGACGGGGGTTCGAATCCCCTCCGGGCTACCAAATTCTGTATCTTCAGGCTGATTCGCCGCTCGGATGTCGGCCTCTCAAGGCGGGCTTCGTCAGGCGCTCGGGCGCATACTTTTCCAGAATCTCAACGGCGTACTCAACCTTGTTCACAACCCGCTGGCCCTTGGGCTGGGTCGTGTTCCAGAGTTCGAGGTTCTCGATGCGATTGTCGAGTCGGTCGCCCGAGACATGATGCACGACCTCGCCGTCGAACAACGGCCGGCCAAGCTCCTTGGCCATCACGTAACGGTGCTCGAGCCATGGCGTCCTTCCATCGGTCAGGTGTCGGTCGCGCAGCGGGATTGGGACATACCTGTAACCGTGCCGGATGTAGCCATCACCCGAGACCTCCCGGATGGGCTCGTCGGCTCGGACGCTGCCGTACACCAGGAGCCGGCGGTAGTGAGCCAGGCAGTAGCCGCGCGCGTGGTGGGGCCGATCGCAGCCGGACACATCGCACGAGCCGCGCGTGCGCGGACCCAGGGGCACCGCGGCCTTGACGTCGCCAGTGCGTGCGAGCCGGAGATAGTGGCCGTGGCAGAGCCCGCGCGCGTCGACGCCGCGGTCGCAGCCCTCGACCGAGCAGATGGGCGGACCCTTGAGCCTCCCCTTGGGTGACCCGGTTCGCATGAGGCGGCGGTAGTGCCGCTCACACAGGTCGCGGGCGTAGCGCTGGCGGTCACAGTCCTCGAATGAGCAGATCGGCCTGTGGGCGGACATCGGTGGATCCTCGCGTCAGCCCGCCCCCGGGTCGCCGCATGTCTGGCACCATACGGCGAGCGTGTGACATCACCCGCGAAGGAAGCCGCGGACCTTCGACGCGGCGTCGTGCAGCGCGGCCACCGGGATGTACTCACCGCGCTGGTGCGCCTGGCTGGTCAGGCCCGGCCCAAAGTTGAGCGCCGGGACGTCGACCGCGGCGAACCGAGCCACGTCCGTCCATGCCTGCTTCGCCGTCACCGGCGCGTCCACGGAAGCGATGAAGGCCTCGACCAGCTCTGCGTCACGCCGCGGCGGCGCCGGCGGCGCACGATCGATGACGTCGACGATCGCGCGGTCACCAACCATGTCGCGCAGCTCCTGCTCGGCCTCTTCCAGTCCACGCGTCGGCGCGAAACGCAGGTTCAGGTTCACCGTGAACGAGCCGGGAATCACGTTCCGTGCGTTCTCGGTCCAGGCCTGCGTGGCCGACCAGACGTCGCGGAACACCACGCCGTCGACCTCGACATCCACGGCCTCGCGGGCGCCGACCTCGGCCAGGAACGGGGCCGCCTTCGTCAGCGCGTTCTCGCCGTGCCATGGGCGCGCCGAGTGCGCCTGCTTGCCCGTGAACTCGACGGTCGCATGGAGCGCCCCGAGGCAGCCGAGCTGGATTTCGCTGTCGGTGGGTTCGAGGACGATCGCCAGCTCGGCCTCGCGCAGCCACGTGGCCTGGTCGAGGACGTCCGCGAGCTCGTTCTCGGCCGCGGGGCCCTCCTCGCGCGCGTAGAGCACGACGGCGAGTTCGTAGGGAGAGGCCTGGCGGAACTCGAGATCCTCGATCACGTCGAGGGCGATCACGTTGCCGGCCTTCATGTCCGACGCGCCCCGCGCCACGACCACGTCGCCGTCGGGACGTGACTCGACGCGCGGGTGCAGATCGTCCTCGGTCGGCGGGACGACGTCGAGATGGCCCACCAGCAGCACCAGAGGGCGCCCATCGTCGGTGCGCTCCCCGATGATGACCGAATCGCCGACACGCGTCAGCGGCAGGCCCAGCTCGACGGCGCGAGCTGCGACCGCGTCCGCGATCGGCGCCTCCTCACCGGTCACGCAGACGTGCGAGCAGTGATCGAGGAGGCGCTCGACGAGGTCCATCAGACCTGCACGTCGTGATCGCGGAGGGCGTCGTTGAGCGACGTCTTCTCGTCCGTCGAGGCCGACCGTTGCCCGATGATCAGCGCACACGGCAGCTGGAAGGTCCCGGCCGGAAACTCCTTGGGGCGCGTGCCGGGAATGACCACCGATCGCGCCGGGACGTGGCCGCGGTACTCAACAGGCTCGTCGCCGGTCACGTCGATGATGGGCGTGGACCTGGTGATGACCGTGTTCGCGCCGACCACCACGCCTTCCTCCAGCCAGGCGCCCTCGACGATGATCGCTCGTGATCCGATGAAGCAGTCGTCCTCGATGATGACTGGCCGGGCGCCCGGTGGTTCGAGGACGCCGCCGATGCCGACGCCGCCGGCCAGGTGGACGTTGCGGCCGATCTGTGCACACGAGCCAACGGTTGCCCACGTGTCGACCATCGTGCCGGAGCCGACATACGCGCCGATGTTGACGTAGCCGGGCATGAGGACGACGCCGGGCTCGAGGTGCGCCCCCCAGCGCGCCGTGCCGGGAGGAACGACGCGGACGCCGGCTTCCTCGAACCCGGACTTGAGCGGCACCTTGTCGTGGTATTCGAACGGGCCGACCTCGAAGGTCTCCATCTGGGCCTGCCGGAAGAACCCGAGGACGGCATGCTTGGCCCAGGTGTTCACGACCCACTCGCCGGACGTCGCATCCTTCTCGGCGATGCGCAGCGTGCCGGCGTCGAGCATCCCGAGCGTCTCGCGGACGGCTTCGCGGGCCTCGTCGCTGTCCCAGGTGTCGGTGTCGGCCGCGTGCTCGATTGCGGCGCGGAGCTGCTCGGTCATCGTCGGTCCTCGTCGATGGCGAAGCGTAGGTGGGCGTTCGGGGCGGCCCTGCTGTCCGACGGGCCAACCCGCTGCCGGAGGGTGACACCTGTAGCGTCGGTTGGACCATGAAGACCACGTCGCTGTCGGACCAGCAGACCGAGCGCACCACGTCGACGGTGCTTGTCGGGGCCATCGGTTTCGCGATGGGATCGGCCGACCTCGTGCCCGGTGTTTCCGGCGGGACGGTCGCCCTCGTGGCCGGCATCTACGAGCGCCTCGTGGCCTCGATCCGGATGGGGGCGGGCGCCCTGGCATCCCTGCTGCGCCTTGATGTCGCCGGCGCGCTCGCAGGACTCCGCCGGGTGGAGTGGCGCTTCCTCGTGCCGCTCCTGGGCGGCATCCTCGTTGCCATCTTCAGCCTCGCTGGCCTGCTGCACACCGCGCTGGACGAACACCCGGAGCTGCTGGCAGCCGGGTTCTTCGGGCTCGTGCTGGCCTCGACGGTTGTCGCCGTCGAGGAGCTGAGGCAACCGACTGCGACGCACCTTGGTGCCGGCCTGGCCACCGCGATCGCGGTCTTTCTGCTGCTCGGCCTACACGGCGGCAGCGTCGATGACCTGTCGGTGCCCGTCGCGTTCGCCGGCGGCGCGCTCGCGGTCTGCGCGATGATCCTCCCCGGCGTGAGCGGGTCGTTCCTGCTCCTGCTCGTTGGTCTCTACGACGGTGTCATCTCGGCCGTCGATGACCGCGACCTCGTCATCGTCGGTGCCGTCGCCCTCGGCGCCGCCGTGGGACTGGGCCTGTTCTCCACGGCGCTGCACTGGGTCCTCCGGCGCCATCACGACATGGTGCTGGCGCTGATGCTGGGGCTGATGGTCGGCTCGCTGCGGGTGCTGTGGCCGTGGCCCGCCGGCGAGGAGGGCGTGGGCGACACAGCCCTGGGGGCTCCGACCGGCGACTGGTGGTGGGCGATCGCCGTTGCCGCTGCTGCCTACGGGCTGGTCGTGGTCCTCGCTCGGGCAGCCCGACGACGAACAGTCGCGCCTGCGGCCGCTCCGACTGGCTGACTCAGACCGGGACGCGACCCTCGTCGATGGCTGCCTGCCACACCGCGACCGCCTGCCGGCAGTCCTCGACCGTCGGCACGAGCGCGAGCCGCAGCCAGCCGGTGCCGTTGGGGCCGAACGCCCGACCCGGTGAGACGATGATCCCCTCGCGCAGCAGGGCCTCCGCGTGGGCGGCATCGTCGCCTCCGGCTGCACGCATCCACACGTAGAAGGTGGCCTGCGAGCCGGAGACGTGATGCCCGGTGCTCGCAAGGAACGACAGGAGGACGTCGCGTTTCGCGGCGAAGATCGCCCGTCGCTCATCGACGTGGTCCTGATCGCTCCATGCCGCGGTGGCGGCCGCCTGGACGAAGTCGGGCGAACCGGTCCCGATGTTGGGACGCAGGACCCGAAGGCGCCGGATCAGGTCCTCGTCGCCGATGATCGCGCCGGACCGGTAGCCCGTCATGCCCGATCGCTTCGACAGCGACACGAAGGCGAGCACGCCCCCCATGTCGCCGTCGGTCACCTCGAGCACCGATGGTGCGGGCTCGTCGAACCAGACCTCCTGGTAGCACTCGTCGGAACACAGGAGGATGTCGTGGCGGCGCGCCACCTCGACCTGTGTGCGAAGGTGGCCGAGGTCGGTGGTCGCCCCGGTCGGGTTGTGGGGATGGTTGATCCAGGCGACGGCGAGACGGTCGAGCAGCCCCGGCGGCAGCCACGACAGGTCGAGTCGCCAGCCGCTCCGCTCGGTCAGGGGGACCGGGTGGCTGATGCCACCGGAGAAGAGGGCTCCGCGTCCGTAGACCGGATAGCCCGGTTCCCCCCACGCGACGCTGCGCTTGTCGCCGTGCGGGTCGACGACGGCCAACGGCAGGTGGAAGATCGCCTCCTTGGAACCGGCCGTCGGCAGTACGTGTCGGTCAGGGTCGACGGTGACGCCGTGCCGGCGCTGGACCCAGTCGGCCACCGCAGCCCGCAACTGTGCGTGCCCGGCCGCCGTTGGATAGTTGCTGACTGGCTCGACCGCCTGGACGAGGGCGTCA
>JAWWBG010000136.1:0-7468 GCA_033721095.1 Nitriliruptorales bacterium
GGCACGGACGCGATGGTCCCCTCGAGGATCTTCAACAGGGCCTGCTGGACGCCCTCGCCCGACACGTCCCGGGTGATCGACGGGTTGTCGGACTTGCGGGCGATCTTGTCGACCTCGTCGATGTAGATGATGCCCGTCTCGGCCTTCTTGATGTCGAAGTCCGCCGCCTGGATGAGCTTGAGGAGGATGTTCTCGACGTCCTCGCCGACGTAGCCCGCCTCGGTCAGCGCCGTGGCATCGGCAATCGCGAACGGAACGTTGAGGAGGCGCGCGAGCGTCTGGGCGAGGAGCGTCTTGCCGGAGCCGGTCGGGCCGAGCAGGAGGATGTTGGACTTCTGCAGCTCGACGTCGGAGCGATCGCCGGCACCGACCTGGACACGCTTGTAGTGGTTGTAGACGGCGACGGCCAGCGTCTTCTTGGCAGCGTCCTGGCCGACCACGTAGTCGTTGAGGAAGTCGTAGATCTCGCGCGGCTTGGGCAGCTCGTCGAGGGCGAGGTCGGGCGAGTCGGAGAGCTCCTCCTCGATGATCTCGTTGCAGAGCTCGATGCACTCGTCGCAGATGTAGACGCCGGGACCCGCGATGAGCTTCTTGACCTGCTTCTGCGACTTGCCACAGAAGGAGCACTTGAGGAGCTCGCCGCCCTCTCCGAACTTGGCCATCGTCTCCGGGTCCCTGTGTGCGCCGGCTGCGGCCGGCGGATCGAGGGTAACCCAGCCACCATCATCTCGACCCGGATGCCGGTCCCGGATGTGGACTGGCCTTGCGGAGGCAGGCGGCGGCAGCCTCCGGGCAGTGTCGGACGCCGGTGTGGGCCCACCGTCGCCGGCCCTAGCCGGGCGGATAGCCCGTGACGCGCCGGATGGCCCGGTACAGGGGGCGCAGGCGCCCGTACAGCGGCCGATAGACCTGTCGGTGCAGCGCGTCGTAGAGCTCGACGTTGGCCGGGATCGGCGTGAACACCTCCCCCACGTGGGTCATCGCCCTGGTGGCGGTCGCGAACGAGTCGTGCAGGCCGAGGCCGACGGCCGCGATCATCGCGGCCCCGAGACCCGATGTCTCGTGCACGTGCGGGCGAACGGCCGGCAGGTCGAAGATGTCGGCGGTCAGCTGCATGGCCGTGTCGGACTGGGAGCCACCGCCCGACACCCGCAGCTGCTCGAAGCGGGTGCGGGTACGACGCTGGATGGCGTCGGCGCCCTCACGCAGGGCGTGGGCAAGCCCTTCGAGGATCGCGCGGTAGACGTGCCCGCGCGTGTGGACGTCGCCGAAGCCGATGATGGCTCCCTTGGCCTCGGGGCCCGGGAAGCGGGCACCGGGCGACCAGTACGGCTGCACCGTCAAGCCCATCGCGCCGGGCGGGATGTCGCGGATGGCCTCCTCCAACAGTTCCTCGGCCGCGCGCCCCTGCTCGGCGGCGAGCGCGACCTCCCGGTGGGCGAACTCCTGCTTGAACCAGCTGACCATCCAGTAGCCGCGGAAGATCTGGACCTCGGGACTGAAGCGTCCGGGTTCGGCGGCCGGGTAGGCGGGGAGGAACCGAATGACCTCCAGGTACTTGTCGGTCGTCGTGTTCACGGTGGCCGTCGTCCCATAGGACAGGCAGCCGATGGCGGGGCCGTCACAGCCAGAACCGAGGATCTCGCAGGCCTTGTCGGCGCCGCCGGCGATCACGGGCAGTCCCGCGGGGATGCCGGTCTGTTCGGACGCCTCCTCGGTGACGACGCCGAGCTGCTCGCCGGCAGGCACGAGCTCGGGCATCTGGTCGCGGCGGACTGCCAGCGCGTCCCATTGCCAGCCCCCGTCAGCCACCCAGTCGTGGGTGCGATAGTCGAAGGGGAACCGGCCGACCTGGCAGCTGACCGAGTCAGCGACCCGACCCGTCAGCCGGAAGTTCAGCCAGCCCGACAGCAGCAACAGCTTGTCGGCGCGAGCCGTCTCGGGCTCGTGCTCGGCGATCCAGTTGACCCAGGCCTGCTCCTGCAGCTCCCGAACGACGGGCCCGGCGCCGGCGAGGCGGAAGATCGTCGCCCACGGTTGGCCGATCCGGGGCAGTGTGGTCGCACGCCGTTGGTCGAGCCACGTGATCGCAGGCCGCAGCGGCTCGCCGTTGGCGTCGACGTAGATCCCCGTTCCACGCTGGGTGGTCACGGCCATGCCGCGGATGGCATCGCGATCGACACCGGGCTGGCGCCACAGCTGCTGGCAGGCGTCGACGACGGCATCCCAGTAGACGGCGGGGTCCTGCTCGGCCCAGCCCGGGTGTGGCGACACGTAGGGCTCGAAGGCGACCTGCGTCCGGGCGATCATCGTGCCGTCGGGATCGAAGACGAGGGCCCGGACCGACTGGGTGCCGTTGTCGATGGCCAGCAGTTGCTCGCTCATGTGCGGGCTGCCGGAGGGCCGTAGTGGAGCTTCCAGAGGCTGTCGTAGCGCTGCAGTTTCTGGGCCCACTCCTCGTCGTCCCAGCGCAGCTCGTCCTGGCAGATCTGCCTGATCTGTTCGGCGTGGTCGAGGCCGCCGCGCGGAAGCAGGTTGCCGATGCGCGTGCGCCGCAGGAGCAGGTCGCCGAGGTGGTGGACCATCTCGGCGCGCGCGCCCCAGCGCACCTCGGCCAGGCAGTGGTCCACGCCGTCGAGGAGTGCCGCCTCGCCGTCCTGCGCGCCGTCGACGAGCCCTGCGAGCCTCGGCCCGTAGCGTCCCGCGAGACGCCGAGCCGCATCGGCGCCGAACCGAGCCACGAGCTCCCCCGTGACGGGCGGGGTCCGAAACGTCGGTCCCGTCGGCGACGGGCGATCCCCGATGACCGTTCCCGCGTGGTCGAGGGCGTCACGGGCGATCGAACGGAAGGTGGTCAGCTTGCCGCCGGTCACGGTGAGCAGGCCCTCCTCGAGCCAGACCACGTGGTCGCGCGACTCCTTCGATGGGTCGGCGGCGCCGGTGTCGACGGTCGGGCGGACGCCCGCCCAGGTCGCGATGACGTCGCCACGTCCGACGGTCCCCGTGCCGAAGATCGTGTCCGGCACGGCCAGCAGGTAGTCGATCTCGCGTTCGGTGATCGAGGGCTCGTTGTCGAGGTCGGTCTCGTGGTCGAGGTCGGTCGTGCCCACGATCGTCGCACCCATCCATGGGTACACGTAGACGGGCCGACCGTCCTCGGGGTGCATGAACGTGACGGTGTGGGCGACGGGCACCTTCCAGGCCGGAAGGACGAGGTGGCTGCCGCGCAGGGGGCGAATGCGCTCGTCGTTGGTCCTGACGCCCTCGCGCAGTCGGTCGGCCCAGGCGCCCGTGGCGTTCACGACCAGCTTGGCCGTCACCTCGGCCTGGGCGCCGGTGACGGCGTTGGTGACCTCGACGCCGCGAACGTTGCCCTTCGGGCCCCGGAAGACGGCGGTGACGGGCGCGTGGTTGAGCCACGTGGCGCCGGCATCCTCCGCCGCCGACAGGACGCGCAGGACGAGCCGCGCATCGTCGACCCACGCGTCCTCGTAGTAGAGGGCGCCACGGGTTCGCGGATCCGACAGGCCCGGCACGAGGACGTCAAGCTCGTGTCGGGGCACCGGGCGGTGCGTCCGCGTGCCGGCGATCCGGTCGTAGGCGACGAGGCCCGCGCGCAGGACGTTCTTGGGTGGCCACTGGCCCTTGCGATCCAGCAGCAGGTAGCCGAAGGGCTCGACCAGCCCGGGCAGCTCGGACAGCAGCCATCGCCGTTCGAGGACGGATTCCCGGGTCAGGTCGAAGCGACCCTGCTTGAGGTAGCGCAGGCCGCCGTGAACCATCTTCGAGGACCGGCTCGATGTCCCGGACGCAACGTCGTGCTGCTCGAGCAGGACCGCCTTGAGGCCACGGCGGGCGGCCTCCAGCAGGATGCCGGCGCCGGTGATGCCGCCGCCGACCACGATGACGTCCCAGCCGCCGTCCTGCAATCGGGCCCAGCGCTCCCAGCGCGGCGCCACTGCGGGCAGGGGCTTGCCCGCGCCGCTCACGGAACCAGCTTGCCGGGGTTCATGATCGACTCGGGATCGAACTCGCGGGCCAGGGCCTTGATCGCCCCGATGCCCAGCTCGCCCTTCTCGGCGGGTAGGTAGGGCGCGTGGTCGAGGCCGACGCCGTGCTGGTGGGAGATCGTCCCGCCGTTGGCCACGACGGCCTCCGACGCCGCCGCCTTGAGGCGCCGCCAGCGGTCCTCGGTCTCGTCGTAGTCGTCGGCACACCGAAACAGGTAGGTCGTGTAGATCGAGCAGCCCGACGTGTAGACATGCGACAGGTGGGTGAAGACGTGCACCTCCTCACCGTCGCTCGCGATGGCGTTGTGCAGGGCCGTCTCGATCGCCTCCATGAGGGTCGTGACGTTGGCCCAGTGGGTGGCCGTTTCGAGCGTGTCGATGGCCACGCCCCGCTCCCACATGCCGTGGCGGATGTAGGGCAGGTGGAAGCGGCTCTTCTCCCACTGCTTGCCGATGACCTGGCCGATGTGCACGCCGCCGAGGGGCTTGGCGATGCGGAGAGCCTGCCACTTGGCCATCCTGACCTGAGGACTGCTGCCGGTGATGCCGAGCATCATCATCGTCTTGCCGCTGCCGGCCCCGCGCTTGCCCAGGTACCGCTCGAGCAGGCCGATCACCCGGTCGCGGCCTGCGAGGGCGAGTTGCGTCTCGGTCTCGACGGGGTTGGACAATCGCAGCATCGACAAGGGGACACGGGCCTGCGCCAACGCGCGCATGCCGGCGAGACCTGCCTCCCAGGAGGGGAAGAAGATCGTGTGGAACTGCTCGACCTCGGCGATGGGCGTCACGCGGACGGTGACGTCGGTGAGGATCCCGAGCCGGCCCTCGGAGCCGAGGACGATTTCGCGGATGTCGGTGCCGGCGCCGGATGCGGGCAGCGGCGGCACGTCGAGCGTGCCCACCGGTGACTCGAGCCGACCGCCCGCGAACAGGTCCTCGATCCGTCCGTAGCGCAGGGATTGCTGGCCCGACGACCGGGTGACGACCCAGCCGCCGAGCGTCGAGAGCTCGAACGATTGGGGGAAATGGCCAAGCGTGAAACCCCTGGCCCGCAGCTGGGACTCGACCTGGGGGCCGTTCGCTCCAGCCCCGATCGTTGCGAGGTGGCTCGTCGTGTCCAGGTCGCTCATCTGGTTGAGCCGGCTGAGGTCGACCGTCAGCACCGGCCGCTCCCCTGCCAGCGGCGTGATGTGCCCGGCGACCGACGTGCCGCCGCCATACGGGATGAGGTGAACACCCTCGCGGTGGGCCCAGGTCATCAGCTCGCGGACCTGTTCGCCGCTGGTTGGGAAGGCGACGCCGTCGGGGAAGACCTCGAAGTTGCCGGACCGCATCCGCAGCCAGTCACCGAGCGACTGACCTCGCGCGTGCATGAGCCGGTCCCGTTCGCCCGTGACGACAAGCGGATGCTCTGGGAGCCGCGTGGGCGGAACAGTGCGCAACACCTTCTGGATCGTCGCGTCGGGCAGCGGCGAGGACGGTCCGATCCGCTCGGACAGAAAGCGACCCGCGGACTTGGGGACGGCGTAGTCGTGCGAGTCGTCCCCCCACCCGTTCCATCGCCGTGCCATGCCGACCCTTGCGCCGGCCGGAACCGTAGTTGGGAAACCCCGTCGAAGCCGTCGCCAGGCAACGCCGACGAACGGCACATCTTCCCAGCGGATCCCTCCGTCTCCGGCGGGCATCGCCTCAGATTCCCCGATCAGCACCCGCCGACGGATGCGTCCACACGCTGACCGCTGCCGGCTCCATCGTCGACATCGCCGCATGCGCCAGCTGATCGGTGATGCGGCGCATGGCCGTCTCGTCCCGAAGGGCACGAGCCAAGTCGTCGACGACTCGTTGTCGGTCCCAATTCGTACGGTTGAAGCGCCGGTCCACAGCGGTCCGAACGCGCCGGTGTGCCGTGGAGAAGAGCCCAACAACGGTGAGCGTGGACACCGCCACGGCCAGGGCGTTCTGCGAGGGAAGGAGGGACGTCACGATTGCGACACTGCCGATGTACGTGAGCGCGAGCAGCGTGGCGAGGATGGCGTACGCAACGGTTCGGGAAACGATGCGGTCAATTTCGAACAGCCGGTACCGCGTGATGGCGATCAGGATGGCCAACGGGAGAAGGGAGGTGGCCACCGCATCGATGGCCAGGAACTGCATGGTCGACAGCTCGAAGACGATGTCGAACAGGTACAGGAACTGTCCCGAGAGGGCAAACAAGAACCACTTCACCTGTCGTTGGGCGACCGGCTCGAGCCGGCGATAGCGACCGATCTGCATGCCAAGTGCGAAGGGGACCCCGGCAAGGATGGTCACGAGGACAACCTCGAAGGCCGCCTCGTCCTCGATGCCCACGGCACCGACGGTGGCCAGCACCTCGAGACTGACGCCGATGATCGTCACGATCCCGATCGTCCAGGCGAGCGCGCGGGCAGGGCGCGACGGGAACCTGCCAGTCGGGAAGACCAGAAACAGGACGACGAGCGAAACCACGAGAATCGCCGCCACCTCGGTCACGACTTCGGCAGCCGTGCTCTCCCTCGTCAGAACCACGTTTTCGGCGGCATAGGCCCACGGGAAGCCGGCGCCGGGAACGATCAGGAGCCACCCGATGGTCGGTTGCTCGGTTCGCAGCACGATGATCGTGCCTGCCAGCACCAACAGGACGTTCGGGGGCGACACGATGAGCAGGGCGCTCAGCAGCGTTGCCTCGGGAGCGTCGTCAACCGTCGTGAGCAGAAAGGCCACGCCACCGGTCATCACCAGCCAGCCGGCGGCGAGCAGGAGGTATTTGCGGTTCAGCCCGGCCACAACCCTCCTCAGCGCCGCGATTCCGTCGATCAGCGCATGATCGCGCTGCTGCGTTACGGAACCGTTACCGACGGCGAGGCGAGTCGGTCACGACGTGCCGGAGCTTTCGGCGACGTGCTCCTGCTGGACCGATCGCGACTCGATGATCTCGTCGACGATCCCGTAGTCCTTGGCCGCGTGGGCGTCCAGGATGAAGTCACGGTCCGTGTCGCGGGCGATCTGCTCGACCGACTGCCCGGTCTTGGCGGCCAGGATCTCGTTGAGGAGGTCCCGCATGCGCAGGATCTCCTTGGCCTGGATCTCGATGTCGACCGACTGGCCCTCGGCGCCGCCCGACGGCTGGTGCAGGAGGATCCTCGAGTGCGGGAGGGCAAACCGCTTGCCCTTCGTGCCCGCCGCCAACAACACCGCAGCGGCCGAGGCGGCCTGGCCCATGCAGATGGTGGTGACGTCGGACTTGATGTACTCGATGGTGTCATAGATCGCGAACAACGCGGTGATCGACCCGCCGGGCGAGTTGATGTAGATCGCGATGTCCTTGTCCGGGTCCTCCGATTCGAGGTGCAGGAGCTGCGCCATCACGAGGTTGGCGATCTCGTCGTTGACGGGGGTGCCGAGGAACACGATCCGCTGTTGGAGGAGCCGCGAGTAGA
>JAWWBG010000137.1:0-7457 GCA_033721095.1 Nitriliruptorales bacterium
CGACCGGGGACCGGGCAGCTACGTCGGCGAACTCGGGCCGATGATGGGCCAGCGACGGTCCGCGACGGTTCGCGCAGCCACCGAGGCCAGGGTCACCGGGATGTCGCTGCAGGAGTTTCGTGCGCGCAGTCGCAAGGCCGCGGCCGGCTAGCGCAGCCGCGCCGGACAGGCCTCAGAAGCGACCCGGGAAGAAGATCTCGAGCTCACGCGCGGCACTCTCGGGGCCATCGGAACCATGCACGATGTTGTTGCCGATGACCGTCGCGAAATCCCCGCGAATCGATCCCGGCGTGGCCTCGATCGGGTTGGTCGCACCCATCAACGTTCGCATCCCGACGATGGCCTGCTCACCCTCGACGCACATCGCAACCAGCGGGCCCGACGTGATGAACTCGACGAGCTCGTCGAAGAACGGCTTGCCGACGTGCTCGCCGTAATGGGCCTGGGCCAGCTCGGCGGTGATCGTGCGCAGCTCGAGGGCGCGCAGGACGTAGCCCTTGCGCTCGATGCGAGCAACAACCTCGCCAACGAGGCCGCGCTCGACGCCGTCGGGCTTGACGAGGATCAGGGTCTGTTCAACGGCCACTGTTGGGCCTCCTGGATGCGTGGGACGCGGAGGGTCGCAGGTCGGCCGGATCCGAGCAAACCGTCCATCGGAGGCGAATATCCGCGTTTTGGTTGCGCATCCGCGCCAGAGCGGGCAAGGTTGGCAGCCAGACGTGACCGAATGCAGCCAAACGGGAGGGCTGAACAACGATGAGCGGTGTCACGGACCACCTGGAAGCACGCGGCGTCGACTTCGAGGTGGTGCCGCATCCACCCGCACAGACGGCAGAAGCCGAGGCTCATCTCCTCGGCGTCGACCCCTCGAACGTCGCCAAGACCGTCGTCCTCAACCTTCGCACCGGTCACGCCTTTGCCGTCGTCCCGGCCGACTGCAGCGTCGACATCGAGGCCGTCAAGACCGCCCTCAACACCAGTCATGTTGCCCTCAGCCACGAGGACGACATCGCCCGTGACTACCCCGAGTTCGAGCTCGGCGCCGTACCGCCGATGGGCGACCTCGCACGAACGCCACTGGTGGTCGATCCGAGCGTCATCGAACACGACGAGATCATCTTCGCCGCCGGCAGCCAGACCGAGTCAGTGCGCATGTCGACCAAGGATCTCTTCGACCGCGCCATGATGAAGGTGCACCCGATCACGTGACATCGGGTTCGCCGTCCGCGAACCCGTCGTCGGGTCCGCGGGAATCGAACTCGTCCTCGCCCCCGTCCTCATCGTCCAGCGGCACCACCAGGTGCAGGGTCTCGTCGGCGGGCAGCCAACGATCCCGAACGCCTCCCGCCACGTAGAGCGAGCCACTGGCGACGACGACGTCGCCGGTGCCAACCACGCCCGTCGCCAGGTCGACGGCGTCATGCAGGTCCGTGGCCGACTCGACGGCAACACCCGTGCCTTCGAAGACGGTCGTTGCGGCGGCGAGCAGCTGGTCGATCGGTGTCGCTCGCGGTGATGGCGCCTCGACCAGGACCACGTGCTGGACGAGCGGTGCGAACGCCTCGAGGAGCTCGCGCGCCGGCTTGTCGCGGAGGCATCCGAAGACGAGGATCGTCGACCGGGGTCGAAGGAACTCGCGAACAGCGTCGACCACCGCTCGGACCCCGGCAGGGTTGTGCGCGCCGTCGACGATGATCGTCGGGTCCGTGCTGACCGTCTCGAGGCGCCCGGGCAGGCGCAGGCCACCAAAGGCATCGCGAACCAGGTCGTCGTCGACCGACGCCCAGGCGTCACCGAGGAATGCGGCAGCCGCCGCCAGGGCGACGGCCGCATTGTCGGCCTGGTGGTCACCGAGCACCGGAACGAACACGTCGTCGATGACACGCTCGCCGATGCGCAGCTCGAGGTTCTGACCCCCCACGCCGACGAGCTGGTCCTCGACAGCGAAGTCCTCGCCGGCTCGCCACCACCGGGCGTTGGCCGACTTGACGGCGTTGGCGATCACGGGTGTGACCGCGTCTTGCTGCTCCGCCGTGACGACGTGGGCGCCCGGCTTGATGATCCCGACCTTCTCGGTCGCGACCTGGACCGGTGAGTCACCGAGTTCCGGGTGGTCGCGATCGATCGTCGTGAGCACGCTCACCTCGCCGCGGACGAGGTTGGTGGCGTCCCAGCGGCCTCCCATGCCGACCTCGAAGACCCCGACGTCGACGGGCAGCTCAGCGAACCACGAGTACGCCATCGCCGTGAGGATCTCGAAGTAGGTGACATGATCGGCCGGATCGTCATGCGCCTCGTCGAGGACGTCGGCCAGGCCACTGATGAGCTCCACCTGCGCGGCGAAGTCGTCCTCGGGGATGAGGTGGCCGTAGGCGGCAATGCGCTCACGGACGTCCTGGAGGTGGGGTGACGTGTAGGTGCCCACCCCGAGATCGAGGACGTGGAGCAGTCGCGACACCATCCGCGCGACCGACCCCTTGCCGTTGGTGCCCGTCACGTGGATGGACGGATAGCTCGTTTGGGGGTCGGCAAGGAGGTCGCACAGCGCCGTGATGCGGTCGAGGTCCGGCAGCATCCGGCCCGGCCCGCGCATGGCGAGTCGCGCAAGGGCATCCGTGTAGGCGGTCATCGATCTCCCGGAGGGCGCGACGTCGAAGGCCTGTCGCCGCACCGCGCAGGACCAGAAGGTAGGTGGGCACACCGAGGTCCCGCTCCGACGGCGGGCTTGCGAAGTGCGCCAATCTGGGCACTCGCCCCCGGAGCCACCGATGAGTGCCGGTCCGCTCTTCGAAATTCGCGACTACAACTACCGGCCGGAGCGAATCGACGATTACCGCGCCTGGGCACGTGGCGCTGTTCCCGTGCTGGCAGAGCTGTTGGACCTCGTCGGGTTCTGGATCGACGCCGGCATCGAGGCACGCGTCGCCGGCTCGGATCCCATGACGCCGAGACACGGCCACCCCAAGACCACGTGGGTCATCAGGTGGCAGGACATGGAGGAGCGAGAGGCCCGGTGGGAGGCGCTGTGGGAGGAGCCGAGCTGGCAGGATCAGTGGAGCAGGCATCCCGGCTTCGACGACTACCTCCACATGGCCGTGCGCTTCCTGCACGCCGCCTGACGCCGAGTCACGTCAGCAGCCGAGCGCGTCTCGCTGTGCCGAGAGCTCGGCGATGACGCCATCCAGGTCGGCGACGCGGTCGCGTGCCTGCTGGACGACGTTCGCTGGAGCCCGGTTCACGAAGGACTCGTTCGCGAGCTTGGCGGCGGTCTTGTCGCGGTCGACCGTCGCCTTGGCGACCTCCCGCTCGAGCCGCTCGCACTCCGCGTCGACATCGATGAGGCCGGCGAGCTCGACCTGCGCCTCGCCCGACGAGAAGACGATGCGAGTCGCGCCCTGGATGTCCTCGAGCGCGTCAACGATCTCGATCGCGTCGAGGCCCGCGAGGGCACACACGAGACCGGACTGCCCGGCGAGCAGGTCCGCCTGGGAGGTCGAAACCTGCATGCCGAAACGTTGTCGCGGTGGCACGTTGTTCTGGGACCGGAATTGGCGAATCGCCGTGACGAGATCCATGAGGACGGCGAAATCCTCCTCGGCCGCGGGGTCGGGTTGGCCGATGGCCGATGGCCAGTCTCGGACCATGAGGTCGGTGTCCTCGGTGCGCAGCGCGTCATGGAGGGACTCGGTCACGAACGGGATGATCGGGTGCAGCAGCGCGAGGAGCTGTTCCAGGACGCGCGCGAGGACGATCCGGGCCGTCCGAGCGGAAGCCTCATCGTCACCGTTCACCCGAACCTTGACCGCTTCGAGGTACCAGTCGGCCAGCTCGTCCCAGGCGAACGAACGCAACGCGCGGCAGCAGGCGGCCCATTCGTAGGCGTCGTAGGCGTCGTCCGCAGCGCCGCGCGCGGCCTCGAGTCGGGACAGGACCCAGCGATCCTCGAGGGCGAGCCCGTCGGTCGGCACCGGCTCGGTCGGGACGTCCTCCCCCAGGACCGTTCGGGCGAACCGCACCGCGTTGAAGAGCTTGTTCACGAAGCGCTTCTCGCCATCCACCCATTCGCGGGCCAGCGGCACGTCTGTCCCCGGCGACGCCGACCGAAGCAGCGCGAACCGTGTCGCATCCGCGCCGTACTCGTCGATCAGCTCGAGCGGGTCGATGACGTTGCCGAACGACTTCGACATCTTCTTGCCGTGCTCGTCGCGCACGAGCCCGTGGTTGTGGACGACGGCAAACGGTGAGGTGTCGAAGATCCACTCGCTGATCATCAGCATCCGGGAGACCCAGAACGTGTTGATGTCGTACCCGGTGACGAGCACCGAGGTCGGGAACCACGCGTTCATCTCGGGCGTGTCGTCCGGCCAGCCGAACACGACGAACGGCCACAGCTGCGAGCTGAACCACGTGTCGAGGACGTCGGGATCCTGCTCCCACCCGTCGCCTTCGGGACGCTCGGACTGGACCTTGATCTCACCGGACTCGTGGTGCCAGGCCGGGATCCGGTGACCCCACCACAGCTGCCGGCTGATGCACCAGTCGTGGAGGTTCTCGAGCCAGGCGATGAAACCCTTGGTCATTCGCTCCGGAACGAAGCGGACATCCCCATCGCTCACGGACGCGATCGCCTTCTCTGCCAAGGGACGGACCTTGACGAACCACTGGTCCGACAGGCGTGGCTCGACGGGCGCCTCTGACCGCGAGGAGTGCCCCACAGAGTGTTCGTGGACGTCCACCTTGACGAGCAGCCCGGCCGCGTCGAGGTCCTCCTTGACCTTCGCACGCGCCTCGAAGCGATCCAAACCCGCGTACGGGCCACCGTTCTCGTTGATGGCCGCATCGTCGGTCATGATGTCGATCATCGGCAAGTCGTGCCGGATACCGATCTCCCAGTCGTTGGGGTCGTGGGCCGGCGTGATCTTCACGGCACCGGATCCGAACTCGGGGTCGACGTACTCGTCGGCGATGACCGGGATCTCGCGATCGAGGAACGGATGCCTCAGCATGCGACCGATCGTGCCGGTCCAGCGCTCGTCGTCGGGGTGCACGGCGACCGCCGTGTCGCCCAGCATCGTCTCGGCACGGGTCGTCGCCACGACGATGCCGTCGTCCGGGTCGTCCGCGAAGGGGTAGCGGAAGTGCACGAGCTCGCCCGTGACGTCCTCGTGCTCGACCTCGATGTCCGACAGGGCCGTGTGGAGGATCGGGTCCCAGTTGATGAGGCGTTGGCCGCGATAGATCAGGCCGGCCTCGTACAGGTCGATGAAGACCTTCTCGACGGCCCGGTTGCGCGCCTCGTCGAAGGTGAAGGCCTCCCGCTCCCAGTCCAGCGAGCAGCCCAGCTTCTTGAGCTGGTCGAGGATGTTGCCGCCGGATTCTGCGCGCCACCGCCAGACCCGTTCGACGAAGGCCTCCCGTCCCAGGTCGTGACGGGTGAGTCCCTCCTCGGCCAGCTGCTTCTCGACGACCATCTGGGTCGCGATGCCAGCGTGGTCGGTGCCCGGAACCCAGACGGCGTTGCGACCCTGCATCCGCGCGCGGCGGATCAGGACGTCCTGGATCGTGTTGTCGAGGGCGTGCCCGACGTGCAGGGAACCCGTGACGTTGGGTGGCGGGATGACGATCGAGTACTGCTCGCCGGCACCGTCGGGCTCGGCATGGAAGTGGCCGGCATCCATCCAACGCTGGTAGATCGCAGGCTCGGTCGCGGCCGGGTCGTACGCCTTGGGCAGAGTGGTCATCGAAGTCCCGGAAGGGGGTGGCCGCACCGTCGCACCAGGCGGGCGCGGACGCAGGGTACTCAGTGGCCACAGGCCGGGATCTCCGGCGCAGAGGCGCCGCCGGGTGGCAATCGCCCGATGGTCGCACGTCGATGAGCGATCATCGCACGCCTCGGCTGACGTCACACGTGCGATCACACGGCTCCGCGGGACGGTCCCATCCGATCGAGGAGAACGACCATGACCGCCACGCTGACTCGTCCATCGCCAATGTTGGACCCGCGCCCCAGCCTGTCACCCGCAGGCGAGCTCAACGCCCTGCTCGCGGAGGCCGGCAGCCTCGTGGAGCGCCTCGAGTACGACGATCAGCGTTGGGAGGTCGTCGGGCCCGCACTGACCCGCGTCGTCGATGTCGTCCGACGCGGCACTGGAGGGTCGCCCTCACCCGTCCCGGGGTCATCGGCGATCACCCCGATCCTGCGCCTTCGCGACCTGGCCCGCGCCGCGGAGCGTCTGTGCCGCTTCGCGCAGGCGACGGTGCCATCCGCCGCGGTCCGGGAGGGTCGCCGACACGTACGGTTGCTGCGTGCGGCCGTGGAGGCGTGACGCCCGATGACGTTGGATGTATGGCTGCTCGGATCACCTGCCGCCGAGCGTGATGGCCACCCCGTCAGCCTGCGCGGGACGAAGGGCTGGGTGCTGCTGACCTGCCTGGTGACGGCTGACCGGCCCGTCACCCGACAACGGCTTGCACGGCTGCTGTTTCCGGAGGCCAAGGATCCAGCGGGGGCGCTGCGCTGGAACCTCTCACAGCTCCGGCGTGAGCTCGGCGTGGAGCTCGACGGGGATCCGGTCGCGGTGCACCTGCCCGAAGGCACCCGCATCGACGTGCTGGCCCTGAAGAGCGGCGCCGCAACAGAAGCCGTCGAGCTGCAGCGGTTCGGTGACGAGCTCCTCGCGGGCGTCGACGATCCCGCCAACGAAACCCTGATGGCATGGCTCGACGGCGAACGGCGTCACGTGCGGGGCATGACCGTCGACGTGCTGCGCGAGGCCGCGCTCGTGCACAGATCCCAGGGCGATCTCGAGCAGGCCGTCCACTTCGCCGAAGCCTGCGCCGCCATGGATCCGCTCGACGAGAACACGGCCACGCTGCTGGTCCGCTGTCTGCGCGAGGTTGGCCGGGCCACGGATGCGATCGAGGTGGCCGAGACGGCTCGCAGGCGCCTCGAGACCGAGCTCGGTGTCACCCCGTCGAGCGCGCTGTGGTCGGCCGCACACGCTCCGATCAACAATCGCCCGGCGGCGGCCAGCGGCAGGCTCGCCGTCGAGGCGCTCCTGGACACCGGGGAGGCCGCCATCAGCGCTGGCGCCACCGACGCGGGCATCGACACCCTCCGTGAAGCACTCGGCGCGAGCCGGATGCTGGACGAACCAGACGTGGTGGCCAGGTCCCTGACTGCGCTCGGCAGCGCGTTGATCCACGCCGTGCGTGGCACCGATCAGGACGGCGTTGCCCTGCTCCACGACGCGCTCCCTCTAGCCGAGCGAGCGGGTCTTCGCTCCCTTGCTGCCCGGGCTTCCCGCGAGCTCGGGTACGTCGACATGCTCCGTGCGCGCTACGAGCGGGCCAATTGGTGGTTTGAACGGTCGCGGCAACTCGCGGACGGGGACGACGAGGAGCGGGCCTGGCTTGGGGCATTCGCGGGCGCCGCACGCACGGACGTCGCGGACTTC
>JAWWBG010000138.1:0-7454 GCA_033721095.1 Nitriliruptorales bacterium
GATCGCCGATCGTGACGACGTCCCGGACGGTCGCGGACTCGTCGACGCCGTGATCGATGAGGTCGAGCAGGCTCGCGAGTACGCCGAGAAGCTGGAAGCCAACCGCTGACGAGATTGGTCAAAACGAGAACGTGTTCTACTTTGTGCGCCCCACCCGAAGGCGTCGTCGTGAGCATGCGTGACCAGATCCGCCTCACCGACGACGAGATCGCCGCGTTCCTCGAGGCCCCGCGCAAGTTGCAGCTCGCGACGCTCAACGGCGACGGCAGCCCCCACCTGTCCACGATGTTCTATGCCATGGTCGACGACCGCGTCGCCTTCTGGACCTATCGGAAGTCACAGAAGGCCGTGAACCTCATCCGTGATCCCCGGGTCGCCGTGCTCGTGGAGGACGGGATGGCCTACGAGGAGCTCGCCGGGGTCTCGATCACGGGCACGGCCGAGCACGTCACCGACCCCGACCGCATCCGCGCCATCGGCCGGGCCGTCTACGTCCGCTACATCGGCAACCCCGACGACCCCCACCTCGATGGCTTCCTGGACCACCAGGTCCAGCGCCGAGATGGTTTCATCATCCATCCGGAGACGACCGCCAGCTGGGACCACGCCAAGCTCGCTGCCGGCCACACCCCGTCGGGTGCTGCCGGTGCGGGCGAGACGCAGCCAAGCACCGCTGAGGGAGCGAACGCATGAAGAAGATCAAGGCCGACTACGACGCCTGCGAGGCCAACGCCGTGTGCGTGTCCATCGACCCCGAGGTGTTCCACGTCGACGACAACGACTTTCTCCACCTCCGCAGCGAGGAGGTCACGGCCGACAACGAGGCCCGGATGATCGAGGCGGTCAACCGCTGTCCCAAGGCGGCCCTGTCCATCGTCGAGGAATGACCCACCACCCGCACCCCGGCAGGTGAACCACTCGCCGCGACCGCGGCACACAACCAGGAGAGCAGCATGGCATTTCGAGGCAAGGTCGCGCTCGTCACGGGCGGCGGATCCGGGATGGGACAGCGCCTGTCACAGCGGCTGGCCGAGCAGGGCGTCAAGGTCGCCGCGGTCGACCTCAACGAGGAGGGCTGTGCCGAAACGGCGAACTACTCCGACAACATCACCTCGTTCACGTGCGACGTCACGGATGCCGACGCGCTCCGCACGATCGTGGACAAGGTCGAGTCCGATCTCGGGCCGATCGATCGCTTTGCGGCGGCCGCCGGGATCATGCCCTCCGGCCCGGTCCTGGAAATGGCGCCGGAGACGATCTTCAAGGTCATGGACGTCAACTTCCGCGGTGTCGTCAACACGGTGTCGGCCATCCTGCCGGGGATGATCGAGCGTCGATTCGGTGACGCCATCATCTTCAGCTCGTTGATGGGCCACACGCCCGCGATGTTCCTCGGCGCCTATTGCGCCAGCAAGCACGCCGTGAAGTCGTACGCCGAGATCCTCTACCACGAGAACCGCGACAGCGGCGTTCGGTTTGCCTGTGTCTGCCCGCCGGCGGTCAAGACGCCGTTGGTGAACCAGTTGGGCCCCGAGGTCAAGAGCCTCGACGCACTGCCCGACCGGTTCAACCTCACGTCGGACCAGGTGATCGACGCGATCGAATCGGGGCTCGACAAGGGCAAGTTCTGGATCATGCCGGGGATTGCCGCAGCGTCAGCCAAGGCCTACGCGATGTCGAACTCGTTCCACTGGCGCAACCTGCACAAGATCGAGGGCCGCTGAGCCGGCGGCAACTCAGACAATCGGCGGCGGCGGGCCGGCGCGGGGCGTTCGCCAACGTGACAGCCCCCGCACCGTCGGATCGGCGGTTGCGCGCGGACGGAACGACCACAACAAGCCTGCCGTCGCGATGAGCAGCGCGGCCGCGGCGGTGGCCGTCCCGTCGTCATCCTCGCCGGTCGCGCCTGCCGCCACGGGTGGTTGGTCGGATGGCTCCTCGGAGGGCGTGGATGGCTCCGGAGCAGCAACCGTCGGTTCCTCCAATGGACTTGGCTCGGTGACGGGGGCGGGTGGGCCAGGCGCCCGGCCGGGTGGTGGGGGTGCGACGGGACGAAACTCGGTTGGGTCTGGTCCCGGTTGGCTGGGCTCGGACCCGACGGGGTCAGGTTCCGGGCTCGACGGTGCCACCGTCAGGGCGTCGTCGCCGGGAGCGGCGAACCGGACCTCGAAGGCGTCAGGCCGCACCTCGCCTTCCGGCACGTCCGGCAGCACGACGACATCGAGGACACCAGCCTGCGCAAACCCGGTGACGTCGAAGCTCCAGGCCGTGCCGTCCTCGTTGGCCAGCCCCGATGACTGCGCCAGGTCGCAGGCCAACGTCGGTCGAGACTCCCAGCGGCCGGCCTCGGCCGGTGCCCACCGAATCGCGGACGGACAGGCGAGCAGGGTCGGGGTGCCGAGACTTCCCTCCACGTCGAGGCGCAGCATGCGTGCCTCTTCGCCCGGGTCGAGGATCCAGCGGACAGCACCCACTGCGGTCGGGCCGTCGGGACCGGCGCTCACGACCATGCCACCTGCCGGGGCGTTGGGCGGTGGTGGGACCTCGACGACGAGCCCGGCCTGGGCCCGCCACCACCAGCCGACCGCCTCGGTGTCGGCGGCGCGCGCGGGCGCGAACATCATCGCCAGCAGGGCGGCCAGCAGCAGGGCACGGGCGCGCCTCATGAGATCGTCCCGGATCGTTGGATGGCCGCGACGTCGCCGCCGAGATACGAGGTGACCACGTGCGGGTCGCGGATCACGTCCTGGGGTGAGCCGACGGCGATGGGCCGGCCGATGTCCATCGCGACCATGCGATCGCTGAGGTCGGTGACCAGCGGCACGTCGTGCTCGATGACCAACATCGCGCATCCCACCTCGTCACGCAGGTCACGCAGCAGGGGACCGAGCGCCTCGGCCTCGCGCTGTGCGATCCCGGAGGAAGGCTCGTCGAGGAGCAGGACGTCGGGGCCGTGCGCGGACACCATCGCAAGCTCGACGATGCGGCGGGTCCCCGTCGACAGCTCGCGCACGAGCTTGCTGCGGTAGGCACCGAGCCCCATCAGCTCGACCAGGTCGTTCACGGTCCAGGCGACGTCGACCTCCTGTTCGATCACGGCGGGGAGCCCGAGTGTCGCCGCGACGTGGTCGCGGTGGCGCAGGTGCCGTTCCAAACCGAGGGCCAGGTTCTCGGCCACGGTCAGCGACGGGAACAGTCGTGCGTCCTGGAACGACCGACCCAGCCCGAGGGCCGACCGGCGGTGTGGCGGCAGGTCGGTCACGGCACGGTCACCGAGGAGCACGTCGCCGGTGTCGGCGCGAACGTGCCCGGAGATGACGTCGAAGAGGGTCGTCTTGCCGGCGCCGTTGGGTCCGATGATGCCCAGGATCTCGGCCGGTGCGACCTCGAGGTCCACCTGTTGCAGCGCGACCACGCCACCGAAGGACCGGGAGATCCCGCGCACGGCCAGCGCATGGCCGTTGCGCTCGGGTGCCGCGGGGGACGGAGGCGTCGACACGGTCGCCGCAGTCGACCCGGACGACCGCGACGAACGTGCCGGGCGCCCGTCCGAGGCCTTGGACGCACCTTCGAGGAACACCGACCGCAGCAGGTCGTCGCGCCCGAGCAGGTCGGCGGTCGCACCGTCGAAGCGGATCTCGCCCTTCTCCATGAAGTAGGCCCGGTCGGCGATCGTCAGGGCGAGGTTGACGGACTGCTCGACGAGGATCACGGCCGTGCCGCTGTCGCGAATCCGTTCGACGGCTTCAAGCAGCTCCTCGACGACGATCGGCGCGAGGCCCAGGGAGAGCTCGTCGATCAGCAGGAGTCGAGGCTGCTGGATCATGGCCATCGACAGCGCCAGCATCTGCTGTTCACCGCCGGACAGGTTCCCGGCCATCGTGGTGGTGCGCTTCCCGAGGACCGGGAAAAGGCCGAGGGCTGTGTGGGTCCGTTCGACGGCTGCCTGCTCATCGTGGTGCCACGTGGCCAGGCGCAGGTGCTCGGCGACGGTCAGCGTCGGAAAGATCGCCCGGCCGCCCGGCACCTGGATGATCCCGAGGCTGCTCGTGCGCTGGGCGTCGGCGTGCGTGATGTCATCGGGCCCCAGGAAGATCGAGCCTGCCGAGGGTTCGGTCAGGCCGCTGATCGCCCGCAGCAGCGTCGACTTGCCCGCACCGTTCGTGCCGAGCAGGGCGACGATCTCGCCCTCGCGCACCTCGATGTCGACGCCGAACAACACCTGCACCTGGTCATAGGCGACGGCGACACCGCGACACGTCAGCAGCGCCCCGGACGCGCTGTCGCCGGACGGTCCGTGCTGGCGGGCCGACAGTGCCAGGGCAGCCTCGGCACTGTCCACGTCGCCGCGCACGAAGCGCCGGGCCGAGCGGGCCACGAGGCCTGCGATTGCCAGGCTGGCTGCCAGGACCACCATGACGGCTCGGTAGCCCTCGGACTCGCCGAGGCCGAACAGCACGAGCGACGCCAGCGCGCCGACCGCCAGCCAGACGATCGCGATTGCGTATGCCTGGCTGCGCAGGGCAGGAGGTGACACGCGCCCGACGAGGGGGAAGTACGCCGGGTTGAGCGCTCCCGTTCCCAGCGCCGCCACGGTCATCACGACCATGGCGGCTGGCGCCCAGGGGACGATCGCCATCAGCAGGAACCCACCGCCGAGCCAGACGCCCCCGAAGCCGGTGATCACGGCGAGTCGCGGCGTGTCGCCGGCCGCCTCGGCGCGCTCGGCCCACCACAGGCCGAGGAAGAACCCGCCCACGGTCCCGAGCGCGTACAGGAAGGCGACGACGCCCCGCTGTGTGGCCGAGAACCCGTGTTCCTTCTCGAAGAACAACGACAACAACGCCGGTGTCGAGACGATCGCGACGCCGAGAAACAGCGCGCCGCCCCACAGGCGCCGCAAGGTCGCCACGGCGTACAGGCGCCGTCGGGCCTCGCCCCAGCCGATCGGTGCGTCGGCCACGGCACGGCTCGCCAGTTCGGCATCGATCGTCGCACCCCGCAACGGCTCGCGCAGGCGAGCGGCGAGGGGAACGAGGACGAACGTCGGGATCGCGAGCAGGAAGAACGCCCACTCCCAGGACCAGGCGTCGGCCACGACGCCCGCGATCACGCCGGCCAGGCCACTGATCGGGTTGGCCAGCCGGTGGACGAAGAAGATGCGGTGCAGCGTCTGGGGCGGGTAGTAGTCGTTGAGGAGGCTGGGGTGGACGACCTCGTTGGTGATGCGCCCGATCCCGGCCAGCAGGCGGACGAGGAAGAGCAACGCCACCGACGGCACCAGGCCGGTGAGGACTGTCATCGACCCCCAAAGGATGGCCGCACCCGTCGCAAAGCGCACCCGGTTGGCGCGATCGGCAACCACGCCGATGGGCAGCGCCGCCAGCAGGATCGTGGCCCCGGAGATCACCGCGATCGCGCCGATGCCAACGTCCGAGAGCCCGAAGGCGTCGCGGATCTCGGGCGTGAGCGCGGCAAATGCCCAGCGGTCGAACTCGTCCACGAAGTTGAGCCCGAACAGCACCAACAGCGGTCCGGCGGGGGCGCCGGCCGTGAGGCGCTCGAGACGCTGGCGCACGCTCACGGACTCACCTCACCGTTGGCCGGCCCGTCGGTGTCGTCCGCATCGCCGACATCAGCGACGAGGCTCGGCACCACGATCCCGCGCCGCGCGGCCACGCGGCGCAGCAGCTGGTCGCGGATTCGGTGCAGGCCCTGGGCCAGGCCGCCGGGAAGCAGCAGGAGCACGAGCAGGACGCCGAGGCCGGTTGTCAGGATCCGGACGAGGTCGATGTCGCGCAGCCCGGGCAACTGGGGGATGCCCTCGAGGAGGATGGCACCGAGGATCGGCCCTGCGAGCGATCCGATCCCGCCGATCACCGTCATGACGAACAGCTGGATCGAATCCTCGGGCTTGAAGGCGCCCTGGGCGACCGTGCCGAGCTGGGGGACCAGCAGGCCGCCGGCAACGGCGGCGATGAAGCCGGAGATGGCGAACACGGCCAGCCGACTCGTGGCCGGGTTCACGCCATAGGCCTGCAGCAACGGCTCGTTGTCACGCAGGCCGATCAGCACGCGGCCCGAGCGGTAGGTCCGCAACGCCCGCGCCGCCGCCAACGTCAGCGCCAGGAAGACCAGGCACAACCAGTAGTACTTCGTCGCGCCGGTGATGGTGAGGCCCCCCAGCTCGGAGGGCGTGTTCATGTCCACGCGACCCCACAGGACGGGTGGTCGAACCAGCTGGAAGTCGCCGGGCAGCAGCCACGGGAAGTAGTCGCGACGCAGCACGAAGTTCTCCACGGCGAACGCGAACGCCAACGTCGTGACGGCGAGGAACAGGCCCTGGATGCGCAGCGCCGGCAGGCCGATCAGGACCGCAACCCCGGCACCGGCAAGGCCCGCCGCCGTGAGTGCGAGGAAGAAGTCGACGTCGTGGTTGGCGATCAGGCCGCCGGCGACGGCCGCACCGATTCCCGCCAGCGCGAACTGGCCGAGGCTGACCTGGCCCGCCCACCCCGTCAGGATCACGAGCGAGACACCGACGATGGCGAAGATGACGGCCAGGATGGCGAATGTCACGCGCGACGACCCGACGATCCAGGGGACGGCAACGGCGAGGGCCAGCGCGACCAGTCCGCCGAGCCACCGGGCAGCCCTGACCTCCGGCAGCTGGCGCAGCTCGGGCGGGATCGGTCGAGCCGTCGCCACGGTCTGCCAGGTCGACAGTGCGGCGTCGCGCGCGCGGTCCGTCTGTCGTCGCTGCAGCAGCAGTGCGCCGAGGACAACCACCAACATGATGGCGAGCGCCAGCGAGTTGCGCTTGGTCGCGAAGACCACCGCGTTGTCGACCATCCCGAGGAACATCCCGGCAACCAGCGCGGTCGGCAGGTGCTCCATCCTCCCGATCACGGCTGCGGTGAGGCCGAACAACAGGAACACCGGGCCGACGAAGCCCTCGAGGCTGAGGCCGACGAGCGGTGCCCGCAGGAAGACTGCGAGCGCCGACAGCGTGCCGGCCAGCGCCCAGACCACGACGCCGATCCGTCCCACCGGGATGCCCAGCAGCGACGCCAGGTCGCGGTTCTCGGCGGACGCTCGGACGGCGATCCCCAGGTTGCTGCGGCGCAGGAAGGCGCCCAGGGCGACAGCGGCGCCCGCGGCCACGACGATGGCAGCCACGTGGTCGCCGAAGAAGCGCGTGATGCCGACGTCGAACGTGAACCCGGCGAACGGCGTGGGGAACTCGGCGATGAGCCGGGTCTCGCCGGGCAACCAGACCTTGACGTAGAACTCGAGGACCAGCAGCAGGAAGCCAAGTCCGATCGTGGCGACCGTCAGGACGAGTCGTGACGCGTCCTTGAACCGGCGGACCAGCGTCACCTCCGTTGCTGCACCCAGCAAGGCTCCGCCGAACACCACGATCGGCAGCACGAGCCAGTAGTTGACGCCCTGAC
>JAWWBG010000139.1:0-7435 GCA_033721095.1 Nitriliruptorales bacterium
CACCTCGAAACGCGGCACCACTCGGCCATGGAGGAGCAGAACGCGTGAGCACCAAGATCCGCGTCCACGAGCTGGCGAAGGAAACCGGCCTCGACAACAAGGAGGTCATTCGCCGCCTGGGTGAACTCGGCATCGAGGCGAAGACGCACTCGTCGTCGATCACCCTGGGCGACGCTGCCCTCTTCAAGGAGGAGCTGGGCAAGTCCGCCGACCAGCGCAAGGCTGAGGAGGAGGCCCGCAAGGCCAAGGAGCGCGAGGAGCTCGAGCGCTACAAGAACGTCACCGTCAAGGCGCCCGAGAAGAAGGCGGCCAAGGTCCTGCCGCCGCACCTGCGCGGCCTCGAGGCCGATCCTGGTGCGCCCAAGGCCGGCAAGGTCCTGCCCCCCGAGCTTCGCGACGCACCGGCTGCACCGGAGCCGGTCGCCGACGAGCCGGCCGCGGCGGCCGCCCCGGCCGCTCCCGCCGCCGACGTTGCTGCTCCGGCCGCGCCAGCCACGGACGCGCCACCTGCCGACGACGGTGAGTCGAACCGCAAGCGCATGCCCGGGGCGCCGCCGCCACGGCTCAAGCCGGGTGAAGCCCCCCTGCGACCGCCCAGCCCGCCCCGACCGACGCCCCCGGCCATCGTCACCGGCGAGTCGCCCGAGGCCCGGCGCCGTCACGACATGGCGATGCCGCAGGAGGGCACCGGCAAGCGCTCGATCCCTGCACCACTTCGCCGCGCACCGGCGCGACCCCAGGGTGCCCCCGCTGGTCGTGGTGGCCCCGGCGGCCCTCCGGGCCGAGGTGGTCCGCGTCCCCCACGGGGACAGGGCGGGCCGCCCGGCTCCCCATATCGTCAGGGCGGCGGTCGTGGACCCGGCGGTGCCCCCGGACGTGGCGGTCCTCCCGGACCCGGTGGACCTCCCGGCGGCCCCGGTCGGGGTGGACCGGGTGGTCCCGGTGGCCCGGGTGGCCCGGGTGGCCCTCCGCGCGGGGGTCCACGTCGCAAGAAGCGTCGCCAGGACAAGCACCTCCCCGAGGAGCAGGCCCTCGAGGCTCGTCGCCAGCGCGACATCCCGCTCGAGGAACAGATCACGGCCGATCGCATCGAGGTGCTCTCGGGCGTGACCCTCGACGAGATCGGCGCGAAGCTGGGTGTGCCCGGATCGGCGCTGGTCAAGAAGCTCTTCGAGATGGGCGAGATGGCGACCGTCCAGCAGTCGCTGCCCGACGACACGGTCGAGATCCTCTGCGCCGAGCTTGGCGTGGACGTCTACTTCATGTCCGAGGAGGAGTTCGAGTTCGGCATCGAGGAGGAAGCCGAACAGGACCTGTCGCCACGTCCCCCCGTCGTCACGGTCATGGGGCACGTCGACCACGGCAAGACGCTGCTGCTCGACGCCATCCGGCAAACCGACGTCGTCTCGACGGAGGCCGGCGGTATCACCCAGCACATCGGCGCTTACCAGATCCAGCACGACGGCCGGAAGATCACCTTCATCGACACGCCGGGTCACGCTGCCTTCACGGCCATGCGTGCCCGTGGTGCGCAGGTCACCGACGTCGTCATCCTCGTCGTGGCGGCCAACGACGGCGTCATGCCGCAGACCGTCGAAGCGATCGCGCACGCCAAGGCTGCCGAGGTCCCGATCGTCGTGGCGATCAACAAGATGGACCTCGACTCGGCCGATCCGGACAAGGTCAAGGGTCAGCTGACCGAGCACGAGCTGGTCGCCGAGGACTACGGCGGCGACGTCCCGATGGTGCCTGTCTCGGCCAAGAGCGGTGAGGGTCTCGACGAGCTGCTCGAAATCGTGCTGCTCCAGTCGGACGTCCTCGAGCTGCAGGCCAATCCGGACAAGGACGCCCGCGGACGTGTCGTCGAGGCGCACCTCGACAAGGGCCGGGGTGCCGTGGCGACCCTCCTCGTCCAGGGTGGAACGCTGCGGCGTGGGGACATCCTCGTCGCCGGCACGGCCGACGGAAAGATCCGCGCCATGTTCGACGAGAACGGCGAGGAGCTCGAGCAGGCCGAACCGTCACGTCCCGTGCAGGTCCTCGGCCTCAACGACGTCCCGGAGGCCGGTGACGAGTTCCGCGTCGTCGACGCCGAGCGCTTCGCCCGCGACGTCGCCGAGCGTCGCGCCGAGCGCGAGCGTCGTCGGGAGCTCGCCGAGCAGATGCGGCCCAAGACCCTGGAGGACCTCACCAAGGAGGTCGCCGAGGGCGACAAGGCCGTCCTCAACGTGATCATCAAGGCGGACGTGTCCGGGTCGGCCGAGGCGCTCCAGGATGCCCTGGCCAACCTCGAGCTCGACGAGGTCAACGTCCGGACCATCCACAAGGCCGTTGGTGCCATCACCGAGTACGACGTCAACCTGGCCAAGGCCTCGGACGCCATCATCGTCGGTTTCAACGTTCGTCCCGGCGCCAAGGCCCGGGAGGCCATCGACCAGACCGGTGTCGACGTCCGGATCTACAAGATCATCTACGAGGCAATCGAGGACATCGAGCGCGCCGTCAAGGGCCTGCTCGCACCCGAGTTCACCGAGCAGGTCATCGGCGAAGCGGAGGTGCGCGAGATCTTCAAGGTCCCGCGCGCCGGGTTCGTGTTTGGCTGCATGGTCACCGATGGCGAGGTTCGCCGGGACGCCAAGCTGCGCGTGATCCGCGAGGGCATCGTCGTCGCCGAGGACAAGGTCGACTCGTTGCGGCGCTTCAAGGACAACGTCAACGAGGTGGCGCAGGGCTTCGAGTGCGGCATCGGCCTCGACCGGTTCCAGGACGTCAAGGTCGGCGACGTCTTCGAGATCTTCGTGGACGTCGAGGTTGAGCGGGAGTGAGACCCACGTGTGCGTCGAGGTCGACCGGGAGTGAGACCCGCGCGTGGGTCGAGGTTGAGCGGGACTGACGTGGGCAGCGGCGAGCGCGTGCACCATGCGATCGTCCGGCTGGAGCTGCACGTTCCGGCCGCCACCAGTCGCAAGGATCGGCGTGCTGTCCTCCAGAAGGTCACGGCTGCGCTGCGCGAGCTCGGCTGCAGCGTCGCCGAGATCGGCGGCCAGGAGACCTGGCAGCGAATCGTGCTGGGGCTTGCCGTGGCGACGTCCAGCGCCACGAGCCTCGATCGCGTCCTGGAGCGAATCCGTCCGATCGCCGAGCGCGACCCTCGCGCCCTCGTGACGACCATGGCGGTCGAGGTCGGCACACTGGACGCTGATGAGGGCGACCGCACCTGGACATCCTCGGCGACCACGGGACTCGAGCCATGAGCGAGATCAGCAGCCGACGTGTCAACGCCATGGTCCGCGATGCGCTCGCAGCCATCCTCGAGCACGACATCGCCGATCCGCGGCTGGAGCTGGTCACCATCCGCGATGTGGACGTCACGCGCGATCACGGACGTGCACACGTGACGTGGTCCATGGTGGACCCCGACCTGGTGTCGAGTCGTCCCGGTCGTGCCGCCGATCTGCCCGGTGCCGAGGAGGCTGCGGCTGGGTTCGAGGCCGCGACGCCGCGGATGCGATCGCTGCTGGGCCAGCGGGTTCGCCTCCGCAAGACGCCGGAGCTGGTGTTCCGGCTCGACCCGACGATCGGTGCGTCGACGCGCGTGGACGAGCTGCTGCGGCAGCTGCGTGCCGAGGACGAGGCGTGACCGGCATCGACGAGGCCGACTGGCAGCGAGCTGTCGACCTCCTGCGTCGCGTCCGCGAGGACGCGGGAACGGTCGTCGTCGCGGCGCACGTGAATCCCGACGGCGACGCACTCGGGTCGCTGTCGGCCGTCCATGCGGGGCTGACCGCCGGCGGCTGGACATCGGTGCCGACGTGGGGCAACGACACGTTCCGCGTCCCGCCGGACCTCGAGGTCGTGCCGGGACTCGACGACATCGTCGCACCGCCAGACGTTCCCGAGGACCCGGCGCTGCTGGTGACCGTCGACGTCGCGACCCCGGGACGGCTCGGCCACCTGCGCCACCTCGCCGACGGTCGGTGCCCCGTCCTGGTCCTCGATCACCACGCGACCAACACCGACTTTGGTGACGTTCGACTGGTCGACCCGGGCGCGGCAGGGACGGTCATGGTGGCCGCGGGACTCCTGGAACGGCTCGGTGTCGAGCTCACCGCCGACATCCGGACGGCGCTGCATGTTGGGTTGCTGACCGACACGGGTGGACTCGTCCACAGCAACACCGACGCTGCCGCGCTGCGGCTCGCGGCCGACCTCATCGAGCAGGGTGTCGACCACTCGGGGCTGGCCACGCACCTGTTCGCCACGAAGTCGCTCGGTTGGCTGGACGTCCTGGGGCGCGTGCTCGGGCGGGCGTCATTTGACCCCGATGTCGGCCTGGTGGCCTCGCGCATCACTCGGCAGGACATGGCCGAGGCGGGGGTCGAGATGGACACGCTGGAGGGCATCATCGACGTCCTCCGATCCGCACGCGAGGCGACCGTCACGGTGCTGGCCAAGGAGCACGGCGGCGGACGCTGGTCGGTCTCCCTCCGGTCTGACGGGCCGACGGACGTCGCGGCCATCGCCGCCGAATGGGATGGTGGTGGTCATGCACGAGCGGCAGCCTTCTCGACCGCCGACGATCCTGACGAGGTCGTGAAGGCGATCGCGGCCCTGCTCGCCGGCTGATGGGGCGGCGTCGGCGCAACCGATCGGGACTGCCCGACCTCGACGGAGTCCTGGTGGTCGACAAGCCGTCGGGCCTGACGTCACACGACGTCGTCGGACGTGTTCGCCGAGCGGCCGGACAGCACCGCGTCGGCCACACCGGCACGTTGGACCCCATGGCCACCGGCGTCCTCGTGTTGTGCCTTGGCCGGGCGACACGGCTGGTCCGCTTCCTCCAGGACTCCCCGAAGACGTACGCGGCCACCGCCGTGCTCGGCATCGAGACCGACAGCCAGGATGCCGACGGCGAGGTGGTCGCCACGGCGGACACGCCCGTCCCCGAGGAGGAGGTCGAGGCCGCACTGGCCGCGATGGTCGGTGACCTCCAGCAGGTGCCACCGATGGTCTCGGCCGTGCGCGTGGGCGGTGAACGGCTGCACGAGGTGGCCCGCCGCGGCGAAACGGTCGATCGCGACCCTCGCGAGGTGACCATCCACGAGCTCGAGGTCACCGGTCACGATCCCGGGCCGCCGCAGGCAGTGTCATTCGTCGTGACGTGCTCGCCGGGCACCTACGTGCGGACGCTGGCGCACGACGCCGGGCAGGCGCTGGGCGTCGGCGCGCACCTGTCGGCACTTCGGCGGACCCGCAACGCCCGGTGGTCCGTCGACGAAGCCGTTGCGCTCGACGTCCTGAAGGATCGCGCCGCCGTCGAGGAACACCTCGTGCCTGCCCAAGTCGCCCTCGGCCGCGTGCTGCCCAGCGTCGAGGTGGAGGTCGAAACCGCCCGTGGCCTGGTCCATGGCGGCGCACTGCCCGGTCAGGACGTGGACGGTCCCTACGCTGTCACCCTGGACACGCGACTGGTGGGCGTGTACCGGGATCGCGACGGCGCGGGCCGCGCCGAGGTGGTCATGCTGCGCCCCGAGGATCTGGAATGACCGAACCGGTGCGGGTCGCCCGGTCGATCGACGAGGTTCCCGCTGCGCCGTCCGTCGTCACGATCGGTGTCTTCGATGGCGTGCATCGGGGCCACCAGTCCATCATCGGTCAGGCCACGAGTGCCGCCCGTGACGCGGGGGTCCGATCGGTTGCCGTCACCTTCGACCGTCATCCGATCGAGATCGTCCGGCCCGGCACCGTCCCGAAGTACCTGCAGACACTCGACAGCAAGGTCACGGCGCTGCTCGCCGAACGCATCGACCTGGTCTACGTGATCGAGTTCACCCACGAGTTCAGCCAACGGTCGGCCCTCGACTTCATCGACCACACGCTCTGTGGCCCGATCGACGCCAAGCAGGTCGTCGTGGGAGCCAACTTCCGGTTCGGCAACGGCGCCGAGGGTGACGTCGGCATGCTCGCCACGGAAGGCGCCACCCACGGCTTCGACGTCGCGGCGGTCACCCTCCTGGAGGAGGCTGGCACCGCCATCTCGTCCACCGTGATCCGCGAGCGGGTGCTGGCTGGCGAGGTCGAGTGGGCCGGGCGGGCGCTGGGACGGCCGCACGTGCTCGAGGGGCCGGTCGTCAAGGGCAACGAGCGCGGACGCACGATCGGCTTTCCGACCGCGAACGTGGAAGTCGACGATCGCATGTGCATCCCCGCCGATGGCGTGTACGCCGGCCATGCGACCGTGGTGGGCGACGGGACGATCTGGCAGGCCGCGATCAGCATCGGCACCAACCCGACCTTCGGCGGCACGCGGCGGACGGTGGAGGCCTACGTCCTGGACGCCGACCTCGACGTGTACGGCGCCCACATGGCCCTCTCGTTCGAGCACCGCATCCGCGGCCAGGTCACCTTCGACGGTGTTGACAGCCTCGTCGCTGCCATCGAGGATGACGTGGCCAGGACGCGGAGCCTCCTGGGCGCGTGAGGGATCGGGGCCAGTCATGACGGTGCTCATCGTCGTCGGCGTCATTGCGGCGCTCGTCGTGCTCGTCGTTGTCGGTGCGCGACTCCAGCAGGACGTCGAGGCGGAGTACGCGAAGCTGGTCGCGGCCGAGAACCTGACGGCGACCGAGACGCCCGCCGGACTCAGCGACATGCAGTCCGAGGGTTTCGACCTGTTGCCGGCCGGCGAGCGTGATGCATCGGCGGCGTGGGGGGTCGAGCGAACGATCGACGTGTCGGTCGGCGGTGAGTTGGCGAACGTGCGGGCGGGTGCCTTCGAGTGGTGGTGGGAACGCCGCGAGGAGACCCACGACCAGAACGGCAATCGTCACGTCAGCTGGCATCGCGAAGCCCTCATGGTGGGCGTCGTCGAGCTGCCCGAGGACCTCGTCGGCGCGGAGCTGCGGGTGGCGCGCGAAGGCCTGCTGGCGCGCATGGGCATCGGCAAGGGCGGCGACTTCCGGGTGGAGTCGGAGGCCTTCAATCGGGCGTTCGACATCCGCGTCGGAGGAAGCGAGGAGCTCGCCCTGCGCCTGCTCGACGCGGGCTTCCAGGAGCGCTACCTGGCCACCGCCGGCGACCGGTTCTTCGAGCTGCGCGGCCGCCATCTGATCGTGACGAGCCCGAGCCCGGCCGTCGGTCTCGAGTTTCGGCGCGGTTCCTCGTGGGTCGGCAGCTTCTTCTCACGGGACGGTGACCTGGTCGTGACCTCCAAGGCCGTCATTCGGGCGCTGCCCGGGATGATCGAGTCGGCGCAGTGGCTGCTGGAGCTGATCCCGGAGGGCTACTGGCGCGGCGCCCGGGCCAACAACCCATGAACGACTCGGTTGCGCTCCTGGTTCTCGTGGGCCTGCCGGTCCTGCTGCTGGTCGGTTGGCCCATCTGGGCCTACAACCGCTTCATCTCCCAGCGCGCTGCCATCCAGACGGCCTGGGCC
>JAWWBG010000140.1:0-7417 GCA_033721095.1 Nitriliruptorales bacterium
CCAGGTAGACGACAGTCTCGATGGCCTCGTCGGGCAAATAGCCCGCCTCCTCGAGGCGCTTGCTGACGTCGGTGACGCCGGTGAACTCGCTGGTCATGGGTGATCCTGTTCGATCGAGGGTAGGTCGCGGGCGTCACGGCTCACCTTGAGCGCCCACCAGATCATCGGCACCTGGAGCGGCACCCGCGCCCAGGCAACTTCCTTGCTCCCGAGCGGCCCGCGCATCGGGTAGCCGCCGTCGAGCGCCGCCTGGATGTTGGCGATCCAGACGCCGAGGAAGGTGCCCGCTGCCGCAACGCCTCCGACCCCGGCGGTCTTCCGCGACGCCAACAGCAGCGCTGAACCGCCCTCGGCGGCGGTGGCGGCGAGGTTCCAGCTGGTCGGGTCCCCCGGCAGCCACGTCGGGATCATGCGCTCGAACGGCTTGGGCATCACCAGATGGAGGACTGCCATGCCGCCCAGAAACCCCGCCAGCCCGAGCCGCCGGGCTCGGACGCGATTCGGTTCGGGCATCACAACGTTCTCCGCGCGTCGAGGCCCCGAGACACCAGCGCCTCGCCGGCCGCGAGCACCTCGTCGAGCTCGAGGGTGCCGGGTCCATCCGGGCGGAGGCTGAGGGCGATCACCCCGCTCCAGGCACCGGTCAGGAACCAGGCCGTCGCCGCCGGGTCGTCGACCTCGAGCGACCCATCGGCGGCACCACGCTCGAGGGCGTCCTCGAGGCGGGCGACCAGGGCCCGTTGCCGTTGCTCGAGCTCCTCGGTCACGGCGCGGATGCGCTCGGTGTCGGGCAGGTGGGTCGGCGGCAGCACCACGAGCCGAAAGACCTCGGGGTGCTCGCCGGCGAGGCGGTGGTAGACCCGCCCGGCGGCGTCCACCTGCGCGGCCGGGGACCGATGCGCGTCGTAGGCCGACGCCATGGCCTCCTCGAGCATCGCGAACGCCCGCTCGACCGCCGCGACGTACAGGCCCTGCTTGGACTCGAAGTGCACGTAGACGGAACCGACCGACACGCCGGCCGCAGCCGCGATCTCCTCGACCCGGACCGCGTCGTAGCCCTCGTTGGAGAAGGCGGCGAGTGCCGCCGTCAGGAGGGCGTCCCTGGTCTGCTCGCGGCGGGGGGCCGGGACGGTGGTTGCCGGGCTGCTCATCGCGGCAGACCGTACCCGGAACTGAACGAAGTTCAGTCCGGGTAGGCCGCCGAGTCAGTCGCCGAGGCCGATCAGGCCGACCACCTCGTAGCCGTGCACACCACCGGGTGCGACCAGGAAGTGGCGGGTCCCGCCTTCGTTCTGCAGGGAGCACTGGAAATGCTCGGGCGTGGGAAGGCACTGGGTGTCGAGCAGCTGGTGAACGTCGAACATGGGTGCTGGCCACAGCTCGGCGATGACGTCGTTGGTTGCCCATTCGGCGGCGCCGGCCTGGTCGTCACGGACCCAGGCGTGGTAGAGCTCGAAGGCCGCCACGATCGGGACGGTCTGCGTGGACGACAGCTCCTCCCACAGGCGGCCGTCCCCCGTGGTCAGGTTCACGAGACGCAGGTCGTGCAGGTCCGGACAGCACTGCGGCGCGCCGTCGCTGAAGTTGGCGACGGTGAGGCGAGCGGCGCCAGCCGCCACGGCCAGGCTGGCCTGCCCAACCGCCGGGAAGGGGGCGACGACGCGAGGGAGCGAATCGCCCGACGGCCAACCGACGATGTCCCAGGCGGTGACGGCACCGGAGCCACCAACGAGGCCTTCGACGACGATCAGGTCACCGGCGAACAGGTTCTGGACGGGCCGCAGCGAGATGGACACCCAGGGGCTGTCGGGCACGGTGAAGCCGTAGTGCTCGGAGAACGCAACGGGCAGCCACAGGTCATCGTCCTCGTCGAGGCGCAGCATGGTTGCGATGTGGCGGGTGTCGGGAAGCTCCTCGACGATGACTGCGACCGTGCCGCCCGGCGCCTCGACGGCGGCGCAGTCGACGATGGTGGCGCCACCGATCTCGCCGACCGGACAGGAACCCCCGCTCTTGGGGTGCTAGAGGCCCGCAAGCTGCTCCGTGAGCACGGCCGAGGACGAGCCGGCGGGGCTCGCCACCGAGGGCGGTGCGACCAGCGGTGACGGGGCAGCAGTTGGCGTGGCCTCCGTTGGCGACGGCGTCGGGGTGGGTGTCGGGGTGGATTCTGCCGCCGGGCTCGCGGTCACCGTCGGCACCGCGGTCGCGGCCTCCTCGGGGTCGCTGGAGCAGCCGACGGCGACGAGTCCGAGGGTCAGGGTGGCGGCCAGCAGGCGCGTGTTCGACATGGGGTGTCCTGTGTTCGGTCTGCCAGCTGTGACGGGCGGACGGCAGGATTCTTACAGCCCCGGTCAGCGAATCGAAGTTCGCGTCACCAGCCACCGCCCCCACCGCCGCCGAAACCGCCACCCGAGAAGCCACCGCCACTGAACCCGCCCGAACCGCTCCCCGACGACGATGGGACCGTCGCCAGGGAGGTGCCGACGTGATGGCCGAACTCGTTCATGCCGTGGGCAAAGTGGTCAATCGCGAAGGGCCGGTGGCCAGCCCAGAAGTGTCCGACCTGCGCTTCGATTTCGACACCCACGTCCTGGAACGCCTCGGCCCACTTGTCGGCGAGGCCAAACATGACCGCATACGGGAGGTAGTCAAGGAAGATGTTCTCGCGTTCTGCGAACTTCATGCGCTCGGTCTCGGCGCGCTCGATGAATTCTCGGAACCCCAGCGCCCGGATCAGCAGCGCAGATCCCCGGGACGTCCGGTGCGGCATGTGCCGGTGCCCGATCGCCAGCGCCAGCGAGCCGAGCACGAACGGGATGGCCGCCGCGGCGAACCTCGTGAAGATGAGGCCGAGCACGAACAGGCCGATCGAAGCCAGGAGCGCGAGTATGCCCAGGCCCAACCACGTCGACCGGACGCTGTCGGGGCGCTTTCGGAACCAGCCTCGGGACACGGCGTCCTGGTACAGCATCCGCTCGGCCGCCTGGTAGTCCGTCGCGAACACGCCTTTCAGATCCGACACGCGGATGCTGTCGCCCGTCCCGAACAGGCCGTCGAGGAGTCGCTGCTCCCAGTCCTTCAGCGGGCGCGAGGACGCCGGCGGCTCGAGCTTGATCAACCGCCAGTCGGCCTTCTTCCAGATCAGTCCGGATTCGATCTCCTCGATTCGGAGGTGACCCGCGACGGCAAGGTCGACGATCGTGGCGGAGATGTCCACCGGGTCGACGGTCTCGTCGTGGAGCAGGCCGATCTCCGCCGGTCGCAGGTCGTCGGGCGGCCGATACTCGACCGGCACCGGTCGTGGCTCGAAGAGGCCGAGCCGACGTTCGGGAGCGGTCGCCGTGCCGAGCGTCCCATGTGAGGAGGCGCCGCCGATCGCGACCCGATCCCGACCCTGGCGCCACAGCAACATCGCCACGCCTCCGAAGGCGATGATCGACGTCAACACCGCCAACGGGATCGCCGCGGCCGAACCGCCGAGGGCACCCAGGAACGTCCATCGCTTGACGAGCAGGGGGTCGCCGACGGTCAACGCATTGGAGGCAAGGGCGACGACGACGGTCATTCCTTCCCCGGTCGCCAGGCGCTGGGCCGAAAAACGGGCCACCTTGCCGTCGTGATCGACCGCAGAGCATGGCGACGTCGCACCGAAGCGGCCCGCGAAGCACGTCACGGCGTCGATCCCGGGAGCGGACACCGTTGCCGCCGTCGCGTGAATCGGCACGAGCCAGTCGTTGCCCGTCACGTTCCAGTAGAGCTCGGCATGGTTGTCGAACTCGTTGAACGCGCCCCGAACGGTGTAGAGGATCGTGTACTGGTGCAGCCCGCGGATGTAGGTGTCCTCATCCCCGATGCGAATCGAGAGGTTCCACGGGTCCGACCCGGCGTTGAGGATCGGCGGGCGAGCGGGGTCGGGACGTGAGACAAGCGTGGCCGTCGGGGCTCCCGAGGTGCTGGTGACCTCGATGTCCTCGATCTCCAGGACACGGGCCCACGTGTCGGGTGACTCACCATCGGGCATGGCGAGCGTCGTGTCGGCCGGAAGGTCGTAGACCATCGGAATGAAGCGGAAGATGCCCCGAAAACGCTGCCGCCCGAAGTCGACCATGAGGCTCTCGCGAATCCGCAGTGAGGCGTCCTCGTTCACTGTGATGTGCACGTCGAAGGACGTGATGTCGAAGCCGCCGCGCGCACTCTGGGCGGCCGCCGGGCCCGAGCCAATGGCGAGCACGATCCCCGCCAGCAGCAGGATCCGACTCATGCTCCCCGTCCGACTCACGTGGTGCTCACCTCTCGAAGGCGACCTCCGGGGCCGTGCCTGCCGCCGCGTCGGCCTTGAAGAACTCGGCCCGCCGGAATCCGAGGGGCCGGGCGACGAGCAGCGACGGGAAGGACTCTATGAGGGTGTTGAGGTCTTCCACGACAGCGTTGTAGTAGCGGCGCGCGAAGGAGATGTCCTCCTCGATGGCCGTGAGGTCGCCCTGGAGCTGGAGGAACCCGGCCGCGGCCTTCAGGTCCGGGTAGTCCTCGGCAACCGCGAACAGCTGGCGAAGCGCGCCGTTGAGCTGCTCATCAGCCGCGCCCTTGGCGGCGGGGCCGTCGGCCGACTGCATGGCGGCGCGCGCCCTCGTCACGTTCTCGAGCGTTTCCGCCTCGTGGGCCGCGTACTGCCTGACGACCTCGACGAGGTTGGGGACGAGGTCGAAACGCCGAGTGAGCTGCACGTCGATGCCCGACCAGGCCTCCTCGCGCCGGTTGCGGAGCCGTACGAGCCGGTTGTAGGTCGCCACGACCCACGAGCCGAACAGGATGAGGGCGCCGACGACCCCCACGGCGATGATTGCGCCCACGAACGCCCCTGTCCGGTGCGAGGCAGCCTAGACCTGACCATCGCGAGTTGCGACCGGCTCCGGGGCCGGCGACCGGCCGTCAGGCCGTGCCGTTGAGGACAACGAGATCGTCGCGGTGGACGACCTCCCGCGCGAAGGCCGAGCCGAGCTGCTCGCGTGCGGCCGCGGTGGTCAAGCCCGCCATGCGCTCGACGTCGGCCGTCGCGAAGTTCACGAGACCACGAGCCACCACCGCTCCCGACTGGGTCACGATCTCGACGGGATCGCCCGGGTTGAAGTCCCCGGAGGCGGCGACGACCCCGACACCGAGCAGCGATCGGCCGGAGTCGCGCAGAGCGGCCGCAGCACCGTCGTCGACCACCACCTGTCCATGTGGTGTCAGCGCCCAACCAATCCAGAGCCGGCGAGCCTCGAGGCGCCGCTCCCCCGCCACGAACCACGTGCCGACATCGGCGCCGGCGACGACGTCGCGCAGGACGTTCGGCCGGCGGGCGTTCGCGACGACGGCGTGCGCCTTTGACGCCACGGCAACCTGCGCGGACTCGACCTTGGTTCGCATGCCGCCGCGCCCGACCACCGACCCCGAGCCGCCGACCGCGGCCTCGAGGGCAGCAATGTCATCGACCCGATCGAGCAGGGGTGCGTCGGGCCGGCTGCGGGGGTCCTCGGCATGCAGGCCGTCGACGTCGGAGAGGAGGACGAGAAGGTCGGCATCGAGCATCGACGTGACGAGGGCAGCGAGGTGGTCGTTGTCGCCGTAGGCGAGCTCCTCGGTGGCAACGGTGTCGTTCTCGTTCACGATCGGGATCGTGCCCAGCTCGAGCAGTCGTGTCAGGACGGTGCGGGCATTGAGGTAGCGAGCGCGCCGAACGAAGTCGTCCTGCGTCAGCAGGACCTGGGAGGCCGCCAGGCCGTGTCCGGCGAGATGCCGGTTGTAGGTGTGGATCAGTTCGCCCTGCCCGACGGCTGCTGCCGCCTGCAACGTCGGCAGGTCCATCGGCCGTGCGTCCATCCCGAGCAGCCCCATGCCGGCCGCCACCGCACCCGAGGACACGAGGACAACCTGGACCCCGGACCGATGGACAGCCGCGACCTGGTCGGCGAGGCTGGCGACCTGGTCGCGGTCGAGGCGGCCGTCGTCGCCGCGCAGGCTCGACGAACCGACCTTGACCACGCATCGCGTGGGCGCCTCAAACCTCATCGCCCACCTCCTCGGGTCCAGTCAAGCCGCCATGATCGTGCTGGTCGTCGAAGTCGTCCTGCTCGGCGGCAAGGATGGCTTCGCGTTCCTCGGCCGGCAGGTCGTCCAGCTCGGGTTCGAACTCGAAGATGACGTCGCCGATCACGACGTCGTCGCCGTCGCGGGCACCCGCTTCGACCAGCGCCCGATCGACGCCCGCACGGCGGAGCCGGCCCTGCAGGTAACGCACGGCATCGGGATTGTCGAGGGGCAGCATCGCGATCCAGCGTTCGACCTGGGTGCCCGACACGCGCCACGTCCCGTCGGCCAGCACGCCGATGTCGAACCGCGCCTCGGGGAGCAGCCGGATGAGGACCTCGTCGGTGGCGTCCTGGTCGTCGGGCTCGGAGGCTCGGGCCCGGGCGACGATCTCACCGAGCCGGTAGCGCAACGCGTCGAGGCCCTCGCCCGTGACCGTGGAGATGCGAAAGACCTCGTCGCCGTCGGCAACCAGCGTCGACTCGACCATGTCGGCCATCGTGACGGCGTCGGGAAGGTCGAGCTTGTTGAGGGCGACGACCTGGGGTCGCGACAGCATCGACGAATCGTGCGCGGCGAGCTCCCGGCGAATCACGGCGAGGTCACTGACCGGGTCGCGCTCGGGATCGGCTGCCGCCGCGTCGACGACATGGAGCAGGACGCGGCACCGTTCGATGTGTCGGAGGAACTGGTGGCCCAGTCCGCGGCCCTCGGAGGCCCCTTCGATGAGTCCGGGCACGTCGGCCAGGACCACGTCGATGGGTGCACCCGACGCATCGTCCCCGGCCCGCATGACCCCGAGGTGGGGCGTGAGCGTCGTGAACGGCCACTCCTCGACCCGAGGCTGGGCATTGGACAGACGCCGGATCAGCGAGGACTTGCCGGCCGACGGCCAGCCGACGAGACCCACGTCGGCGATGAGCTTGAGCTCGAGACGCAACGTGCGGTCGGTGACGGGCTCGCCGCGCTCCGCGAAGCGCGGGACCCGCCGAAACCGGTTCTTGAACGAGGCGTTGCCGCGCCCGCCCCGTCCACCCGTCGCGACGATGGCGCGCTGGCCGGGGCGAACGAGATCAGCGAGGACCTCGCCGGTTTCCGGGTCGCGGACGAGCGTGCCCACGGGGACGCGGACGATCCGGTCGTCGCCGGCGGCGCCCGTCTTGTTGTCGCCCTGGCCGTGCGTGCCGGCCGACGCGCGTTGATGGGGGTGCCGTTGGACGTCGAGGAGCGACCGGACGCTCGCGTCGGCAACCAGGACGACGTCGCCGCCCCGACCGCCGTCGCCGCCGTCGGGGCCACCGCGAGGCACGTGGGCCTCGCGACGGAAGGACACGCAGCCGTTGCCGCC
>JAWWBG010000141.1:0-7347 GCA_033721095.1 Nitriliruptorales bacterium
AACACCCCGCTGATCCAGCACCTGCAGAACGCCCTGAAGGCCAAGGAGCTCTACAAGCGCGATCGCGAGTACATCGTCACCGGTGGCGAGGTCAAGATCGTTGACGAGAACACGGGCCGTGTCCTCGAGGGCCGGCGCTACTCCGAGGGTCTCCACCAGTCGATCGAGGCCAAGGAAGGGGTCCGGATCAAGGAGGAGAACCAGACGCTGGCGACCATCACCCTCCAGAACTACTACCGGACCTACGACAAGCTGGCTGGCATGACCGGCACCGCGAAGACCGAGGAGATCGAGTTCCTCGAGATCTACGAGCTCGGCGTCGTCGTGGTGCCGACGAACATGCCGGTCATTCGCGACGACCGTGCCGACCTGATCTACAAGTCCGAGAAGGCGAAGTTCGAGGCGGTCATCGATGACATCGTTGAACGCCACGAGCGCAAGCAGCCCGTCCTGGTCGGTACGACATCGGTCGAGAAGTCCGAGGTCGTCTCCAACCTGCTGCGCAAGCGGGGGATTCCCCACGAGGTGCTCAACGCCAAGAACCACGCTCGCGAGGCACACATCGTGGCACAGGCCGGCAGTCCGGCCGCCGTGACCGTCTCGACGAACATGGCCGGGCGCGGTACCGACATCATCCTCGGCGGCAACACCGAGGAGCTCGCCAAGGACGACGTCAACAAGCTTGGGCCCGAGGCCACCCAGGAGGAACGAACGGCCGCCTACGAGAAGGCGCTGGCCCGCTACGAAGCCGAATTCGAACAGGAACGGCAGACCGTCCTCGATGCTGGCGGCCTGTACGTCATCGGGACGGAGCGCCACGAGTCCCGGCGCATCGACAACCAGCTGCGCGGTCGATCCGGTCGACAGGGCGATCCGGGCGAGTCGCGCTTCTACCTGTCGCTCGAGGACGACCTCATGCGGCTGTTCAATGCCGCGGCCGTCGATCGGATCATGACGACCCTCAAGATCCCCGAGGACATGCCCATCGACTCGAAGATGGTCACGCGGGCAGTCGCGAACGCGCAGCGGCAGGTGGAGTCCCGCAACTTCGACATCCGCAAGAACGTCCTCAAGTACGACGACGTGATGAACGAGCAGCGCAAGGTCGTCTATGCGCAGCGGCAGCGCCTCCTCGAGGGTGACCACGACGCAGTGGAGGAACTCGCCCAGAAATACCTCGAGGACGTGATCGAGGGCTCGGTCCAGTCGTTTGCGCCCGAAGGCCTGTTCCCCGAGGACTGGGACCTGACGGGCCTGCGCGAACACCTCGGGATGATCTACGACAGCACCTACGACTGGGACGCGATCGACCTCGAGCGCATCGAGCGGGCCGACCTCGTCGAGGAGCTGATCGAGGACGCCTTCGAGGCGTACGAGCGCCGTGAGGAGGAGGTCGGTGGCGAGGAGGTCATGCGCGAGATCGAGCGCCGCGTGATCCTCACCGTCGTCGACCGCAAGTGGCGTCAGCACCTGTACGAGATGGACGCGCTGCGCGATGGCATCGGCCTGCGCGCGATGGGTCAACGGGATCCGTTGGTCGAATACCAGCGCGAGGCCTACGACTCGTTCGTCGCCATGATGGAGGAGCTGAAGGACGAGACGGTCACCTACTTCTTCCGGCTGCCCATCCAGCGCGAGGGCGAAGTGCCCGTTGCGGATCCCGCACGGGGCGGAGATGACGAGACACCGCGCATCGCCGTGACGGTCGACGGCAAGGTGTCGGACCGTCCGGCCTCGCCGGCTCCCGGCGATGCCGCGCGCCGCGAGCCAGTTGGCGCGCTGTCGGGGAACGGTGACGACGCCAGGCCCGAGGGGGTCCCGTCGGTTGCCGCGGCCGCCGTCCCCATGGAGCAGAAGGAACAGCAGCTCAGCTACACCTCCAGCCAGAACGCGCCCGCGCCCACTGCTGCGGGTGCCGTGCCAGCCAGTCCGCGCCAGGGAGCCGGTGGCGAGACGACCCGCGAAGATGGGACGACGGTGCGCCAGATCGCCACGGGCGGCACCTACACCAAGTCCGGTGACGAGTTCGCCGACGTCGGCCGCAACGATCCGTGCCCGTGCGGTTCAGGCAAGAAGTTCAAGAAGTGCCACGGGGCCTGAACCAGAAGGTCTCGCACTGATCGGGCCGCCGACCAGATTCCCGGAGGAGCGACCGCAATGACTGGATCTGCCACGGACATCGAGCGGCTCTCCGAAGGCGTCGACTGGGACGCCATGCGTGCCGGGATGGACACGATCGTCCCGTTCATCCCCGTCGTCGGCATCCGCTGCACCGAGATGTCGGTCGGCCGGGCCGTTTGTGTCCTGCCCGATCGCACCGAGGTGCACAACCACATCGGCTCACTGCACGCCGGAGCGATGTTCACCGCTGGGGAGTCCGCGGCCGGCATGGCGTTCACGGGTGCATTCGTGGACCAGCTCGACAGGATCCACCCGCTGGCGGCCGGCGCCCAGATCCGTTACGTCGCGGTGGCGCGCGGCGACCTCACCGTCGAGGCGACGCTTCGCGACGACGTCGGCGACATTCGGGAGCGGTTTGCACGGGACGGCAAGGTGACATTCGTCGTCGATGTCGACATGCGCGATCCCGACGGCAAGTTGTGCGTCGAGATGTCCGTCGACTGGCACGTTCGCTCGTCAGGCTGAGGCGCCGCCGTCGACCCTCGGGGCGGTCGCCTTCGAGGCGTCGGTCGATGCGTGGTGGGCTGCCGGCGTCGCGTGGGCCCGATTGGTCGCCAAGCGAACTCGGGACCAGCCGCCTCGGTCACGCGCCATCGGCCCTGGTGACGTTCGATGCGGATGGCAAGGGCGGTGCTCCGTTTCGCGCCGTCGACCATGACGACCCCCTCGCACGCGTTCGCATGCACCCAGCAACTCGACAAGTGCCGAATCCGGACGCGGTCGTTCGGGACTTCGTCTGACCGGTACTGGCTGCGGACGCGGGCGGCCAGCCGCGTGGCGACGGCTGGGCTCAGCATGTGCTCGATCTGGGACAGTGGCCGTCGCCCGGCGAGGACTTGGATGATCAGCCGCGCGATCGCAGGCAGCACCTCGGCGGGATCCGGCGTGACGCGCGCGCGGGCGTGATCGCTCGAAACTGGGGCGGGCAGCTCCTGGCGGCGGAGCACGGCCCGCTGCCGCAAAAGATGAAGCTGATCACGTGTCACGACGGTGCCGGTTCGTCCGTTGCCATGTCCGGGTCGCCATCCTCCTCGGCGCGTGGCGCGGCAGTGTCGGAGGCACCCGGGTCGGAGCCTGCGCGGCCGGGCGGAACCGCGAACCAGCCCGCGATCGGCAGCCGTTGGCCGTCGGCTCGCAACCAGATCTGCTGCCGGCGCAGCTTGCCGTCCAGCGGGTCACGGATCGTGGCGTCGACGACGAGTGGCCACAGCTCGCCGACGTGGAGTCCGTGGATCTCGGCGACCTCCCCGTAGAGCTCCGCCAGTTGGAGTCCGACGGCGTCGATGAGGGCGCTGTCGGCGCCTGCCAGCGGCGTGCTCCTGACGGCGGCGACCGACAAGGTCGGGGGTGGGAGCAGCCACGGGTCGCCGGCCGGACGAACCTCTCGGTTCAGGACGATCAGTGGCACGGCAACGCGCAGGACCTGGCGCGTCCCGTCGTCGAAGGAGGCGACCACCGCAAGCACCGACGCGACGGCTGCCCCTTGGCCGGGATGATCGATGGCCTCGACGACAGCGTGCTCGAGCACCCCGTACCCGCGGGCGTCGATGCCCTCGATGCTCAGCTCGTCTGCCCGCCCGATCCAGGCGCGAAGGACCGGGATGGCAGCTGCGGCCACGTCGGCAAGTCCGAGCTCCGTCCGCCCACCGGAAGAGTCTGCGCCTGGCGTCTCCCGGACCTCGGGCCCGACTGTGGCAGCCGTCGCTGTCGGGGACGGCCTGATGTCCGTCGACAGGGTTGCGTCGTCGGCAGGACCGGGCGCGCGCACGATCAGCGCTGCCAGCAGCACCCACGGGAGGACGGCCCCAGCCAGGATCCAGCCGCGGCGCCGACCGGCGCAGTCGTCGGGCAGCTCGAGCCAGGGGGGAGTGCCGGGGCCCGCCGCGGGGCCGGCCCCGTCGCGTCGCGACGCGGCCGGCCGGACGCCACGATCGTGCGACGGGGGGCGGGGGTCGTCACTGCTGGCGTCCACGTGAAACCTTGCAAAACCGTGTCAAGACGTGTGAGGGAGTATTGCGTCGGCTCGTGGCCGTGTCATCTCGGGTCGGTTCGATCGTGTGGACAACCGGCAATAACCTCGCCATTGCCCTCCGACAAGCAATGCACGTGAACGACGCTGACCAAGCCGTGGACACGCCCGAGCTCGTTGACGGCGTCCAGGCCGACGGCTCCATCGTGCGCACGGCCCTGTCGCCGGAGGAGCGGACGCGGCTGTTCGAGGAGCAGGTCCTGCCGTTCCTCGACCGGCTGTATGCAGCGGCTGTCCGCTACACCCGCGATCCCGTGGCAGCCGAAGACCTGCTCCAGGAGGCGATGGCGAAGGCCTACAGCGCCTTCCACCAGTACCAGCAGGGCACCAACCTCAAGGCGTGGCTGTACCGGATCCTGCACAACACCTACATCAGCCAGTACCGCAAGAAGCAGCGGCGCCCTCAGGAGGACCTCCAGGACGAACTGGAGGACTTCAGCCTCTACAAGGCCGTCGGCGGCACGGCGCGATCGGCAGAAGCCGAGGTCTTCGAGTCGATCACCGACGACGAGGTGAAGCAGGCGCTCGCGGATCTCCCCGACACGTTCCGCATGGCGGTGTACCTCGCGGACGTCGAAGGCTTTCCGTACAAGGAGATCGCCGAGATCATGGACACGCCCATCGGCACCGTGATGTCGCGGCTGCACCGGGGAAGGAAACAGCTGCAGAAGTCGTTGGCGGATTACGCGGCCCGACATGGCGTGCTCGACGGCGACGGGCCCGGGCGGGAGGACTGACGTGGCGAACTGTCAGGAGACGCTCGCTGATCTCACCGCCTACCTCGACGGTGAGCTGCCTGCCGATCGCGTCGATGAACTGCGCGAGCACCTCGATCGCTGTTTCTCGTGCGAGGATCGGGCCGGTTTCGAGGAGAAGCTGAAGGCCCTGCTCAAGGATCGATGCACCGAGTCGATGCCGACCGATCTCCGCCAGAAGATCCGGGCACGCATCGCCCGGGTCGACCTGTAACGGACGCTGCCGGGCAGGACCTACGCTCGGCGACGCTGCGACCAGCCCGCGAGGACCAGCTTGGGATCCGACACCGTGCTCGTGACCGGTGGCGCGGGCTTCATCGGTTCCAATCTCGTCGACCGCCTGATCGCCGAAGGACGGCCGGTCGTGGCCGTCGACAACCTGTCGACCGGCAAGCTCGGAAACCTCGACGCAGCGCGCGCCTCCGATTCGGGCAGCTTCGAATTCCATCGCCTTGACTTGGAGAGTGGCGGGCTCGACAAGGTGGTTGAGCGGCATCGCCCCGGCGTCATCCTGCACCTGGCCGCGCAGGTCAGCGTTCGGCGCAGTGTCGAGGACCCGGTCGCGGATGCGCTCACGAACATCGTCGGCACGGTCCGTGTCCTGGAGGCGGCTCGAAGGCACGGAACGCGCAAGGTCGTGCTCGCCACGTCCGGCGGTTGCATCTACGGCGAGCCTGGGCTCGAGGACCTGCCGGTCAACGAGGAGCAGCCGGGATGGGCGCATTCGCCCTACGGGGCCAGCAAGCGCTCGGCCGAGGAGTACCTGCACACCTACGCCGAGCTGTACGGGGTCGAGTGGACGTCGCTCGCACTCTCGAACGTGTACGGGCCGCGCCAGGACCCGTTGGGTGAGGCGGGCGTGGTGGCGATCTTCTGTGATCGCATGCTCGCCAACGAGCCGTGCATGATCTTCGGTGACGGTGAGCAGTCGCGAGACTTCATCTATGTGGATGACGTCGTGCATGCGTTCGTGTTGGCCATGGAACGCGGGTCGGGCGAACGGTTCAACATCGGCACGGGGGAGCGGACGAGCGTCAACCAGCTCTTTCGTGCCCTGGCTGCCGCCACCGGCCACGGGGAAGACGCGGTGTACGCACCTGCCCGCGCGGGGGAGCTGCTGCACAGCGCGGTCGACCCGCGCAAGGCGGCCGATGGGCTCGGCTGGAAGCCGTGGACCACGCTCGAGGAGGGCCTGGCCGCGACGCTCGCGTGGGCCGCAGAGGCCCGGAAGGGCCAGCGAGCCGGTTAGCCGGAGCCTCGTGAGGCCTCGTCGGTGTTCTCGATCGACCGGTTGATCGCATCCAGCACGGCTCGGGCGACCGACACGTTCTCGTCGGCGTGGACAACGGCGCTGCCGGCGACCGTTCGTTCGCCACGGCTGGTCTGGAAGTGCACGAGGGCGATCGCCACCTCGCGTCCGGCGACGGTCGCGATGTCCGCGCCCTCGATCTCGACCACCGAGTCCTGTCCCAGGAGGGGCCGGACGGCGGCCAACGTCGCTCGGGCCGTCGCGCGGCGGCTCCCCGCGGCCGAGGACGGGCCGTCTGCCTCGCCGCGGTAGGCCCCACCGTCGATCGCGAGGTCGACCGTCAAGGTCGTGGACAGGCCTTCCTGGGTCGCGACGACACGCTCGAGGGCAGGCCTCGGACCGCCGCCGCGCGGGCGGTCGCCCCGCTCGATCTGGACGACGCTGACGACGCGGTGGTCGATCGAGAGCCCGTAGCGGGCGAAGAGCATCGACGTCACGTCACGCACGATGGTCTTGGCAGGTTTGCCGGTCGCCGCCAGCACGTGGAGCTCGTCGACGGCACGTTCGAAGCCCGGAACGATGCGGGCGGTGATCACGCCCGGGATGGCGCCCAGGGATTCCTCCACGCGGACTCGCTGCGCTTCCTTGTGCAGCTCGGAGGCGTCCAGGAGTTCATCCGTGACCGCGTCGGACAGGTCGACATGCGGCGAGAACAGCTCGTTCGCTGGTTCGTCAGTCACGTCGGTGGGCACCCTGGAAGCCGGCTCGAGGACGATCAAACCATTGCTGGCCCGTCGGTCCCCGGATCCATCACCCGATCCGAGCGTTCCAACGCACGTGAGTGCGCAGGGTGCGCGCGTCAGGGCCCCGTGCAATTCCAGACAACAGTGCGTACTCTCTATGTCACTCAGCGTCACGGTGCGTGGCGAGGGTCGGAGCAGGCATGCCGACGAGTTGGCGTGCCTGGTGGTGTTGACAACTGCAGAGCGAGCGGTGAGCGGGGAAGGTCGAGACGCCCGAGAGGGCAAGCCGTCCGCCCGGAGTGCACGCGGGCGGACAACAACGGTCTGCTGTGCACGACCTGAAGTACCGCATCTCCTGGTGTCGGAAACCAAGCGTTTGGGAGCCGAGGC
>JAWWBG010000142.1:0-7323 GCA_033721095.1 Nitriliruptorales bacterium
CCCATCTCGCCGTAGCCGAGGATGATGGTCGGCCGGATGTAGCAGCCCTGCTCGTGGCTGTTCTCGCGGATGGTGGCCACCACGGCGTCGACGAGCGCGTCGAGGTCGTACGGGATCTCGTCGAGGGGCGGGTAGATCTTGGCGGACCTGAGCAGGCGCTGCATGTGCTCGCGCAGGCGGAAGACGGCAGGGCCGCGGTCGGTCGGGTAGGCGCGGATGCCCTCGAAGACGCCGTAGCCGTAGTGGAGGGTCGGGGTCAGGACGTGCACGGTGGCGTCGTCCCAGTCGACGAACTCGCCGTCCATCCAGATCTTGTCGGACTTCGGGAACGGCACGGTTGCCTCCTGTCCTGCTACGCGCCGGCAAGCGCCGCGAGGCGATCACCGATCTCGGCTGTCGAGTATCCCACGTCCGGGCCGGCGTCGCCGCCTCGGTCGGCGAGGTGGGCGGCGACGGCGCGGTCCACCCGCGCGGCGGCCGCCTCTTCCCCGAGGAACTCCAGCAGCATCGCCAACGACATGACCGCGGCCGTCGGATCCGCCTTGTTCTGGCCCGCGATGTCGGGCGCCGACCCGTGCACGGGCTCGAACATCGACGGCGCCGTCCGTGCGGGGTTGAGGTTGCCCGACGCGGCCAGTCCGAGCCCGCCCTGGATGGCGGCACCGAGGTCGGTGATGATGTCGCCGAACAGGTTGTCGGTCACGATGACCGAGAACCGCTCGGGCTGCGTGACGAAGTACAGGCACGCCGCGTCCACGTGCACGTAGTCGCGCTCGACGTCGGGGTGGTCGGCGTCCCCGATCTCCTCGAAGGTCCGGAACCACAGGTCACCGGCGTGGGTCAGCACGTTGGTCTTGTGCACGAGCGTGAGGTGCTTGCGGTCACGCGATTCCGCCGCCGCGAAGGCGTGACGGACGATGCGTTCGACGCCGTGGCGCGTGTTGAGCGACTCCTGGGTGGCGACCTCGGCGCCCGTCCCCGGATAGAGGGTCCCACCCGCGCCCGTGTACGAGCCCTCGGTGTTCTCGCGGAACACGACGAAGTTGCATCGGTCCGGCGTCAGCCCGGCGACGGGGCTCGTGACACCCTCGTAGAGGCGGACCGGGCGCCAGTTGACGTACTGGTCGAACGCGAACCGGATCTTGAGCAGCAGGCCCCGTTCGAGGACACCTGGCGGGACCTCCGGTGTGCCAACAGCGCCGAGGTAGATCGCGTCGAAGCCGCGCAGCTCCTCCAGGGTCTCGTCGGACAGGACCTCGCCGGTGTCGAGCCAGCGGCGGCCGCCGAGGTCCCAGGTGACCCGTTCGGTCTGGAAACCCTCGATCTTCTCGACGACGTCGAGCACCTTGAGCCCCTCGGCCACCACGTCGGGGCCGATGCCATCACCACCGATGATGGCCAGGCGATGCGTCGTCACGGCGTCCTGCCTCGCGAGGGAGCCCGCAGGGTACGAGCAGGCCGGCCGGTGACCTTGTCGGACGGCCTCGGCCAGCATCCCGGCGGGGACGCTCCGGCGCAATCCTGCGCACCGTCACGCCGCGGCGGCGATCGCACAACTAGGGTCGGCAGCCCTTCGGGAATGGAACCTTCGTGTCGGATGACAACACCCAGGATTGGCCAGACTCCTCGCAGCCTGACGAGACCACACCGCCGCCACCGGCACCTCCGCCACCCGCCCCGGATCCGGATCGCCCGCCCATCCCGGCGGCAGCCGGGACGTCCGGGTCGCCCGGCAGCCTGGGGCAGCGGTTCCTCGCCCGCCTGATCGACCACATCCTGTTGGGTGTCGTGATGGCAATCATCAGCTCGGCAATCATCATCCCGATCGCGTTCTCCTCGAGCGATGCCAGCGCCTTCAGCTTCGCCGCGTCGGGCGCTGCGGGGATCGTCATCAACATCATCGGCGCCGCGATCGCCATTGGATACTTCGCCTGGATGGATTCCACCCGCGGCCAGACGCTCGGGAAGATGGCGTTGAAGCTGAGGGTCGTGGGCCCCGACGGCGGCAACCCCAGCTTCCAGCAGGCAGCGATGCGCAACGCATGGCTGGCCCTGCCGATCATCCCGATCCTGGGTGGCCTGGTCGAGCTCGGGATCGTGATCTGGATCGCTGTCACGATCAACAGCGCACCCGACGGCCGTGGGCCTCACGACGGCTGGGCAGGCGGTACGCAGGTCGTCGTCGCCTGAACGACAGCCAACACCCGTGACGAGCATGGGCGCCAGCGCCCTGTAAGAACCATGCGGTTCATCCGTCCCACCTGATGAACGCGGCACCGACGCCGCCCCTTCATCAGGAGACAGACATGAACCGCTTCCTCAGGACCACGATCACCGCGACCGCCGGGTTCGCGGCCATCAGCATGGCCGCGCCGGCAGTCGCCTCACCGTTCCTCCCGCCCGACTCGGGGAACAACGGGCCCTCGGACATCAGCAACGGCGACCAGGACCCTGACCCCGATCCCGAGGAGCCGTCGACGAACGGCACCCTGGTCGAGCCGGAGCCCGGGCCCGACGACCCGCCGGCCAGCGACGACCTCGCTGCCCCCCAGCCCGAGCCGGACAACCCGTCACCCAGCGACGACCTCGTGGCCCCGACGCCCGAACCCGAGCCCGTCGACGACCTCGTGGCGCCGACGCCCGAACCCAAGCCGGTCGACGAGCTGGCCACGCCGGGCAAGCCGAAGCCTCGTCCGGGCGTCACTCCCGGCTCGGCGGACAAGGCTGCCGGATCCGGCTGCGCCGTCCAGTGCATCACCAAGGCGTGGGTTGACGCGCCCTCGTCCTCCGACGTGCCGGTCGTCACCACGCACGTGCGCACCAGCGTTCCCGCGACGATCAAGGTCGTCTTCTCCCGCACCGCTCCGGTGACGGTTGACGGCCACACGTGGCTGACCGACATCGAGCACACGATCGGCACGGAGTTCACGACCATGTTCGACAAGCAGGTCGAGGGCCTCGAGCCCGGCGTGACCTGGTACGCGGCCGTCGAGGCCGTCGACAAGCACGGGAACATCTCGTACCGCAGCGGCTCCTTCGAAACGCCTCGGCGTCGCGTCCTCGTCCAGTTCTCCAAGATCTCGGTCATCGACGACGGCGACAGCGGGCTGCGAGGGTCCGGCGAGCTCCGGTTCCGGTTCTTCGCCGACAACCAGTGGCACGCGTGGACTCCCGAGGTCGAGCTCGACTCCGGTGACACGCTGACCGGACCGGGTGGCACGGCATTGACAAACGGCGTGTTCCTCATCGACGACGCGCCCCGGATCATGGTGCTCGGCGCTCACGCGATGGAGCGGGACGGCAACCCTTCCAAGTCGAAGTGCCTGATCGAGGCCGGCGAGAGCTACCCGCTCAACGGCAGCTGGCGCTGCCGGCAGTTCGCCGGAACGCTGCAGGCCTGGGACCTCGATGCCCAGGGACCGAACGCGGCGCTGCCCCAGATCTGGGTCGAGGCGCACAGCCTGAACCTGCACTTCGTGGCACACGGCAGCTTCACGACGACCTACGTGACGTGACCAACCTCGACGGGGCAGAGTGGAGGCGGCTGCGGCCGCCTCCACTCATGTCGGCAGCACGCCCTCGTCCGACAGCCACGCCCGCACGGCCTCGGCAGTCGTGAACCGGTGGGCGCGCATGCCCAGCGCAGCAGCCGCTTCGACGTTGTGGGGCCGGTCGTCGACGAACCACGTGGCCTCGGCAGGGGCATCGAGCCACGCGAGCACGCCGTCGAAGAAGGCACGATCGGGCTTGCGTTCGCCAAGGTGGCACGAGCCGATGACGCCGTCGACGCGGGCGCGAAACCACTCGTCGGCAACGTCGTCGAGCCAGTCGGGGTAGTTGGACGCGATCACCACCTCGACGTGGCGGCGCAGGTCGTCGATCAGGCGGTCCATGCCGGCGACCCACGCGTAGCCCTCGCGCCGGGCCTGGTGGAAGGCCTGGCGGTCGAGCTCGATGCCGGCGTCGTCAAACGCCGCCAGGTACTCCTGCTCCGTGATCCGGTTGCACTCGAAATCCGGCCAACGGGTGCCGAGCAGGAGGGGACGCAACTCGTCGAGACCGCGCCCGGTGCCGGCCTCGATTGCCTCGCGATAGGGGTCGGCGAGGATCGTGTCCATCATGTCGAGGATCACGATGCGGCGCGTCATCCAGCCTCCTCGGCGTCCGTCTGCCAGACGTGGGTCTCGACGGGTCCGAGTGGCCACCCGAGGAAACGCTCACCCAGGCTCGCGAACGTGGCGGCATCACCCGACGTCAGGAAGCGCCGTCGGCCTCGATCGGTCGCGGCGCGGCTCCACCCCATGCGTTCCAGCAGGTCCCGGATCTCGAAGGCGGTCTCGTCCGCGCTGGAGACCAAGGCGACGTCGGGGCCAAAGTGCTCGGACAGCACGCGGCCGAGGAGCGGAAAATGGGTGCAGCCGAGCACGACCGTGTCAACCGCCCCCGACAGCTGCGCGAGGTGCTCGGCCACGTGGGCGCGGGCCTGGTCGCTGTCGGCGAGACCCGACTCGACCAGCTCGACGAACCCGGGACAGGCCAGGGTTTCCAGCGCCACGTCGACGCCCAGTCGCTGAGCGGTTCGCTCGTAGATCCCGCTCTCCGCGGTCATCGTCGTGCCGAGGACAGCGGCCCGGCCCGACGTACAAACGGTCGCGACGGCACGGACCCCGGGCTCGACGACACCGATCACCGGCACCGGGAGCCGGGCCCGCAGGTCGTCGAGGGCAGCCGCCGAGGCGCTGTTGCAGGCCACCACGACGATCTTGACGTCGTGGCCCAGCAGCAATTCGCCGATCTGGCGGCTGAAGGCGATCAGCTCGGCGGCGCTGCGAACCCCGTACGGGTAGCGGGCCGTGTCCCCGAAGTAGACGGTGTGCTCGTGGGGAAGCAGGTCGACGATGGCCTGGAGGACCGTGAGGCCGCCCAGGCCGCTGTCGAAGATCCCGATGGGGCGCTCGTCCACGCACGGTCCTCGAAGCACTGACGCGCGACGACACTACCGAGGCCGTCGGCGCCGCCAGCGGCACCGCCACCGTCGAGCGACCACCGTCAAGCAGACACGGCTGGGCGCCAGCTTGGCCGGGAGCGCTCGAAGGCGTCGATCGCGTCCGCGTGCTCGAGGCTCAGCCCGATCGGGTCGAGACCATTCATGAGCCGAAAGCGCGTGTGGTCGTCAAGCTCGAACTCGACCGTCAGCCCCCCGCCCGTGACCGTTCGGGACACCAGGTCCACCGTGAACTCCGTGGACGGGTCGGCGGCGACGAGGTCGAACAGCTGCCGGACGACATCGGGTGGGAGGACGGCTGCGATCACGCCGATGTTGCCGCAGTTGTTGCGGAAGATGTCGGCGAAGCTGGGCGCGAGGATGGCCTTGAAGCCCGCGTCCTCCAGTGCCCAGGGTGCGTGCTCGCGCGAGGATCCGCAGCCGAAGTTGTTGCCGGTCAGCAGGATCGAGGCGCCCTGGTGCTCGGGCTTGTTCATGGGAAAGTCGGGCTTCGGTTGGCCGTCCTCGTCGTAGCGCCATTCGTGGAAGGCGATGGGTCCGTACCCCATCCGCTCGACGCGCTTGAGGAACTGCTTGGGGACGATCTGGTCGGTGTCGACGTCGTTAGCGTCAATCGGGCAGATCGTCCCGGTGACCGACGTGACGGCCTCCATCACAGCTCTCGGACGTCGACGAAGTGGCCGGCAACGGCAGCCGCCGCGGCCATCGCGGGCGACACCAGGTGCGTACGGCCCTTGAAGCCCTGACGACCCTCGAAATTGCGGTTCGAGGTGGAGGCGCACCGCTCCTCCGGGCCGAGCTGGTCGGGGTTCATGCCCAGGCACATCGAGCAGCCGGGCTCCCGCCAATCGAAGCCAGCCGCACGGAAAACCTCGTCCAGGCCCTCGGCTTCCGCGGCTTCCTTCACCTGTCTCGAGCCGGGCACGACCATCGCGCTGACGCCCGCTGCGACGTGCCTGCCGGCGATCACGTCGGCTGCGGCGCGCAGGTCGGCGAGCCGGCCGTTGGTGCAGGAACCGATGAAGACCCGATCGATGCGGATGTCGGTCATGGCCTCGCCGCCGGCCAGGCCCATGTAGTCGAGCGCTCGCTGGTACTGCCGGGCCGTGTCGTCGTCGGGGGCGTCCGCGGGCGTGGGGACCGTGCCGGTGACCGGCACGCTCTGTGCGGGCGTGGTCCCCCACGTGACCCAGGGAACGACATCGGTCGCGTCGATCTCCAGGACCGTGTCGAAGGAGGCGCCCTCATCGGTGGTCAGCGTCCTCCAGGATTCGAGCGCCGCATCCCAGTCATCGCCGGTGGGGGCGTAGGGCCGATCCTTGAGCCAGGCGAACGTGGTCTCGTCCGGTGCGATCAGGCCGGCGCGTGCGCCACCCTCGATGGACATGTTGCAGACCGTCATCCGCTCCTCCATCGAGAGGTCGCGAATGGCCTGGCCCCGGTACTCGATGACGTGGCCAGCCCCGCCGGCGGTGCCGAGCCGGTTGAGGATGTAGAGGATGAGGTCCTTGGCGGTGGTGCCGGTCGGTCGGTCTCCGGCGACCTCGACGGCCAGGGACCGGGGGCGCGCCTGCGGCAGGGTCTGGGTGGCAAGGACGTGCTCGACCTCCGAGGTGCCGATGCCGAAGGCGAGAGCGCCGAAGGCGCCGTGGGTCGCCGTGTGCGAGTCGCCACAGACGATCACCATGCCCGGCTGCGTGACGCCGAGCTCAGGACCGATGATGTGCACGATGCCCTGGTTGGCAGACCCCATCGGGAACAGCCGGATGCCGAACTGCTCGCAGTTGGCTCGCAGGACCTCGATCTGGCGGGCGGACATCTCGTCGGCGAGCGGCAGGCGCCCCGAGACCTGGTCCGGGTCGGTCGGAACGTTGTGGTCCTCGGTCGCCAGTGTCAGGTCGGGGCGTCGCACGGTCCGGCCGGCGAGGCGGAGCCCGTCGAAGGCCTGGGGGGAGGTCACCTCGTGGACCAGGTGGAGGTCCACGTAGAGCAGGTCCGGCTCGCCGGCCACGCCGGCATGGACGACGTGGTCGTCCCAGATCTTTTCGATGATGGTCCGAGGAGCGCTCATGTGGTCCAGCGCTTGGACGCGTGGGTGCGGTCGGCGACTCCCTTGTAGTCGACCTCCTCGGGGCGGTCGATCTCGACGGTCACCTCACCGCCAGGGCCGTGCATCTCCTCGTACGCGCTGGCCACGAGGGCCACGAGGGCGGCCTCTTCCTCCGGCGTCTTGTCCGGTGGCACGTTCACCTTGATGGTCGTCATGGCGAGACCTGCCCGCCACTGCGCAAATCCGACCACACGCAGGAGGCAGGTCG
>JAWWBG010000143.1:0-7303 GCA_033721095.1 Nitriliruptorales bacterium
AACCAGACGCGCAGATCAGCGGGGTCCGTGAAGGCGCGGAACACGCGATCGCTCGAGGCGCCGAAGATCCGGACGCACTCGTAGGAGGATCCATCCTCGCTGAGCTCGATCTGCGTCGATCCTCGTCGCCCGTCGAGTGTCGACAGGTCGGTCATCGTGGCGTCGGGCGTCATGGTGTGCTCCTGGTGCTTGGGGACTGCTCGGGGTCGGAGGAAACGAGGTCGTCCAGCGCGTCGAATCGCGCCTGCCAGACGTCCTCGAAGGACAGGAACCAGTCGTGGGCCGCCTTGAGGCCGCGACTGTCCAGCCGGTAGTGCCGATGCCGTCCGTTTGCTCGGACGGCAACGAGGACCGCCGCTGCCAGCACCTTGAGGTGCTTGGACACCTGCGGTTGCCGCAGGTTCGAGGCCTCGACGAGCTCGCTGACGGTCGACTCGCCACGCTCGTGCAGCAGCGTCAGCAGGGCCCGGCGATTGGGCTCGCCGAGGGCGTCGAGGACAAGCGCGGAGTCCGTCATGACGGCACCGTACATATTCCTCTAGAGGAATGCAAATCGGATGCTTCTTCGCGTGCAGCTGTCGCCTCGCACGACCGGCGGGCAGCGGGTCGGCCTTTGTCGTCACGTCACGGGACGTTGGCAATGCCCGGCCCGGTCGTCCATGCTTGCGGCGGATCGTGCGCCAGCAAGGAAGGACAACTCGTGGCAGTTCGTCGTGCTCGGACGACCGAGGAGCTCGCCGAGAAGCTCGCGCAGTTCACGACGCCCGAGGCCGATGAGCACCTGGCCGAGTTTCGCGCCCGGCCGACCGACGTGATCATTACCCCGGACGCCAAGTGCGGGACGACGTTCCTCCAGCATGTGGCCCACGGGATCCGCACGGGCGGCTCGATGGACTTCGAGGAGATCAGCTGCGTGGTGCCGTGGGTGACCACGGCCTTTGACATCGGCATCGACCTCGATGCCGAGCAGGAGGCCGAGCCGAGACTCTTCAAGTCCCACGACGGTGCCGGCATCGTGCCTCAGGGCGCCCGCTACATCGTCGCCTTCCGGGAACCCATCTCCCGGATCGTGTCGCTGTACCGGTTCCTCGGCGACTGGTTCTTCGACACCGACGCGATCTCGCTGGACGAGTTCGCCATGACGAGGCTGCCTGATGCCGACAGTCCGTACGGCTACTGGCACAAGCTGGTGTCGTGGTGGGAGCGTCGCGACGACCCCGACGTGCTGCTGTTCGCCTACGAGGACATGACCGCCGACATCCCGGGCACGGTCGATCGCGTGGCGTGGTTCCTCGACATCGACCTCGACGAGGAAACGCGCGAGCGCGTCATTCGGCAGTCGTCGCGTGAGTTCATGCTCGAACACGTCGCCCAGTTCGACGATCACGTCCTCGCGCAGCGATTCGTTGAGCGAGGCCTGCTGCCGCCGGGGGAGGGAACCGGCAAGGTCACGCCGGGGCCGGACGGCCATCCGGAACCGTCAGCCGAGATCCGGGGCGCCTACGCGTCGGCGTGGGCCGAGCGAGTCACCCCCTCGACGGGATTCGCGAACTACGAGGCGTTCCGGCGGGCCGTCAACCACGAGCGCAGCCGGGCAGGCTGAGATCAGGCTGGTGCCGGTGCCTCCTCGACCCCCTCACCATTGACCGGGACGTCGAGGCGATCCGGGAGGTCCATGTCAGCCTCGATCACCGCGCGCCAGTCCGGCCACACGAACCGGTCATCGGTGCGGTCCCAGTCGGCCACGACCTGTTCGACCCACCGCCCGTAGTCGAGCAGCATCTGTCCGTAGAGGTAGGCGTAGCGCCAGATCAGTGTGTTGAGGTGGATGCGGTCGGGGTAGGGGCCTCCGGTCGCGAGAAATTCGGTGGCGCGCTCGGGTGCGGTGCGGACGATGTCCTCGGCTTCCTGGACCAGTGAGCTGGCGGCGGCGCGGAGGTCATCGGCGGTGCCGTTTTCCGCGAACCAGATTCGCAGCACCGCCTCGCACTCCATCCTCGGTGGAGAGATCTCGCGGCTGGCCAGCCAGTCCCGGACGGCCCGTCGGCCCTCGGCCGTGATCGTGTACATCGTGCGCTTCCGCCGGCCGTCGCGTTCGACGCGCGCCGTGGCCAGGCCGCGCCGTGCCAGCTTCTTGGCCTCGTAGTAGAAGGCCCGATCGACGCGCGGCCAGAACAGCTGGAGACCGCGTGTCATCTGGAAGCTCAGCTCGTAGGTCGAGAACGGCCCCAGCCCCATGAAGCACAGGAGCGCGTAGGACGTCGGCGTCAGCTCCTCGCTTCTGGCCAATGGAATGCCCTTGACAGGTTCGTCGTCGACTGCCATGATACTGAAACTTTCAGTAAGAAAGAAGCAACCATGACAAACACCGAGGTCATCGAGGCGGCCTACGCCGCCTTCGCCGAGGGAGACATCGAGGGGCTGCTCGCACTGCACACCGAGGACGCCGTCTGGCTCGACAACTCGCCCGCGGCCTCACCGCTGCGCGGCACCTGGGAGGGCCACGAGGGGATCCTCGACCTGATCGGTCACGTTCCGGGCCTGCTCGAGCTCGAGCAGGGCGTCGACCACCTGTTGGCTGACGGCGACACCGTCGTGGCCGTGCTGTCGCACCGCATCACACACGCGGTGTCGGGCAAGGTCGACGAGGGACGCGCCGTGCACGTCTGGCACCTGAACGACGGCAAGATCGACCACCTCGAGGTCTTCCCGCCCGAGTCCGAGGACTTCTACCGCTGAGCCGTCTCGCACCCTCCGGTACTCGGGCGACCTCCTGCAGGTCGCCCGAAACCGTTGTGCGCACGGGACTTGCGCCAAGTTGTGCCAATGTCCGTCACCGGACTTCGGCTCCTCCGCACGACGCGCTTTGGTCGCGGTGCGCGTGGAAGGAGCACTGTGAAAGCGCGAACATTTGGAATTGCAGGTGTCGCCGTTTCGGCGGCCCTGATTGGATTGACTGGCGTCAGCATGGCCAGTTCGGGCCCCATGGGTCCCATTGGAGAAGGAGCCCTCCCTGAACCGAGCAATCTCGTCTCGAATCAGGTCCGGGAACGTTTCGGCATCGACCTCGCGGTGGCGCGAGCGCGCGCTGCCAACGACCCCACCATCGACTACCTGATCGAGCGGGAGGATCTCGACGCCTGGCTCGACGCTGAGGCGGCTCATCCCGATGTCTTCGATGGCCTGCACGTCGGAGTCCGGCTGCCCGACGTGCACGTGGACGTCGCCACCCTCATGGCCGAACTGCGGCGCGGCCGCGACGTTTCCACGCTGACGCCTCGAGAGCGGGCTGCCATGCAGCGGGACGGCGCGGCCGCCGCGCTGCTCGACGAGCTCGCCGCTGCCCGTGATGCCGACCAGCCGGAACACGAACCCTCTCCCTGCGCCAGCCTCACCCGGACGCTTGCGCCCGCCGACGGCGAGCTCGTCGTACACCTCGCCTGTGTCGGTGTGGAACCGGCCGTGCGACCGTCACTCGTGACTGTCCCGCCGGGACTGGACGGCGAGCGTCGTGTCGCCGCTGCACTGGCTGCACTCGACCGGGTCGATCGTGCCGCTGCAGAGGTCGGCCTGTACTCGGTCGTCGACGGACCGATGCAAGCGGAGGTGACCCTCGTTGGTGCAGATGTCTTCGTCGACGTGCGGAGCCGCCTCGATGGCTACGCCGAGTCCATTGCTCGCAGCACCATCTTCCTCCAGCAGGTCGCCAACACCGTCTTCGCGAACGCCTCGGACGCGGCCGTCCTCCACCTGTCGCTGCGGGGAAGCTGTGCGGACTTCTGGGACGCGATGGGCGGCGCCGGTTGCCACGCGATCGACCGGGCCGACACGAACCAGGAGGTGCGCCGATGAGTGCCCTGCGACGACTGCTCGCCACGATCGCCGGGGCCCTCGGTGTCCTCGTCGGAATGACGACTGCCGCAGCCGCTGACGTGACCTACGTGCCGTCACCGAACAACGGGCAGAAGGTGTACCTGTCGCAGTCCTGCCATGATCGTGGATCCGGGAGCTGCCAGGACAACGTTGGATGCCCGGAGCACATCGGCGAGAACGCCTGGTCGGAGTCCCTGGCACGAGCCGCCCTGCGCGACAACACGGGATGGGGCGGCCTCCTCGACCGCCAGTACATCGTGCGCCGGGGGACTGGCCTCACGTGGCAGAACATCAAGAGCTCCAATGCCTGGGGCGCGCTGATGCACATCCCGCTGCACTCGAACGCGTCGCCCTGGGACTGCACCGCCCCCTACAAGGACTCGACGTTCGGGACGTGGGGGATGTACGTGTCCAACAACGGCAAGCAGCTGGCGACCCAGCTGATGAAGCGCATTGGTCCGGCCAGCCCGGGCACCAACGACAAGATCGTCAAGCGACGGGACCTCGGTGAGCTCAACCAGACGCGTGCGGTCGCTGGTTATCTTGAGGCCGAGTTCCACACGTATGGCGCCGGGGTCGAGTGGCTCGAGGACGTGGAGGACTGGGACTGGCGATTGGGGTATGCCGTCGACAAGTGTCGCGGGTATCCCCGCGAAGGTGGCAAGGCCCTGAGCAAGATCTGCACATGGTGACCCGTGGCACGACCACGGCCGCGGCGCTCGTCGCCGCGGCCGTGCTCGCGGCGTGCTGGGCGGCGCCCTCGACGAAGGACGACCTGGCCGCGTTGGAACCGCAGCGAAGCATCCCGCCGATCAGGAGCACCGACCTCACTGGGTGGGCGTGCTCGAACCACGACCCATTGGACCTGGCCGATGCGGCGATCGACGGGCTGTCCGAGCAGGTCCGGTCGCTGGCTGCCGCATGCATTCCGGACCCGGACGCCTCCGTTCACGAGGAGCACGCGTTGGGTCGTGCGGCACACCGGGGGCAGGTCGACATCGTCGCCTACCTGCTGGAGTTCGGCGCGGACCCGAACGTTGCCGACTCGTCGGGCAGGACGCCGCTGTTGTGGGCCGTGCAGTGGCTGCACGCGGAACAGGACACCGATCGGCCGACAGCGGCGGGCAAGGCGGAGTCCGTGAGGCTGTTGCTCCGCGTCGGCGCCGACGTCACGGCCGTCGGCGAGGGCGGCGACACGGCCCTGCACTGGGCCGCCTTCGCTGGCCACGCGGAAATGCTCGACGATCTCGTGGCAGCCGGACTCGGCGTCGATGTGGCGAACGACGTGGGACGTACAGCGCTCATGGTGGCGGCCTCGGTCGGCCGTGACCGTGAGGTCTCGCGCCTCCTCCAGCTGGGCGCGGACCCTGCCGTCGCGGATGTGGACGGCCTGACTGCTCGCGACCTCGCCGAGGCCAACGGACACGTGGAGACGGTCGCCCTCCTGGAGGACGCGATGACGGCCGACTGACGCGGCTGACCGGCCGGACTCAGCTCATGCCGGGCGGGCAGGGAGGAATCGCGACGAGTTCTGGTTCGGATGGTTCTGGAGGTTGGGTCGGAGCCGCGGTCGCAGCCGTCGGGCGGAGCGCGCCGATCCACACGCCACCGATGACGAACACGGCGCCGAACACGAGGCCTGGACGGATGGGTTCGTTGTCCAACCACGCGGACAGCGCGATCGTGACGATCGGCACGAGGACCATGACGTACGAGGCACGCGACGCCGACCACTGCTGGACGACGTAGACGTTGAGCGAGAACACGGCCACCGAACCGATCGCGACGACGTAGGCCAGGGCCACCCAGGTCTCGCCGTTGGTCGGCAGCGCCATCTCGTCACCAGCGATCAGCGTCGCCAGAAGAAGCACCACAGCCCCCGTGCCCATCCCGACCGCGTTCGACACCGTCGGGTTCAGGGGCGGGAAGCGTCGGATGACGACCTGTGCCTGGGCGAAGGACACCACGCTGACGAGAATGGCCAGGACCTCGACGACGGGGACCTCGCCCTCGAAGCTTCCCGCGAAGACCGCCACGACCCCGGCCAGGCCCAGCAGCGTCCCGATGACGGCTTGGGCGTGCAGTCGCTCCTGCCGTTGTCCGACAGCCAGGAACAGCGTCGCCAGTGGCACCAGGGCCAGCAGCACCTGGCCGAGGCCGGCATGCACGCGGACGAGCGCCCAGTAGATGAGCCCAAAGGCGAGACCGAACTGGAAGAACCCGTAGACGACGGCGCCGGCCAGCGCACGCCCTCGGGGCAGCGAGTGGCGCAGGGCAGCGACCAGCAGGAGCAGGAGCGCCGTGGCAAGCAGGAACCGGAGCGTGGCCCCCCACAGCGGATCGAGTTCACGGTTGCTGAACCGCACCGCGACGGCGTTCCCGCCACCGAGCAAGGCAGCGCTGAGGAAGGCGGCAACGACCCGTCCGTCCCGCGCATCGCCCATGGGCTCCCCCTCGGCGGAGAACACTAGATGGACCGCTCGGAAAGGGCGGTCCGGCCGCGGGTTCGCAGACGTAGAGTGAAGGAAGGAGAGTGGGAGAAGCATCATGCTGGGTGATCATCCGATCAGCGCCAACATCCCGGTCACGGACATCGCACGCGCCAAGGACTTCTACGAAAACACGCTGGGCCTCAGGGTGATAAACGAGGAAGCCGGCATGTCGGTCTTCTTCGAGGCCGGGAACGGAACGACCCTCGAGATCTCGTTCACCCAGGGAACCGTGGGTGCCGGTCACACCGAGGCCAGCTTCCACGTCCCGGACCTCGAAACGGTCGTCGCCGCCCTCAAGGAACGTGGCGTCGAGTTCCAGGACGTGGACATGGGTGAGGGCATGGCCACGGTCGACGGAATCCTCACGATGGGCGACATGAAGGCGGCCTGGCTGGTCGACCCGGACAACAATGTCGTCGGCATCTTCCAGCCGCCGGCCGCGGCGTAGTCGACCGTGGTCACCAAGGCCGTTCGTGAACGGCGGGAGAAGCTCGTGCGCGAGCACATGGACTCGGAGAACGCGCACGACTACGACACCACGATCGGGACCTTCACGCACCCGCGCTACGAGCTGGTCGCAACCGACGAGATCTTCGATGGCGAGGACGAGGTCCGCCAGTACTTCGCCGACTCCCGGACGGCGTTTCCGGACCAGCGCAACGAGCTGCTCGCGCTCCACCACGCCGACGACGCGGTGATCGTCGAGTTCATCCTGCGAGGGACGCACCTGGGCAAGCTGCGCTCACTGCCTCCGACGGGTCGATCCTTCGAGGCACGGATGACGGCGTTCTTCATCTTCGAGGGCGATGACGAGCTCGTTTGCGAGCGGGTGTACTTCGATGCCGGCACGATCCTCCAACAACTGGGCGTCCTCGACGACGTTCGGACGATGAAGGGCAGGGTGACGACGCTCCTGGCCCATCCCGTCACGATTGGCG
>JAWWBG010000144.1:0-7279 GCA_033721095.1 Nitriliruptorales bacterium
CGTACAGGCGGTGCCAGGGGTCGATCACGCCCGTCTCCGGCGAATCGCCGATCGGGCAGCCACCGATGATGTGCGCGGTGCTCGGGATGTCAAACAGCGCTTCGAAGATGGACCCCACGGCGACGCCGTCCATCTCGTCGGCAGCGATCCGGGCAGCTTCGTTGGCCGCCGGAATCCACGTTGGGTTGGGTTCACCGTGGCCTTGCCGCGAGCTCAGCCAGGACCCGAGCGGCGTCTTGCGTCGGAAGACCTGGAGGCTGTTGTCGAGGCTCTGCATGACCAGCAGGATGATCGAGCGTTCGGCGACGCGGCGGTAGGTGAACATGGATCGCAGGAACAGGATCGGGTGGACCAACGCCATGAGGAAGAACCGCAACCAGCGAGGAATCCGACCGCCGCCGTCAACCATGAGGGCCGACAGCATCCCGACCGTCGCGCCGGATCCCTTCGGGTAGCGGACGGGCTCGATGTGCGTGTGCTCGTCAGGGTGGATCGAAGACGTGATCGCAACGCCCTGCGAGTAGTCCGTGTCCAGGTTGCGGCTGGCAGCGCCGACCAACGCCTCGGAGTTGGTGCGCGTGAGCGAGCCGAGCTTGTCCGACACGTTCGGCAGGCGACCCTCGTCCTTGAGCCTGTGGAGCAGCTTCGCCGTCCCGAGTGCCCCCGCCGAGAAGATCACCTGTTCCGCGGTGAGTGTCGACGGGTCCTTGCGCAGGACGCCTCCGGGTCGTCGAAGCGTGAGACGGAACCCACCGCCCGTCAGCGGCACGACGTCGGTGACCTGGCGCTCGGCGAGGACCTGGGCGCCGTTCTTCTCGGCGAGGTAGAGGTAGTTGTGGTCCAGTGAGTTCTTCGCCTCGTGGCGGCATCCGACCATGCAGCCACCGCAGTGGATGCAGCCGACGCGGTCGGGGCCCTCCCCGCCGAAGTAGGGGTCGGCAACCCGCTCCCCCGGCGTGCCGAACCAGACGCCCACGTTGGTCGGGTGGAAGGTGTCGGCGACCCCCATGCGGTCGGCGACCTTCTGCATGAGGCGGTCGGCATTGGTGATCCCGGGGACCGGGTTGACGCCGAGCATCCGCTCGGCCTGGTCGTACCAGGCGGCGTACTCGTCGCGCCAGTCGCTGATGTGGGCCCACTGGGCGTCATCCCAGTAGCGCTCCAAGGGCCGGTAGAGGGTGTTCGCGTACACGACGGAGCCCCCGCCAACCGCCGACCCGGAGAGGATGAAGACGTTCCGGAGCAGGGACATGCGCATCATCCCGCGCATCCCGAGCTTCGGGAACCACAGGTAGTTGCGCATGTCGTAGTCGGACCGCGGCATGTTGTCGGGCGTCCAGCGACGACCCGCCTCGATGACCGCGACGTCGTAGCCCTTCTCGGTCAGGCGCAGCGCGGAGACGCTGCCACCAAAGCCACTGCCGATGATCGCGACGTCGTGGTCGAATGCCATGCCAACCCTCCGAGGACCCCAGCCTACGGCCGCATTCGCGGGCGCTCCGTCCGTACGCTCCAGCCCGCCGAAGCAGGAGGACCCGTGGCCCTGGTCGACGTCGCAACGGACGCGTCGGGTGTTGTCGTCGTGACCTTCAACGACCCCGAGCGACGCAACGCCATGACCAACCAGATGGGGGCGGCGCTCCAGGCCGCTGTCACCGACGTCCGAACCGACCCGAACGTGCGCGTGGTCATCCTGACCGGCGCGCCCCCGGCATTCTCGGCCGGCGGCGACCTCGACATGCTCGCCGAGACCTCACGCCGTGCACGCGAGGAGGGGGTGGACCCCGGCATGCGGGTCTTCTACGACCAGTTCCTGGCCGTCCGCGAGCTGGAGGTGCCGACGATCGCGGCGGTCAACGGTCATGCCGTCGGTGCCGGCCTGTGTGTCGCGCTCGTCTGCGACCTCATGATCGTCGCCGAGGAGGCCAGGGTCGGCCTCAACTTTGCCCGGCTCGGGCTCCACCCGGGCATGGGCGGTTCGTGGCTGCTGCCGGCTCGGGTCGGGCGCCAACATGCTGCACACCTGTTGTTCACGGGCGATCTCGTGAGCGGCCGCGACGCTGCCGCGATGGGCATGGCCCTCGAGGCGGTGCCAGCCAACGACGTCATGGCCCGCGCGCAGGCGATCGCCGAGCGGATCGCAACCGCGGCTCCCGGCGTGATTCGGCAGCTGGTCGACACCCTGAGGCGAACCGACGAGACGTTGGACGAGCGCCTGGATCGGGAGGCCGCCGCGCAAGCCGTCAACTTCGCCAGCGACGAGCTCGTCGAGGGGCTCAGCGCGATTCGGGAGCGCCGACCACCACGGTTCTGAATGACCCCGGCTGTCAGTGGGAATGGGGCTCGTCACCGCGTCGTCGGAGGGCGACGAGGCCACCGAGCGCAGCCAGGGCCGCTGCAAGCCCCGTCCCACCACCCGTCGTGGGCAGGACATTGCCATCGGGCTGTGGCATCGGTGCGGGCTCTGGCCCGGGGTTGGAGGTGTCGATGGGACCGGGGGCAGGGTCACCCTCGGCCTGCAACCAGAACGGGCTGGCGTAGCCGATCGCTGCTCCGGCCGCGGCGTACGCGGCGTCCGCACGACCGTCGGGATCCGTCGCCGGATCCGTGACCCGCAGCACCAACCAGTCGCCTTTGGCGATGTCGATGGGCACGGTGAACGTGACGACCGGCTCACTGGACGCGGGGATCCGCGCGTGCTCGACGTGGACGATCGTCGGCAGTGGCGAGCCCGTCTGCAGCACCTGGATGTCGATCGCCTGGCCCCTCCGCGACGCGCCGGCGTCGATGTCGACCTGGAAGGTCACGAGGCCCGATTGGTGTGTCAGCGTCTGGCCCATCCGGACACCGTTCGCAGCGGCGTCGAACCGCAGGCCCTTGAGATTGGTCGCGAAGAAGCGGCGCCGCTCCATCGCCTTCCGTACGCCGCGACGGCTCAGCTCCGTGACCCAGAGGCCACCGCGGCCCTTGCCGTCGGGATGCCCCCAGTCGGTGCCGTGCTCGTCGGTGACGCCGAGGATCCCCGGCCGCCATCCGGCGTCGAGGCACGCGACCAGCGGCGAGTCGCGTCCGTCATCGACGCGCTCGAAGAGGTAGTCCTCCCGTCGGTTGAACAGCTCGAGGGACACGACGCGGTCGACGAGGGCCTCGTCGAGGGCGAAGTCCGAAAAGCGGCCGTTCTCACGTCCCGGATGGTTGAACCCTGCGATCCCGTCGGCGCCGCCCCCGGTGAGGGGCGTCGACGGGTCGAGCTTGAGCCACTCGTACCAGAGGGCCATGCCCTCACCAGGAACGGCGGCCAGGTCGATGAGCTGCTCGAGTGCCGGGAACACGACGCCATCGTCCGGGAAGCCCTCCCCGTGCCCGAAGGCGAGGAGGTCGGCCAGCGTGCCGAGCCCGCCCGTGTGCAGCGGATCGTTCCAGTCCTCGGAGAACCACACGTTCATGTGCCCCAGCGTGGGGCTGGACCACTCGAAGCCGCGCAGCGCCGTGAAGCGCCCGGGCTCGTCGGCCGCGTCCGCCAGCTCTGCCGTCAGCGCCCACGCGTTCTCGTCGAGTCCTGCCAGGCTCTGGCAGTCGGTGTCGCCGAGGCACGGAGACTCTGCGAGGTCCTTGGAGACCGTCGAGTGGTCGGTGAGGCAGGCAATGTCGAGCCCGGCCTCGCGCATCGACGCGAAGGCCAGGGTGGCATCGCCGTCACCGTCGGAGAGCAGCGAGTGGTTGTGCATGTCCGCGTGGGCCACCCACGTACCCGGAAAGAGCCGCGAAGCGCGTGAGGTTCCGTACCCGTCGTGCGTGGTCAGCGACTGCGCGAGCGCACCGGTCGGTCGTCCCAGCAGCATCGCGCCCGAGGCGGCCGCCCCCGCGCGAAGGACCTGTCGTCTGTGCACGTGGTCAACGATAGGTGCCCGCCGTCGTGAATCGCTGTTCGGTCGTCGACTGCGAGGCGGGCGACCGCTGCACTGGCGGCCCTCAGGGTCGCCGGCTCCGTGGCTCAGGCGGGTGCGTCGGTCGCTTCGGCGGGCGGAGTCCCGGTCGCAAGCTCGGCATGGTCGGACAACCGCGTGAGCAGGACCACCTCATCACCGGCCTCGATCTCGTCGACCGCGTCGTAGAACAGCCGGTCCTCGCCGCGGCGAACGATCAGCGGCAGGCCTCGCTTGGGTCCCACCCAACGGCCACGCATCCGCTCGACGTCGTCGTCCTCGTTGATGGGTTCGACGTGCAGCGTCGTGAGCTCGCTGGCCATCCAGCGCTCCCACAGGCCGACGTCGACCGGGCCGCCAAACGCCGGGCTGGCGCCTGCTCGCTCGCTGATGCGCAGCAGCCCCTCGGACAGCGTGTCGCGCAGGGCAGCGAACACCTTTCCGACCAGGAACTCCTCGCGGGCCAGTCGGGCGGCCAGCACGTTGACCTCGGTGTTGCCGGTGAGCGCCACGAAGACACCGGCTTCCTCGATTCCGGCCTCGTCCAGCGACTCGGCCTCCAGCACGTCGCCGCGCACCACCTGGAGGCCCAGACGGCGCGCATCCTCGCAGCGGTCAGGGTTCGCATCCACGAGGGTGACCGGCCTCGTCGGAGCGAGCTGCTGGGCGATCAGGCGCGGCAGCGGTCCGGCGCCGCCGAACACGATGCCGCGTCGCGTCGCCTGCGACCTCGTGAGCTGGCCCCGGCCCTTCAGCCACCGGACACCCGCCGTCAGGAGGATGGGGACCGTCGCCGTCGTGAAGATGGCCATGAAGACGAGGATCGTGAACAGCTCCGCGGAGATCAGGCCCAGCTCGAGCCCGATCCCCGCAACGATGATCTCAACGGCACCGCGACCGTTCATGGCGGCGCCGACCGTGATCCCCTCGCGCCAGCCGTAGCCGGTGGGCAGGTAGAACAGCGCAGTCCCGCCGATCTTGCCGATGAAGGCGACCGCAAGGACGCCGAGCAGCAGCGGGAGGTCGGTCCGGAACACGCCGAGGTCCGTCGCGAATCCGGCCGTGACGAAGAACACCGGGGCGAGCAGGCCCACCGACACGTCGCGCAACAGCCGATTCACCTCGCCGAACACACGTCCGCCGAGCCGATGGGGTGCCAGGAACAGGCCGGCGATGAACGCACCGAGGATGGCGTGGAGTCCGGCCAGTTCCGCCAGCCACGCGTACAGCAGTCCCGTTCCGATGACGAACACCATCGCCGTGCTGGTGCTGGCGGCCTGGGACCGGATGCGACTGGCGATGCGCGGCAGCAGGAGGATCCCGGCTGCCAGGGCCACGACGAAGAAGGCACCCGCCTCGCCGGCGACCAACGCCGTCTCGCCGAGGTCGAATTCGCCCAGCTCGACGAAGCCGATGATCCCGGCGAACACGATCAGCGTGGCCGTGTCCGACAGCAGCGCCGCAGCCATGAGCACGGATGCGATGCGCGTGTCGAGGATGCGGAGGTCCAGCAGGATCCTCGACTTCGTCGCCAGGGACGTGACGCCGACCGCGCTGCCCACGAACATGGCGGGGATGTTCCCGCCGCCCGTGAGCCGGATGAGCAGGAACCCGAGGGCGAACGGGACGACGAACCCGCCGATGGACGCCATCAGCCCGGGCACCGAGGCGCGGCGCAGATCGCGGATGTCGATCTCGGTGCCGATGTAGAGCATCATCAGGATGACGCCGAGGTCGCCGATGACGTTGAGCGCAGGGTCGCTGTTGAGCAGGCCGAGCATGGGCGGACCGAGCACGATCCCACCGAGGAGCTCGCCGAGGATGGACGGGTAGCCGACACGCTCGAACAGGCGACCCACGCCCCAGGCCACGACGAGGACGGCCAGCAGGTTGCCGACCGCGAAACCGCTGTGGCCACCGGCCTCGACAGCCAGGATCATCGGCGTCTCAAGGGCACCGATCTGCCACCTCCGGAGGTCGGGCGCCATGGGTGTTGCCGTGCCCCGCGGAGCTCACGCGAACGCCGCAGGGGCGCTCGCGTCGCGGCTCGGCGAAGCGAGTCGGTGAGGGAACCACACGGGGGCTCATCCTGCGGACATCACCGTCGATCACGCCGGAACGACCGCAAATCAGGGCTTGGCGGCCTTTTCGAGGATCCGCTTGGCGATGACACGCAGCGCCAGCGTCTCGTCGGCACCCTCGAAGATGGACAGGACCCGCGCGTCGACGAAGAGCCTGGAGACGGTGTACTCCTCGGCGTAGCCGTACCCGCCGTGGAGCTGCTGTGCCTCGCGTGTCGTCCATTCGGATGCCCGGCAGGCCAGCTGCTTGACCTGGCTGGCCTCGAGCTGGCCATCACCGCGGGCGATGCGTCGGGCCGCCTCGAACGAGAAGGCCCGACAGGCGGCGATGATCATCGCCATGCGGGCAATCTTGACCTTGGTGAGCTGATAGTCCCCGAGCTCGGCCCCGAAGACCTTGCGTTGCTGCGCGTAGGCGACCGACTCGTCGAGGGCGGATTGCATGACGCCCAGGGCACGCGCCGCGGTCTGGAGCCGGGCGTTCGCAAAGGCCTGCATCTGGAGGTAGAACCCCTGGCCGACGCCATCGTCCTCGCCGATCAGGCAGGCGTGCGGCACGCGCCAGTTGTCGAACGAGACCTCGAACGAGTGCATCCCGCGGTAGCCGATGGTCGGGATGGCCCGCGCCTCGATGGACCCGCCACCGTCCTGGGAGGTGGACCACTCGTGGCCGCCGAACGTCGGCTTCTCGACCACGAACAACGACAGCCCGCGGTGTCCGAGGGAGCGGTCAGGGTCGGTGCGGGCCAGCACCAGGAGGTAGTCGGCGCGACCGGCAAACGTGCACCAGGTCTTGACGCCGTTGATGACCCAGTCGTCGCCGTCGCGGGTGGCGCTGACCTTGACCCCAGCGACGTCCGATCCGTAGTCGGGCTCGGTGACGGCGACCCCGCACATCTTCTCGCCGGACGCGATCGCCGGCAACCAGGTCTTCTTCTGTTCCTCTGTCCCGCCCCGCTGGATCGCGGTCGAGATGATCTCCGGTCGCGTGATCAGCGACCCGGCGACCCCCAGGGATCCCCGTGAGAGCTCCTCGGTCACCAGCACCATGTTGAGCAGCTCGTCGTCGCCGCCCTCGGCCATGCCGCCGTACTCGGCCGGGATCGACAGCGCGAAACAGCCCATCTCGGCCACGCCCTGGATGATCTCGTCGGGGATGTCGGCGTCGTTGCGGTGGATGTGCTCCGCGATGGGCATCACCTGCTCCTCCGCGAAGCGGCGGAAGGCGTCGCGGACCATCTCGAGGTCCTCGGGCAGGTGACGAGGGCCGGC
>JAWWBG010000145.1:0-7204 GCA_033721095.1 Nitriliruptorales bacterium
AGTTCCCGAGCATCTCCGCACCCCGCTGGGCGAACTCGGGATTGACCGTCTCAGCGACCTCGGCCCACGCGCGAATCACCGGTCCGTAGTGCTCGTACAGGACCGCAAAACGGCTGAGCCACTCGCGCAGTTCGGCGCGTCCCGCAGCGTCCGGCGTCACGTCGCCGAGGGTCTCAAGCAGCGCATCCATCTCCTCGGAGCAGTGGGCGATCAGGCTGCCGAGAAGGTCCTCCTTGTTGGAGAAGTACAGGTAGAAGGTGCCGTGCGAGGTCTTGGCCGCCTTGACGATGTCGTCCACCCGCGTCGCGTGGAAGCCGCGCTTGCCGAAGACCTCGATGCCAGCGTCGAGGAGCTTGTTCACCGTCTTCTTGCCCTGCGCGCGCAGCGAGCGCTCCTGGGCGGGCGCTCCGCCAACGGGATCACCGCGCTCGGATGGCGGCGTCGGCTGGTACTCGGGCACGGACGGACTTTCGCTGTGGGCGCCCCCTGGAGCGCCAGAAACCTGACGTGCGCGTCAGAGTAGGATTTTTTCACCGCCGTCGCTCATCCGGGGATTTCGCATGCTGCTCGAGGATCGTGTCGCCATCGTCACCGGCGCCGGACGCGGCATCGGGCGGGAGTTCGCCCTCTGCCTGGCCGCCGAAGGCGCCAAGGTCGTGGTCAACGACATCGGTGCGTCATTGGATGGCCGTGAGGAAGGTGACGACCCGGCCACCGAGGTCTGCAGCGAGATCGAGAAGAACGGTGGCGCTGCCGTCCCGGCCCACGATTCCGTGAGCGATTACGAGGCGGCCGGACGCATCGTCCAGACGGCGATCGACACGTTCGGGCGCGTCGACATCGTGGTCAACAACGCCGGGATCATCCGCGACCGCACACTCGTGAAGATGGACGAGGCCGACTTCGACGCCGTCGTGGCCGTCCACCTCAAGGGCACGTTCAACATGGTCCGGCACGCCGCGCCACTGATGAAGGAGCAGGGCTACGGCCGGATCATCAACATCACCTCGTCCGCGGGCCTGCGCGGCAACTTCGGCCAGACCAACTACGGCGCCGCGAAGGCCGGCATCATGGGCATGACGTTCGTGTGGGCGCTGGAGCTGGGGAAGTACGGCGTGACCGTGAATGCCATGGCCCCCGCCGGCGTCACGAGGATGACGCAGGGTCTCTACGACCGCACCGGCAACGAGCCACCGCCCGACGCAGACCCCTCCCTGAACGCGCCGCTGGTCGCGTTCCTCGCCTCCGAACGTGCCGGCGCCGTGAACGGCCAGGTCTTCGGCCGCACGGGCTGGAGCTACACGCTGTTCCAGACGCCACGGCAGGTGGCCTCGATGTACCGGCCGGGTGGGTTCACGCCGGCCGAGGTGGCCGAGCACTTCGAGGTCACGTTGGGCCAGCACCTCCAGCCCGTCGGGATGCCGGCGCCCCTGGACCAGGGCTACGAGAAGAAGTGACGGGTCTGGGCAGTCAGTGATGCGCATTGGCCTCGTCACGCCGATCGTGATCCGCAACCCCGCGGGACACAACCCGTGGGAGGCGACGGCCACGGTCGAGGACCTGCGCCGGATCGCGATGGCTGCCGACGAGCTGGGCTTCCACCACCTGGCCGCCAGCGAACACATTGGGATCCCGGCGTCCGAGCAGGGGCGTCGCGGCACCGTCTACTGGGACGCGCTTGCGACCTTGTCGTACCTGGCGGCCTGCACCTCGCGGATCCGGCTGCTCTCCCACTGCGTCGTCCTGCCCTACCACCATCCGCTCGAGATCGTGAAGCGCTGGGGCACCCTCGATCAGCTGTCGGGCGGCCGGTTGACGCTCGGCGTCGGCGTCGGATCCCTGGCCGAGGAGTTCGCGCTGCTCGACATTCCGATGGAGGGTCGCGGGGAGCGGGCCGACGAGGCCATCGCGGCCATCCGATCGGCCTGGGGGGTCCGCGAACCATCATTCAACGGCGCCCACTTCGCCTGGGACGGGCTGGTCGTCGAGCCCAACGGCGTCCAGGAGCACCTGCCGATCTGGGTCGGCGGCCGAACCCGTCGGTCGCTGCGCCGGGCGGTTGAGCTCGGGAGCGGCTGGGTGCCCTTCGGGCTGGCGCCGGACGAGGTCGCCGCGATGCTGGCCGAGGTCGAGGTGCCCGACGACTTCGAGGTTGTCCTCCGGCCGGGCCACGATCTGATCGACCCACAGGCCGATCCCGACGGCGTGATGGCCACGCTGGAGGCCCTGTCGGCGGCCGGTGGGACCATGCACAACGTTCGGCTCCGTGCCGACTCACCGGCACACTTCATCGAGCAGCTCGGACATCTGGCCGGGCTTGTCGACCTCGAGGCGCCGTGAGACGGATCCGGATCGTGCTGGTCGTCGCCGCACTGCTCGTCGTCGCCTGCGGCGGGGGCGAGGTGGCGGTCGAGGCCCCGACGGCGGCAATCACGGCCGTGCCGCTGACCCCGTCGGCAACGGTGTCGCCGAGTGCGACGCCGACCATCGAGCCAAGCCCGACCACGCCGTCGACGCCGCCGGCTCCCACCCCGTCGCCCTCACCAACACAGCCGACGCCGACCCCGTCTCCGCCTCCGCCCGCCCCGACGATCCTGACCGCCGATGACTCCGGCGGAACGTTCCGAGTCGGCGTTGGCGAGGTTCTCCTCGTGCGGCTCGGCGAGGAGGGGATGCGGTGGTCGGACCTGTCGCAGTCCGGCGACGCCGTCGCGGTTCACGAACGGCTGTTCCTCGTCGACCCGGGCTACCGCGAGTGGGAGGTGACCGGCGTCAAGCCGGGCGAGTCCGTCCTCACGTCGACCGGCGGCCTGCCCTGCCACGACGAAACGCCACCGTGCCTGGCCCCGAACCGCCTCTTCGAGGTCACGATCGTCGTTGAGCAGCGGACGTGAGCGGCGTCAGATGGCGCCGGCGTCGCGGGCGGCCGCGTACTCGTCGTCGCTGACGCCGACGAGGCCCTGCCAGACCTCCTCGTTGTGCTCGCCCAGCCGCGGGGCACCTGATGGCGTCGGGAGGCTCTCGCCGACGAACCGAGGATGGGGTGCCTGCTGGAGCATCGGACCGACGACCGGATCGTCGACTGTGACGAGGTCGCCGCGGGCTCGGACGTGTTCGTCGACGACGATGTCCGCCGATGAGTGAACGAGGGCGACCGGCACACCGGCAGCCAGGCACAGTTCCTCCGCTTCGGCTGCCGTCGACGACCCGACCCAGTCGGCAACGATGGCGTTGATGTCGTCGGCGTGTTCGCCCCGGTCAGCGGTGCTCGCGAACCGGTGGTCGTCGAGGAGGTCAGGCCGCCCCATTGCGTCGCACAGGCGCCGAAAATTGGCATCCGACCCGGCAACGATCGCGACCCACCGGCCGTCCGCCGACCGATAGTTGTCCATCGGCGCGGCGTCACGAACCCGATTGCCCGTGCGTTCTCGCACCAGCCCGAGCCGGTCCTGGGCGGCCACGGTCCACTCCATGATGCGGAGGATCGACGCGTGCAGCGGCGCGTCCACGACGCGTCCCCGGCCGGTCCCGTGCGCGTCGCGGTCGTACAGCGCGGCGACGGCGGCCTCTGCTGCGAACACGCCCGTGAGGTAGTCCGCCAGCGTGACCCCCGGGCGCATCGGCGGGCCGTCGAGATCACCCGTGACGTGCAACAGGCCGCCGTGGGCGATCCCCATCCGGTCCAGAGCGGGCCGCTGGGCGTACGGGCCGTCCTGGCCGAAACCCGAGATCCGCACGTAGACCAAGGAGTCGGGCAGGTCGGCTGGGCCCAGGCCCCACTCCTCCATCGTGCCGGGTCGGAAGTTCTCGACCAGCACGTCGGCGTTCGCGACCAGCCGACCGAAAAGGTCCTGGCCGACCTCGCTGCGCAGGTCGCACGTCACCGACTTGCGCCCCCGACCCTCGACAGCCCACCACAACGAGTAGCCGTCCTCGAACGGGCCGAGCTCGCGCAGGAAGTCACCGCCATCGGGGCGTTCGACCTTGATGACCTCGGCGCCCTGCTCTCCGAGCAACCCGGCACAGAACGGCGCGCCGATGCGTGTGCCGGCGTCGATGACGCGCAGGCCGTGAAGCGGCCCGTCAGTCACCGTCACGCTCGGCGATGACCTGCTTGACGCTGCCGGTCTCCTGCCGCTTCTTCGCCATGCCCAGGGCCGTCTCGGTGTTGGAGGTGAACTGGTGGATCATGAAGTGGTGCCGGAAAGCGGCCAGCTTCCCGCCGAGGTCCTCGGCCTCGTTGATCGAACGCTTGACCATCTGGGCCGTGATGGGTGGGACCTTGGCGATTTCGGTGGCGAGCTCGGCGGTGGCCGCTTCGAGGTCGGCACGGGGCACGACCCGGTTGACCATCCCGAGCGCCTTGGCCTCCTCGGCGGCGACGCGCCGGCCGGTCAGCAGGAACTCCTTGGCTCCGCGGAATCCCATGAGGTATGGCTCGACCAAGAGCTCGACGCCGGCACCGGACATCTTCAGGACGGGGTTGGTGAAGAAGGCGTCGTCGGCTGCGACGACCAGGTCGACGACACCGACCAGCATCATGCCAGCTGCCGCGCAGGCGCCCTGGACCCTCGCGATGGTGGGTTTGGGGAAGTCGCGGATGCGCATGCACTTGTCGAAGTACATGACCTGCTCGTGCTCGAGCTTGCCCTCGGCCGTGTCGCGCTTGCGCCGCCACTCGTCGGGTTCCTCCTCGCCGACGATGGCCTTGAGGTCGTGGCCCGCGCAGAAGTGGTCACCGGCACCGGCGAGGATCACGACGCGAACGTCGTCGTCGGCTGCTGCCAGGTCGAAGGCACGATCGGTGTCCTCGATCAGGGCGGTCGACTGGGCGTTGCGGACCTCGGGGCGGTTCATGAGGATCGTCGCGACCGGACCCGCCACCGAGTAGAGGACCGTGCCCAAGTCGGTGGGTTCGCTCATGCGGCGGTCTCCTTCCGCGGCGGGCGCGGCAGCCCGAGCACCCGCTCCCCGACGATCGTGCGCTGGATCTCCGACGTTCCGCCGAAGATCGATGATGCCTTGTAGTACAGCCACGATCGCTGCCAGCTCGGATCATCCCACGTGGCGGCCTCCGGGCCGAGGATGTCCATCGCGGTGTCGTGCAGCCGCGTGCTCATCTGTGACCACCACAGCTTGAGGGCCGAGCCCTCCGGGCCGGGTTCCTCGCCGCGCTCCAGTCGAGACAGCGTCCGCCAGTTGTGCAGCTGGAAGATGCGCACCTCGGCGTAGGCGGCCGCGAGCCGCTGGCGGTGGCGGACGTCCTCGAACGCGTCGCGTTCCAGGGCCAGCCGCAGCAGCTGTTCGAGCAGCTGGAAGTGGCGGACCAGCTGACGCGGGTTGACGCCGCGCTCGAACGAGAGGGTCGAGCGCGCGACGCGCCAGCCGTCGTCCACCTCGCCGATCACGTTCTCGTCGGGCACGAACACACCGTCGAGGAACACCTCGTTGAAGTCGGCCTCGTCGGTGATCTGTCGCAGTGGCCGCGTCTCGATGCCGTCGGCGTGCATGTCGACGACGACGTAGGTGATCCCGGCCTGCTTGCGCGCGTCAGGGTTCGTGCGGGCCAGGCACAGGCCCCAGTCGGCGAACTGCGCCCAGCTGGTCCACACCTTCTGGCCGGTCAGCAGCCAGCCACCCTCGGTCCTCGTCGCACGCGTGGCGACGGCAGCAAGGTCCGAGCCCGCGCCCGGTTCGCTGAACAGCTGGCACCACAACCGGGAGGCGTCGAGGATGGACGGCAGCCACCGAGCCTTCTGCTCGTCGGTGCCGTTCGTGAGGATCGTCGGGCCCGCCAGGTTGACCCCGATCCGGCCGACCAGCTCGGGTGCGCGAACCCGCGCGAGCTCCTCCTGGACGATGAAGTGGCTCGTGGCGTCGAGGCCACGCCCCCCGTACTCGGTTGGCCACCAGACGCCGACCCAAGCGCCCTCGGCCAGCCGGGCCTGCCACCGACGACCGAACGCGACCTGCTCGTCGAGGCTGGCCAGCGTCGGAGGGCCGACGGCCACGTCCCAGTCGACATTGTCGGCCAGCCATGCCCGCAACTCGGCGCGGAAGGCGTCCTGGGCGCCGGTGAACGTCAGGTCCATGGCCCCATGAAACCACGGATCGCCCTCGAACCTGACACGGGCGTCAGGTTGGATGAGGCCACTGGCTAGCGTGCGCGACGTGGACTTCGACCTCGACGCCGACCAGCGGGCCCTCCGGGACGCCGCACGTGAGTTGCTCGCCGGCGCCTCGTCGATGGAGCGCGTCCGAGCCGTCACGGACGGCCTGGACGAGGACCTCTGGAAGCAGATGGTCGACCAGGGGTGGCTGGCGATGGAGGTCGCCGAGTCCGACGGCGGCCTGGGGCTCGGGTTCGTCGAGACGGCGGTCCTCGCCGAGCAGGTCGGCGCCCACGTCAGCCCGGCACCGTTCGTGTCCTCGACACTGGCGGCGTGGGGGCTGCGGCAACTGGACGGGCACGCCGACATGGGCGCCCGGCTGCTGGACGGCGCGACGATCGGGACGGTCGCCCACGCCGGCGAGCTGGTCGTGGACGGACCCATCGCCGACATCGCGCTGATCGTCGACGCCGACGGCGTCCGCCTCGCACACGGCGGCCTGCCGGCCGTGACCGGCCTGGACCTGACCCGCTCCATCGCCGCATTCCCGGGCGGCGAGGGCCCGCATCTGGGCGACGCCGGCCTGGCGGCCGCGCTGCTGGACCGTGGGGCGACCCTGTACGCCCTCGACCTCCTCGGCGCGGCGCAGGCCATGCTGGACGTCGGGACCGAGTACGCGAAGGTCCGTGAGCAGTTCGGCCAGCCGATCGGCAGCTTTCAGGCAATCAAGCATCGGCTGGCCGATGCGCTCGTCGACGTCGAGGGCATGCGCTCGGCGGCGTGGTACGCCGCGTGGGCCGTGGGAGCAGGGGCGGAGGACGCGAGCATCGCCGCCTCGGTGGCCAAGTCCTGGTGCTCGGATGCCGGCCCACGCGTGATGGACGCCGTGTTGCAGGTCCTCGGGGGCATCGGGTTCACGTGGGAGCACGACCTCCACTACTACCTCAAGCGGGCCCACCTGTCGGCTCGAACGTTCGGGACCGGTCGGTTCCACCGCGACCGCCTTGCCACCATGCTGCGCGAGCGCATCGAGGCCGGCGCCGAGCTCTGGTGAGCGAGCGCCGCACCTGCGGAAGCCACCAAGGCCAATCGGC
>JAWWBG010000146.1:0-7109 GCA_033721095.1 Nitriliruptorales bacterium
CGCCATCCTGAATCCTTCGGGTGCTGGCCCTTCTGCGCCAACTGTATGGCCCGACCGCACAGGCATGATCCCACGCTCGTCGCGGTTCGGCCCCGACCGGAGTTGACAACCATTCTGAGTGAGTGTTCACTCAGAATGAGTGGTCACTCACTCAACTGGACAATCGCGCAAGGGAGCATTGGTGCCAACCAGACAGGACATCCTCGACGCCGCGGGGCGTGTCGCCCGTACACAGGGCCTGTGGACGATGACAACACGCCAGATTGCGGCGGAGGCGCACTGCTCCGAGGGTTCGATCTACAACCATTTCGACAGCAAGGACGACCTGCTGATCAGCCTGCTCGAAGAATTCGGCGGGCGGTTCCTGCAGACGGCGCGCTCGTTGCCCGACCGGATCGGTGAGTCCAGCGTCCGAGACAACCTGCTCGAGTTCGTCCGCGACGCCATCGTCTTCTTCCGCGAGCGTTCGACCATGCTCGCGGCGGCACTCGGCAACCCCGGCTCCTTCCATGAGTCGGCCCGTCGGCTCCACAAGCAGGGTCACGGGCCGGGGGCCGTCGCTCGGAGCGTGGTCGCCTATCTGGAGGGGGAGCAGGAGCTCGGGCGCCTCGACCCGGCCGTCGACGTCCGCGGGATCGCCCAGGCTCTCACTGGCGCCTGCTTGGGGCACGTGGTCGTGGGTCTGTCCCACGGCAGGGTTCACCAGTTGTTCAGGACGGACGAGGAGCTTGCAACGACCTTGGTCGATTCGCTCCTCCACGGCATCGCACAGGAAGCTCGCGCATGAGCATCATCGAAGTACGCGACCTCGTGAAGGTCTACAGGCGTGGGAACGTCCGCGCGGTCGATGGGGTCTCGCTCGACGTCGAGGACGGTGAGATCTTCGGCTTCCTCGGCCCCAACGGCGCCGGCAAGACCACGACGGTCCGAATCCTGACGACCCTGTTGTCGCCGACGAGCGGAACCGCCGTTGTCGCCGGCCACGACGTGGTCGCCGACCCTGCGGCCGTGCGCAAGTCGATCGGCGTTGCGCTTCAGGAGGTCGGCCTCGACGGCCTCCAGACCGGCCGCGAGTTCCTGGAGCTCCAGGCAGCGCTGTTTGCCGTGGCAGATCCGCGGGCCCGGGCCGTTGAGCTGCTCGACGTCGTCGGGCTGACGGATGCCGCCGACCGACGCGTCCGGACCTACTCCGGGGGCATGAAGCGGCGGCTGGACCTGGCGGCCGGTCTCGTCCACCGACCCCGCGTGCTGTTCCTCGACGAGCCCACGACCGGCCTGGACCCGGCGTCCCGCGAGAACGTGTGGGCAGAGGTACGCCGTCTGAACGCCGCCGGGACCACCATCCTCCTCACCACCCAGTACTTGGAGGAGGCAGACGCGCTCTGCGACCGCCTCGCGATCATCGACCAGGGTCGCATCGTCGCGGCGGGGACCCCCGAGGAGCTCAAGGCGTCCGTGTCCGAGGACCTCGTCCGCCTGGCGATGCCGCCTCGCGCCAAGACGAAGGTTCGGGCCGTGCTCCGTGGCAACGACCTCGTCACGAGGTTCGAGGAGGACGACGGCCACGTCGACGTGTACGTCACGAACGGGCAGGCCGCGGTTCCGGCGCTCGTTCGGGCACTGTCAGACAGCGGCGTTGTCGTGCCCGAGATCTCCCTGCGACGTCCGACACTCGATGACGTGTTCCTTCGATCGACGGGCCACCGCCTCGAGGGCGCGGACGCCGAACCCGCCGCCGAGCCACCCGCTGCCGCCGACACCGCACGCCGCAGGAGGACTGCATGACCGCCGCGACCACCACCGTCGAGGGCGCGCACGTCCTCACGCGTCGTTCCGTGTTCCGCCACGAGCTCCTGCCGCTGTATCGGCGCTCGCTGCGGAACTGGCTGCGCGTCCCCGCCGCGGTCATCCCGCCGCTGTTCATCCCGGTGTTCTTCCTGACCGTGAACACGGCGGCACTCGACAACGTTGCCCAGTTCTTCGCCGAGGACTACGTCGCCTTCTTCGTGCCGGTCACCCTGCTGATGACCGTGGCGACCGTTGGCAACGGGTCGGGGATGTCGATGGTGCAGGACATCGACACCGGCTACTTCGACAAGCTGTTGCTGGCCCCGATCCGGCGTGACGCGATCCTGCTCGCCCGCCTGATGGTCGACGGCACGCGTGCGGCCCTCCAGGCGTTGATCGTGCTGCTCGTCGCTCTCGCCATCGGTGCGGACATCGCGACGGGCCCCGTCGGTGCCTTGGTGGCCATTTCGATGGCCTTTGGCTTCGGCCTGGCCTACGCCGGCATCGGCCTCAACGTGGCCATCCGCACGGGCAGCGCCGAGGCCACGCAGTCCTCGATGATCTTCTTCTTTCCGCTGGTCTTCCTGGCGCCGTCCTTCGTCCCGCTCGAGCAGATGGCTGACTGGCTCCAGACCGTGGCACGGTTCAACCCGATGACCTACGTGATCGAGGCGATGCGCGGGCTCACCCTGACGGGATGGAACGGCACCGAGCTGCTGACGGGCTTCGCGGCGATCGCGGCGATCGGCACCATCACGCTGGGCGGCGCCTTCCGGGCGCTCAAGGCCCGCGCGTCGCAGTGACGTCCCGGGGAGGCTGACCCGAGTCGATGAGGAGCTGACATGGAGGACGTGACGGCAGCGATCCTGCTGTTCGAGCGGATGACGGCGCTCGATGCCATCGGTCCTTATGAGGTGCTCCAGCGGATTCCGACGATCACGCCAGTGTTCGTCGGCCTCGAGCGCGGTGAGGTGCGCACCGAGAACGGCTTCCTGGGCCTGACGGTCGATGCCGAGCCCGGCGACGTCCCCGCGCCAGGGGTCATCGTCGTCCCGGGTGGCATCGGGACGCGCGAGCTTGCGAGGAACGAGCGCGTCCTGGACTGGCTGCAAACGGCCCACGAACGGACCCGCTGGACGACGTCGGTGTGCACCGGCTCCCTGGTCCTTGGCGCTGCCGGGTTGCTCGACGGGCTCACGGCGACCACGCATTGGTCCGTGCTGCACCTCCTCGACAAGGCCGGCGCGCAGTCGTCGACCCAGCGCGTGATCGAGCACCCCGAGCAGCGGATCATCACCGCCGCCGGCGTGTCCTCGGGCATCGACATGGCGCTCCGCCTGGTCGAGCTGCTGGTCGACGAGACCGCTGCCCGCGCCGCGCAGCTCATGATCGAGTACGACCCGCAGCCGCGGTTCGACGCGGGAGCTGTCAGCCGGGCCTCCGAGGACGTGCTGGCGCGTGTGGTCGAGTACGCAGCGCAGCGGGACTGACGCGCCGGCCGGTCAGTTGAGACGGGCGCGCGCGTTGATGGCGCGCCGGCGAATCTCCTCGCCGTCCGACGGCGCATCGGCCACCTCGAGATAGGTCTCGAGCGCGTCGGCGGCCTCGTCGAACTGCCCCAGGTGCAGCAGCAGCTCGCCGCGGGCCCGGTGGTCCTCGGCGGCAATGGCCGGCAACAACAGCTTCAGGTCGACCGACCACAGCGCAGCGCGCGCGTCACCGGCGGCCTGGTAGTCGCGAGTGAGGTTGTTGAGCAGCCGCCGGACGATCAGCGGCGGACTGGCCGGACGCAGCATGTTCCGTCGGAACTGGACCTGGTTCCCGGTCGAGCGAGCCACGAGGCGGGCCATGTCCAGCTCGTCGAGGACTGCCCCGCCGTGGAACGGGTCGACGACGGCACGCTCGTTGCCATCGCCGATCCCGACCACGAAGTGACCGGGAAGACCGATCCCGTGGATCGGAACACCGAGGCGCCGACCGATGGAGACCCACAGGATCGACAGCGTGATGGGCAGCCCACGGCGCCGATCGAGAACGCGCGACAAGAGGGCATTGGCCGGGTCGTTGAACGTCTCGAGATCGCCCGTGAACTCGAGCTCGCCGACCAGGTGATCGCGCAGCGCCGTCGCGTCCGAGACCGGGTCGGAGGAGGCGAAGCCGCCCGCCCGCAGGGCGTCGGCGAGCGCATCGAGCCGCAGCAGCGCGACATCGACATCGAGGTTCGGCTCCGCCTCGACGCAGCACAGCAGGGCGGCCTCGGCGAGGTCTGCGTCGGGACGCCGAACGACACGTGCGAGGCGCTTGCGGCTGTCTGCGGACACGATTCGAGCCTATCGACGCCCCTTCCGGAGCCCGAGGATCCGGGCACTAGCCTCGCGCTGGCACCCGCCCGGATCCCCGTATGGACGAGCCGCTCCACGTCTCCTCACGCCCGGTTGGCGTGGTGGACGACGTCGAGGTCGAGGGGTCGATCCGGATTCTCACCATGAACCGGCCGGCCGTTCGCAATGCCATGGACAGTGCGCTGCTGGTCGCGCTGATCGATGCCCTGGCCGACGCCGAGGCCGACGGGGAGTGCCGAGGGGTTCTGCTGACCGGCGCTGGCGGCGTCTTCTCGGCCGGCGCGGACGTCAAGGAGCTCGAGCCGGGAACCGCCGTGCGCCGCATGGAGCTCTTCACCGTCTTCTACGGCGCCCTGAGCACCCTGCGGCTGCCCACTGCTGCTGCGGTCGAGGGCCCCGCCGTCGGCGGTGGGGCCGAGGCTGCGGCTGCCTGCGACCTGCGGGCGGCCGGGCAGTCGGCGCACTTCCGGTTTCCCGGCGCCGTCCGGGGCATCCCCGTCGGCACGGCCCGGACCATCGGACAGGTCGGGTTGTCGACGGCCAAGGACTGGGTGCTGTCGTGTCGCGAAGTGCCGGCCGCGGAGGCGCACGAGCGCGGCTTCGTCCAGCGGCTCGTGGAGGACGGCGGCGCCACCGACGCCGCGTTCGCCTGGTTGGCCCTCGTCGCCAGCCGTCAGCCCGAAGCCGTGCAGCTCCTCAAGCGGCTCTTCAACGACCAGTCCGGGCTGTCCGATCGCGTGGCCTGGGAAAATGACGCTCTCCGCGCCCATGCCGAGGCCGGTCCCTTGCCGCCGGGTCTCGACCGCGACCTGCCGCGTACCGTGCGTCCTCGACGCGCCTGACACCCCCATCCCGACGACGAACAAGGAATCCGCATGAGCGAGCAACCCGACCGGAACCTCGCCATCGAGATCGTGCGCGTCACCGAGGCGGCCGCGATGGCGGCCGCGCGTTGGCAGGGGCGCGGGGACAAGGAGGCCGGCGACCAGGCGGCCGTCGATGCCATGCGCGCCGTGTTGGCGACGGTTGACATGGACGGCACCGTCATCATCGGCGAGGGGGAGAAGGACGAGGCGCCGATGCTCTACAACGGCGAGCAGGTCGGCACCGGCGAGGACCCGAAGGTCGACATCGCGGTCGACCCCATCGACGGCACGCGCCTGATGGCCGAGGGCCGTCCGGGATCCCTGGCCGTCCTGGCCGCCTCGCCGACTGGCACGATGTTCGACCCGGGCCCCTGCGTCTACATGGAGAAGCTGGTCGTCGGGCCGGCCGCCAGGGACGTCATCGACCTCGACGCGCCATTGGCCGAGAACCTCGCGCACGTTGCGAAGGCCACCGACCGCGAGGTTCGTGACCTGACGGTGATGATGCTCGATCGCGACCGCCACGAGGACGCCAAGCGCCAGGTCCGTGAGTCCGGGGCGCGGCTCCAGCTCATCACCGACGGCGACGTCGCGGCGGCCGTTCTGGCTGCCTGGAACGAGAAGCCGGCCGTGGATGTCCTGTACGGGATCGGCGGCACCCCCGAGGGCGTCACGGCGGCGTGCGCGGTCAAGGCGCTTGACGGCCAGATCCTCGGACGACTGTGGCCGCGCAACGACGCCGAGAGGACGGCGGCGCTCGATGCCGGTTACGACCTCGATCGTGTCCTCACCGTCGATGACCTCGTGTCGGGCGACGAGAGCTTCTTTGCCTGCACGGGCATCACGCCCGGCCAGCTGGTCGACGGCGTCACGTTCGATGGCAAGGGTGCGACGACCGAGTCGCTGGTGATGCGCGGCAAGTCCGGCACGATCCGGATCGTCCGTGCTCGTCACCGCCTTGAGAAGCTCAAGACCTACGCCTCGGTCGAGTACTGAGCATCCTGTTCATCGGGCCGTTCCCGGTGCGTCAACAGCGAAGGGCACACTCCCGGTCATGAGCACCGCAAACCGTCCCACCGTCCTGTTTCTGTGTGTGCACAACGCTGGGCGATCGCAGATGGCCGCCGGCTGGCTGCGTCACCTCGCCGGCGACCGGGTCGCAGTTCGCAGTGGTGGCTCCGAGCCTGCCGACCAGGTCAACCCGATGGCGATCCAGGCCATGGCCGAGGTGGGCATCGACATCGCCGACCAGGTGCCGGAGCGCTGGACCGACGATGGCATCCGGGCTGCCGACGTCATCGTGACGATGGGCTGCGGGGACACGTGTCCGGTGTATCCCGGCCGCCGGTACGAGGACTGGGAGCTGACGGACCCAAGCGGTCTCGACCTCGTGGCCGTGCGCCCGATCCGCGACGAGATCGAGCGACGCGTCCGCGACCTCATGGCCTCCCTGGACATCGACGCGACGTCGTAGGACGGTGCGTTCGGGCAACCCACATGCTCCGTTCACCACTCGTTCACCTCGCGCCATCAGACTTCCGGTGGGTGCCCGAACAGGCCCCTCAGCGGTCCGCTCGCGACCAACGAGACGCGCGATGTCCACCCCCTTGCCACACCCCCGGACCGAAACCCCCGATGGCTACGCTCCGGCCCGTGAGGTTCTGAGGAGACCGACCCTGGCCACCGAGGTTCCCTCCTTCGACAACCCCGTCTTCGCCCTCTCCGGCGTCAGCGTGCACTACCGCGACTTCCAGGCCGTCCGCGACATCGGCTTCCAGATTCCCGCGAACGAGATCACCGCCTTGATCGGACCCTCAGGGTGCGGGAAGTCCACGCTCCTGCGCTGCCTCAATCGGATGAACGACCTGATCCCCAGCGCCCGGGTTTCCGGAGCCATCACCTACCACGGCGTGGACCTCTACGCGGCCAACGTGGACCCCGTGGAGGTCCGACGTCGGATCGGCATGGTGTTCCAGAAACCGAACCCGTTTCCCAAGTCGATCTATGACAACGTTGCCTTCGGCCCTCGCCTCATGGGCGACACCAGGGACCTCGACGATCGCGTCGAGCAATCGCTGAAGGGCGCTGCCCTCTGGGACGAGGTCAAGGACTC
>JAWWBG010000147.1:0-6954 GCA_033721095.1 Nitriliruptorales bacterium
AGCAGGTAGCCGGCCGTGACGTTGGTCATCGACCCCGTCATGGTGTCGATCGCCACGATGCCGTCGTCGTGGACCTGGATTGGCGGAACGGGGATCTCGTCGGTGTCCATCGGGGCGAGGCTAGGTCGGCGCCTGCTGCCCACAGCCGTGGGGCGGCTGCACCGGGCCGGCTGCTGCACGCCACCCAAGTGTCGCTGACGGCACAGACGATGGCTCCGATCCCTGCAGGCCCGGGGGAATCCACGGGCGGCACGGCGTCCCTCGGAGCTCCTCCTCGTCATGACCAGTCCTAGGCTCGTTTCGGTTTCGGAACCGGGACAAACCCGTGGATCACGTCGACCTCGAGCACCTGTACAAGGACCTCGTGCTGACGGGCACCAGCACCCAACCGGCCGTGACCCTGCACCTGGTGACAGCGCTCAACGGAGCTGCGACGGGGCCGGACGGTCGGAGTGGGACGCTCGGTGGTGAAGCAGACCTCGTGGCGATGCGCCGGGTTCGAGACGGGTCGGACGCGATTCTGGTCGGGGGCAGCACCGTTCGGGCGGAAGGCTACGGACCCGTTCGAAGCACGCCAGAGCGTCGGGCTGCCCGCGAACGCAACGGGTTGGCAGCGGTCCCGCGTCTTGCCGTCCTCACGAATGGCGGCGTCGACACCGAACGACTCCGCGGTGACGGCGACCGTCCCGTGCTCATCACCAGCAACGACGAGCTCGCCGGGGACGAGCATGCCGAGGTTGTCGTGCTCGAGGAACCAATCACGGCCCCGGCCCTGCTGGCGGTGCTCCATGACCTCGGTCTTCACCGCATCCTGTGTGAGGGGGGACCGTCACTCGCTCAATGGCTGCTCGAGGCCGAGCTCGTCGACGAGCTGTTCCTGACGGTGGCCCCGGCAATCGTCGGGGGCCAGCCACGGCTGCTCCCGGATCCGCTGCCCGTGCTCGCCCTGGAGCTTCGTTCGGCGGCGAGGCACCAGGACGACGTGCTGCTGCGCTACGCCGTTCGTCGGTGAGGCGGAGGGCAGGGCGACGCTGTCCTCCCTGCGCCGCGGGACGGGGAGGAGGGCGTAGCCTCGTCTGCGACCGTGAGGGAGTTGCGCGTGGGCGACGAATCGGCCCCCGAGGTCACCGGCAGCCTCGACGACCTCGATGACCTGGTGGCGACGATTGCCGAGCAGCCGGTCGACGAGCACCCTCGTGTCTACGCCCAGCTCGACGACGACCTGTCGCGTCGCTTGGCCGACCTCGACGACCTCGACTGACGAACGTGGCCAGCCGACGGCGGCTCGACGTCGAGCTCCTCCGCCGCGGGCTCGTGTCCTCCCGGGAGCAGGCCCAGCAGGCCATTGCCGAGGGTCGCGTGCTCGTCGACGGCGCCCCCGCGAGCAAGGCGGCACGCCAGGTCGCGCCCGCGCAGGCGGTCGTCGTCCAGGCTCCGGACGACCCCTGGGCAAGCCGGGGCGCGGGCAAGCTGGTGGCGGCACTGGCCAACTTCGCGGTCGATCCCCGTGGAAAGCGCTGCCTCGATGCCGGAGCCAGCACCGGGGGGTTCACCGACGTGCTGCTCCAGCGCGGCGCCGCCCACGTGACGGCCGTCGACGTCGGGTATGGGCAGCTCGTCGACCGCCTGCGCTCCGACGCACGCGTCCACGTCCTCGAACGAACGAACATCCGCCACCTCGAGCCAACCGAATTGCCAGGCGGTGCCGTCGCGATCGTCGTCGCTGACCTCTCGTTCATCTCGCTGCGCACCGTCCTGCCCGCGATCACGGGACTGGCACTGCCGATGGCCGACGCCATCCTGCTCGTGAAGCCGCAGTTCGAGGTCGGCAAGACCCACGTTGGCCGCGGTGGGGTCGTCCGCGAACCGGGCCTGTGGACAACGGCAATCACCGGAGTGGTCGATCGCGCCCGCGAACTAGGTTGGCAGCTGCGCGGCGTGATCGCGTCGCCCGTACGCGGACCAGCCGGCAACGTCGAGTTTCCTGCCTGGTTCCAGCGACCGAGCACCGCGCAGGACGGCGACGCCGAGCAGGTGATCGCAGCGGCGGTCGCCGACGGCGCACAGGTGAGGGACGCGTGAGAATCGGCCTGGTCATCCACCCGGAGCGCCCTCGCTCCGTCGAGGTCGCCAATCGCGCCGCCACCGCATTCCGGGAGGGCGGCGCGACCGTGGTCGTGGCCAGCGAAGACGTCCAGCTCGACGGACTCCACGACAGCCAGGTGCCGGTCGACGAGGTTGCCGTCGATGCCGACGTCGTCATCTCCTTCGGCGGCGACGGAACATTCCTGCGGGCGGCCCACCTGTGCCGCGACCGCGACGTGCCCGTCCTGGGCGTCAACCTCGGACGCCTCGGTTTCCTGGCCGAGCTCGAGGAGGACCAGCTCGACGCCGCCATCGACAGGATCCTCACCGGCGACTGGCAGGTCGAGGAACGAGCCACCATCGAGGCCGAGATTCGTGACGAGGCCGGCGAGCTCCTCCAGGCAACTTGGGGCCTCAACGACGTCTCCGTCGAGAAGTCCGCTCGGCAGCGGCTCCTGCGCCTGAACGTCATCATCGGCAAGACGCACTTCGCACAGTTCCCTGCGGACGCAATCGTCCTCGCCACCGCGACCGGCTCGACGGCCTATGCGCTGAGCGCGGGTGGCCCGATCCTGTCCCCGGACGTCACGGGGACGCTCGTGGTCCCGGTGGCCCCCCACACGCTCTTCGACCGGGCGGTCCTCGCCGGCCCCAACGAGGTCGTCCGGGTGGAGATCCCCGACGACCAGGAGCCGGCGGTGGTCTCGTGCGACGGTCGCGAGCCGGTCATGCTCCCCCCGGGCGGATCGGTGACAGCGACGGCCGACGGCCGACCCGTGCGGCTCGTCCAGCTCGGCGACCACGACTTCATCGACCTCGTCCGTCGCAAGTTCGGGTTGCGCTGATGCTCAGGGAGCTGCGCGTCCAGTCCCTGGGCGTGATCGAGGACATCACGATCGAGCTGGCCGACGGTCTGACGGTCGTCACCGGCGAGACCGGCGTCGGCAAGACCCTCATCGTGACGGGACTCTCGCTGTTGTGTGGTGCGCGGGGGGACTCGACCCTCATCCGCGACGGCGCAGACGGCGCCGCCATCGAGGCGCTCGTTCGCGGCGTCGACGAGGACGTCGTCGTCGCGCGCCGCATGACGGGGTCGGGAAATCGCATCCGGGTCGCCGGCGAGCTGGGAACAGTCGCCGACCTTCGGGAGTGGGCGACCGGCCGGATCGAGATCCACGGCCAGCACGACCACATCCGCCTCGCAGACCCTGCGGTCCAGCGGAACCTTCTCGACCACTTCGCCGGCGCGGCTCACCTCGAGGAGCTCGCGTCACATCGGCAGACGTTCGACGCGCGGACGGCGGCGCTTGCGGAGCGCGACGTCCTGGTCGGTGACGGACGGATCCGGCTCCGACTCGCCGACCAGCTGCGACATGAGCTGGCCGAGATCGAGGGGGTCGCCATCGACGTCGAGGCCGACGAGGCACTGGACGATCGCCTTGAGTTGCTCGAGGCCGGCGAGCAGGTCCGCCACGCCCTTGCGGCTGCGGCGCTGGCGCTGGGGGACGAGGGCGCGGCCGACGCGCTCGGGGCAGCTGTCGGCGCCCTCCGGGACGTCCCCGCCACGGCCACGATGGCTGCATTCATGGATCGGGCGGTGCGGCTCGTCGAGGAGGCCACTGACCTTGCGCGCGAGCTGCGGGATGCCGCGGAGGACGCCGAGGTCGATCCCGGCGAGCTGGACGCCCTCCGCGAGCGTGTCCGGGTCCTTGCCGGGTTGCGGCGCAAGTACGGCGACGGGTTGGCCGACGTGCTGGCGCACGCCGACGATGCCCGCGTGAGGCTCGCCGAGCTCGACGGCACCGATGATCGCCTCGCGGACCTGGATCGGAACATTGCCGAGCTGGACGATCAGCTCGACGCGTCCCGTCAGACGTTGTTCGCCGCGCGGCGCAAGGCAGCCGACGATCTCGTCCCAACCGTCACCGCGCAACTTCGTCAGCTGGGGATGCCGCACGCCCACCTCGACATCACGATTGACGAGGGGGGAGCGCCGCGAGACGGCGGCCACGAGGTCACGTTCCGGGTCGGGGTCAACCCTGGCCAGCCGGCCGTGACCCTGGGAAAGGGTGCCTCTGGAGGGGAGCGGAGCAGGATCGCGCTCGCGATCGAGACGGCTCTCGCCGACGCCGACCGGACGACGACGATCGTCTTCGACGAGGTCGACGCCGGTGTCGGCGGCGACACGGCCCGGGCTGTCGGCGCAGCCCTGGCACGGCTGGCCCATGCGCGGCCCGACCGGCAGGTCCTCTGCGTCACGCACCTTGCCCAGGTTGCCGCCCATGCCGACGTCCACCACGTGGTCGACAAGCACGTGGAGGCAGGAGCCACGGTCACGACTGCACGCCGTCTGTCCGAGGACGAACGGCCGGCCGAGTTGGCCCGGATGATGGGCGGTGCCGACACGGACGCTGGCCTCGCCCATGGGCTCGAGCTCCTCGCGGTCGCCCGGGCGGCCGCGACCACGTCGCTGGCTGAGCGGAACCGCCAGCGCCGGCGACACCTCCATCGGCTGGCCGTCCAACCCCGACGAGCCTGCGATCACCTCGCCGGTCCCGGCAGTCGGCGCGGCTAGCGTTCGGGCCATGTCGCTCGATCTCGGGCCCCGGCCAATACGTCTTCGCGGAGGCGCGTCGTCGCATCCGCGGCGCAAGGTCCGACGGGTCCTGTTGCTCGCGCTCGCCCTGTTGCTCTTCGTCGTCACGGTCGGGTTCCTCACCGACGACAACGTGGCCACGCAGCCCGTCGTCAACGGTGATCGCGTCCCGGTCGAGGACGCTTCGGACGTCGATGCCGTCCAACCTGCCGGCGTTCCCGAGGTCTTTGCCCGTGTCGAGGGTCTCGAGCTGTGGACCCCATCGGGCGCCACGCTCCTGGTTGCCTATCACGAGGCGGCGTTCGCCGACGCGCTGTCGATGCGGCCGGAGGGACGGCTTCGCAACAACTTCAACACGACCAAGTACCAGGACCCGGGCGTGCTGCCGGGTCCGATCTACGACATCCAGGCGAGCCGCGGGCGCGAGAATCGGGCAACGACCGCCGTCGACCTCGTCCTGCGCGACGACGAGCCCGTCCTGTCGCCGATCACCGGCCGCGTCGTGGAGGTCCGCAACTACTCGCTCTACGGCCGCTACGCCGACACGCGGATCGAGATCGCAGCCGCGAGCGACCCGAGCCTGCGTGTCGTCCTGATCCATGTGGCCAAGGTGAAGGTCAAGGTCGGAGACGAGGTCGTGGCTGGCCAGACGCCACTGGCGGGCACGGCCAATCGATTCCCCTTCCATTCCCAGGTCGATCGGCACCTCCCGGATGGCCCGTGGCCGCACGTCCACCTCGAGGTCAAGCGGGCCTGAACGCCTTCGTGCCGGTCCCGTGTCACGCGTGGCGCCGGACCTCCGGACGTGCAGCACCTCGTTGGCTCGACCGTCCATGGCCCGCTACCGTCCGATGGGCTGCTCGCGGCGGCCCCCAAGGCCCAGCCAGGAGGCAGCATGGGTTCCCAGGAGTTCGATCAGAGCCCGGGCCCCGCTCCCTCTCCCGCCAGGCGACACGCCGACCGCGAACCCCCCACACGCTTCGTCTTCGTGACCGGCGGTGTCTCCTCGGCTCTCGGCAAGGGCATCACGGCCGCGTCCCTCGGCCGACTGCTGAAGGCGCGTGGGCTGAAGGTCTCCCTCCAGAAGCTCGATCCCTACATCAACGTCGACCCCGGCACGATGAACCCCTTCGAGCATGGCGAGGTGTTCGTCACCGACGACGGCGGCGAGACCGATCTCGACCTCGGCCACTACGAGCGTTTCGTCGACGAGAACCTCCTGCGGACGTCCTCGGTGTCCTCGGGCCAGATCTGGTCATCGGTGATCGACAAGGAACGGCGGGGCGACTACCTCGGAAAGACCGTCCAGGTTGTGCCCCACATCACCAACGAGATCAAGGATCGAATCCTCGCTGTTGCGGATGACAACGACGTCGTGATCATCGAGGTCGGGGGAACCGTCGGTGACATTGAGGGTCTCCCGTTCCTGGAGGCCATCCGCCAGCTGCGCCTGGATGTCGGCCGCGAGCGCATCTGCTACGTCCACGTCGCCCTGGTGCCCTTCATCGCGGCGTCCGGTGAGCTCAAGACCAAGCCAGCACAGCACTCGGTGCGGGAGATTCGCTCGATCGGCATCCAGCCCGACGTGCTCGTCCTGCGTGCCGATCGTGAGCTCGACGAGACGTTGCGGCGCAAGGTCGCCCTCCAGTGCGACGTCGACGTGGACGCCGTCGTGGCCGCGGTGGACTCCGAATCGCTGTATGCCGTTCCCCTGGCGATGCACGAGGAGGGCCTCGACCGCGTGGTCGCGACGCGCCTGGGGCTGCCTGACGTCCAGCCCGACCTGGACGAGTGGCGGGACATGGTCGCGCGTGCCACCGAGCCACGGGAATCGGTCACGGTCGCGCTGGTTGGCAAGTACGTGGACCTGCCCGACGCCTACCTGTCGGTCGCAGAGGCGTTGCGTCACGGCGGCATGAAGCACGGTGTTGCGGTGGACATCCGCTGGGTGACCTCCGACGACATCACGGCGGGCTCGGTGGAGGCGATCCTCCATGACTGCGACGCGATCGTGGTCCCGGGGGGATTCGGCTACCGCGGGTTCGAGGGCAAGATCCAGGCGGTACGCCATGCCCGCGAGCATGACGTGCCGTACCTGGGGTTGTGCCTGGGCCTCCACGCAGCGGTCATCGAGTTCGCCCGCAATGTCGTGGGCCTCGAGGAGGCCAACTCCGCCGAGTTCGCCCCCACGACCCCGCACCCCGTCATCGATCTGATGCCCGACCAGCGCGACGTCACCGACAAGGGCGGGACCATGCGGCTGGGCTCCTATC
>JAWWBG010000148.1:0-6838 GCA_033721095.1 Nitriliruptorales bacterium
CCTTGCCGGTCAGGTGCAGGAACACGCCCTCGAGGTCTTCCTGTCCGGCGTCGGCGACAAGCGCATCCCGCGTGCCCTCGGCGATGAGCGTGCCCTCGTCGATGATGCCGATCCGATCGCAGAGCCGCTCGGCCTCTTCCATGTAGTGGGTGGTGTAGAGCACGGACAGTCCCTCCCCACCCAGCTGCTCGATGGACTCGAGGATGGCGTTGCGCGACTGCGGGTCGACTCCGACCGTCGGCTCGTCGAGGACCAGCAGGCGCGGCTCGTGGAGCAGCCCGATGCCGATGTTGAGGCGCCGCTTCATCCCGCCCGAGTAGTCCTCGGCGCGGTCGTCGGCGCGGGGCGCCAGGCCCACGATGTCGAGCACGTGCGCGACGCGTTCCCGTCGTGCGTGGCGGTCCAGGCCGTGGATCTGGGCGAAGAAGTCGAGGTTCTCACGGCCGGTCAGGTCGGGGTACAGGGCCAGGTCCTGCGGGACGTAGCCGATCGTCGCGCGCGCCTGCGGCGCTCGGGGTGACACCTGCTGGCCGGCCACCGAGACCTCGCCGGCATCGCGCTCGAGGATCCCGCAGATCATCGAGATGGTGGTGGTCTTGCCGGCACCGTTCGGCCCCAGCAACCCGTAGGTTTCGCCGGCGTCGATCGTGAACCCGACGCCCTTCACCGCGTGGAGGTTCCCGAAGGACTTCTCCAGGCCTGTGCAGGCCAGCACCGGGCCCATCAGGCCTGTCCGGTCTCGGAGCCCGTGGAAGCCGGGATGTCGTCACGGGCCGCAACGCCGGGCGCGAGTCGCAGCCCCACGTCACGCAAGGCCTCCTGTTCGAATGGCGAGGGGGCGTCCGTGAGCAGGCAGGCGCCGGACTGGGTCTTGGGGAAGGCGATCACGTCACGGATGTTGTCACCGCCCGTCAACAGCATCACCCAGCGGTCGAGTCCCATGGCGATGCCGCCATGCGGCGGCACCCCGGGCGCGAGCCCACGGAGCAGGAACCCGCACATGTCGCGGGCCGCGTCCGCGTCCATGCCGAGGAACGAGAAGACCCGCTGCTGCACCGTCGCGTCGTGGATACGGATGGAGCCGCCGCCGGCCTCGTGGCCGTTGATCACCAGGTCGTAGGCACGGGCGATCGCGTTGGCCGGATCGGTGTCGAACGTCTCGGCCGATGCCTCGGTCGGCGCCGTGAAGGGGTGGTGGTTCGGTGTCCAGCCGCCGTCATCGGTGGGCTCGAACATCGGGAAGTCCGTGACGAACAGCACGTCAGTTCGAGTGGTGTCGATGAGCTGCTGCTCACGGGCGAGCGCGAGCCGGAACGCACCCATCATCTCCTGCACGAAGCGTGTCTCACCGGCACCGAAGAAGACGGCGTCGCCGGGGCCGGCTTGGCAGGCGTCACGGAGTGCGGCGATCTCCTCGGCCGACATGAACTTCGCCAGCGGCGAGCGGAGGGCGCCGGCCTCGTCGTCGGGCTCGTTGAACACGCCCCAGGCGAGGCCCTTCGCGCCCTGCTTCTGGGCCCACTCGACCCAGCCGTCGAACTGCTTGCGCGTCAGGCTGCCGCCATCGGGCAGGCACACGGCGATCACGGAGCCACCCTCGTCCAGTGCGCCCTTGAAGACCCCCACCTCGGTGGTGGCGAAGACGTCACCGAGATCGATCAGCTCCAGCCCGAACCGTCGGTCGGGCTTGTCGCTCCCCCAGCGGCGCATCGCGTCGGCCCACGGGACGCGGTCGAAGGGCACCGGGATCTCGACGCCCGCGACCTGTTGCCAGACCGCGGTCACGACCTGTTCGGACAGGCCGAGGATGTCGTCCTCGACCACGAACGAGGCCTCGACGTCGAGCTGCGTGAACTCGGGTTGCCGGTCGGCGCGGAGGTCCTCGTCGCGGAAGCAGCGCACGATCTGCCAGTACCGCTCGATGCCGGCCACCTGGAGCAGCTGCTTGAACAGCTGGGGTGACTGCGGCAGCGCATAGGTCGACCCGAGCTTCATGCGCGACGGGACGAGGAAGTCCCGGGCGCCCTCAGGGGTCGCGCGCGTCAGGATGGGTGTTTCGACCTCGAGGAATCCGTTGGCGTCCATGACGTCGCGGATCACGGCGTTCATGGCCGACCGGACCTCGAGTCGGCGGCGCATGGCCGGTCGTCGCAGGTCGACGTAGCGGTGGCGGAGGCGGATCTCCTCGCTCACCTCGGCGTCGTCGGCGATCGGGAAGGGCGGCGGCTCGGCGGCAGACAGCACCTCGACCGTTGACGCGGCCACCTCGACCTCACCGGTCGACAGGTTGGGGTTGACCATCCCTTCCGGTCGAGCGCGCACGACACCGGTGACGCGGAGGACCCATTCGGGACGTACACGGTGGGCGGCGGCCAAGGCCTCGGAAGCCTCGGGGTCGGCGACGACCTGCACGATGCCGGAGCGATCGCGAAAGTCGAGGAAGGCCACGCCGCCGTGGTCGCGGCGGGTGTCGACCCAGCCGCCGAGCACGACCTCGGTGCCGATGTCGTCGACGCCGAGCGAGCCGCAGGCGTGCGTTCGGAGCGAGCCGAGGAAGGCCATCAGGCGTCCAGCAGTGATCGGAGGTGGGAGGGAAGGTCGTCCACCGCGACGACGGCCTGGTCGCCGGTGGTCAGGTGCTTGACGGTGACGGTACCGGCGGCGAGTTCCTGATCGCCCTGGATGAGGGCCGCACGGGCGCCGCGGCGGTCCGCGTACTTGAGCTGGGTGCCGAGCTTCGAGGAGGTCCCGGCGTAGGGCTCAGCGGACCAACCGTGCTCGCGGGCGACCGCGGCCAGCGCAAGCGCGGGTTCGTCACCGCCGAGCCTGGTGACGAGGACGTCGAGGCCGGCCGGTTCCTCGTCGCCCGACAGGATCTCCAGCACTCGTTCGAGGCCGATGGACCCGCCGCATGCCGGCGTGGCCGGGCCCCCAAGCGCCTCCACGAGGCCGTCGTAGCGGCCACCGGCGGCGATGGACGACCCGAGTCCGTCGTGGACGACCTCGAAGATCGGTCCGGTGTAGTAGCCAAGCCCGCGTGCCAGGGTCGGCGTGAACTCGACGTCGAGGTCGGCGTGGGCCACCAGGTTCACCAACGAGTCGATCTCGGCCAACCCCTCCCGCCCCAAGTTCGTGGAGCTCATGCGATGGCGAAGATCCGCCATCGGGACATCACCCGAAAGGTCCGTCACTAACGCGTCCGCATGGCGAGCCTCAAGGCCACGAATCCGTAGCTCATCGGCGACGCCGGCTACGCCGATCTTGTCGAGCTTGTCCATCGCTGTGAGGGTGTCCACTTCAAGTGCGGGCGGAATGCCATACGCAGAGATGAGGCCTCGCAATGTCTTCCGTGAGTTCAGTTGAAATCGGAAGCCGGACAGACCGAGCGAGCTCAGGGCGTCCGCGATGGCAACGATCGTGGTGGCGTCAGCCACCAGCGAATCGCTGCCGACCGTGTCGATGTCGCACTGGACGAACTCGCGGAAGCGTCCCTTGGCCGGCCGGTCGGCACGCCACACCGGTGCGACCTGGTAGCGACGGAACGGCGTGGGCAGCTGGGATCCGTAGCGGGCCACCACGCGGGCCAACGGGACGGTCAGGTCGTAGCGCAGCGCGAGGTCGGCCTCACCGGTGTCCTCGTGGATCCCGCGGCGGAGGATCTTGAACATGAGCTGGTCGCCCTCCTCGCCGTACTTGCCGGTGAGGACGTCGAGGCGCTCGAAGGCGGGCGTGTCCAGGGGCGCGAAGCCGTGCCGCTCGAAGGCGGACCGGACGGTGGCGAAGACCCGGTCGCGACGCGCGGCCTCGGCCGGCAGGAAGTCACGGGTGCCAGCAGGTGGGTTGGCGTCCAGGCCCATCTGTCGTCAGCGTCCGGCGGCGCTGATGGCCTGGCGGAGGAACGGGTTGGCTGCGCGCTCCCGTCCCACGGTCGTCCCGCCGCCGTGGCCGGAGAGGATCACCGTGTCATCCTCGAGTGGGAGCACGGTGTCTACCAGCGACCGGAACATGTCCTCGAGGGAGCCGCGCGGAAAGTCCGTGCGCCCGATGGAACCCTCGAAGATGAGGTCGCCGCTGAACAGGATGTCGTTGGCCGCCTCCGGGGCGCCGTAGGCGAACTGGACGGCCGCGTCGCCGAGGTCACGTCCGAGGAAGGTGGCGTGCCCGGGCGTGTGCCCGGGGTTGTGCTTCACGTCAAAGGTGATGCCGCCGAAGACGAGGGACTGGCCGTCCTTGACGGGCTCGAAGTCGCCGGCGTCCCAGTCGAGGCCGTAGTTCGCCTTGACGGCCTCGAGGCCGGCGGCCCGGTCCTCCACGAAGGCGGCGGCCGGGTTGTCCCACAGCCACTTGTCCTCGGGGTGGAGGAACACGGGAACGTCGAGCTTGCGAGAAAGCTCCGGCGCGGACCAGAAGTGGTCGATGTGGCCGTGCGTCAACAGGATCGCCTTGCAGGTGACACCCAGCTTGTCGAGGGCCCCGGGAATGGTGTCGGTTGCGGTCTCGCCCGCGTCGACGAGCACGCATTCGCCCTTGGCGCGATCACCGACGATGTAGGTGTTCGACACCCACCGCCCGAGCGGGAGGCCGATCACGAAGCGATCGCGTTCCACGAGGTTCCTGCTGACGACGGCCACAGGCTAACGAGGCCGAGCTCAGGCGCCGCGCCCCCGTCGAGCGACTGGCGGAGGAGCGCAGCGACGACGCTCAGGCGCCGCGCCCCCACTGCGAGGCACGGAGGCCGTCGGCGGCAACGGGCTGACGTTGGTGGGGGGCGGGGGTGCCCTTCTCCTCGAGGGCGTCGGGCAGCCAGCCCTGCTGCCAGGCGCGCCACAGCCGTGACAGGTCCCAGGCCCGGGTGCCCGCGACGGTGGCACCGCGCTGGCCTCTGCGAGTGATCCGGCCCTCGGTGACCACAAGCCACGAGTGCAGGATCGTCCAGGCGCAGTCGGTCAAGTGCCGTTCGAAGAAGGTGACCTGGGTCATGCCGGTCCGGTCATCCAGCGACAGGAACAGGACCCGCTGGCCTGATCGCTGGCTGGGCGACTGGACGGCCACCTTGACGCCCGCGACCCGCACCACCTTCTGGGCGGGTTGGTCCTCGAGTTCGCTCGCGCGGATCACGCCGAGCGCGTCGAGGAGCGGTTCGTAGAAGGACACGACGTGCCGGGTCACGTCGAGGCCGGCGTGGGCGATCTCGGCGCGCACCTGGTCGGCGCCGGTCGGTGACGGCAGGGCCGCGACATGATCGGCGTGCAGGTCGAGGCTGGTCTGCTCGGTTCCCTCCCTGGCCCGGCGCCGTCCTCGTTCCCCCGCTGCCCAGGATTCCTCCACCACCAATCGCAGCTGGCGGCGGTTGGCCGGGCCACCGGGCCGACCCAGCCCGGCCACGTGGTCGAAGGCACCGAGGTCGGCCAGCCGCTCGGCCACCGGTCGGGACAGGTTGGCGCGGACACGCACGTCCTCCAATGACGGAAACGGCCGTCGGTCGAGGACCGAGTCGATCTCGGCGCGGTTGATCCCCTTGACGTCCTGGAGGCCACAGCGGATCGCGTAGCGCCAGCCGTCACCGGCGTCACCGGCATCGAACCCGGAGGGCGGACGCAGCTCGCCGTCCTCGGCCCGTCGCCATCCCGGCGGAAGCTCCGGCTGATCCACTCCCAGCAGCCGATCGGCCCGGCCGCGATCGATGACCTCGACGGTGTAGTGCGATTCGGAGCGGTTGATGTCGACCGGCAGGATCGCGACCCCGAACGTGCGACAGTCGTCGAGGATCAGCCGACGGGGATACATGCCGGGGTCGTGGGTGAGGATCCCGGCCATCAGCTCGGGCAGGTAGTGGGCCTTGAGGTAGGCCGAGCGGTAGGTCGGCACGGCGAACGCGGCCGCGTGTGCCTTGCAGAACCCGAACGAGGCGAACGAGGCGACCTGCTTCCAGACGTGCTCGGCCTCCTCCCGCGAGAATCCGCGATCGACACCCCGGGCCACCGCCCAGGCCCGCATGGCGGGCAGCTTGCGATCGTCGTTGAGCTGGCGGCGCAGCAGGTCGGCGTAGCTCATGTCGCAGCCGGTCAGCGCGCTGATGACCCCCATGACCTGCTCGTGGTAGACGACCACGCCGTGGGTCTCCTTGAGGACCGGCACCAGCGCCGGGTGCATGTACTGGGCCTTCTCGCCGTTTCGGTGCCGGTTCACGTAGGGCGTGACCATGTCGGCCTTGACCGGGCCCGGGCGGAACAGCGAGATCTCGGTGATGAGATCCCCGAAGTCTTCCGGACGCAGGCGACCCACCAGCTCCTGCTGGCCCGGTGACTCGATCTGGAACATCCCGACCGTGCGGGCCGAGCAGATCAGCTCGTAGGTGGCCCGGTCCCCGGACGGGATGTCCTCGACGTCGAACGGATGTCCGCGGGTCTGCGGGATGAGGGTCATGGCGTGCCGCATCGCCGACAGCATCCGCACGCCCAGCACGTCCAGCTTGAGCAGCCCGAGCGCGGCGACGTCGTCCTTGTCGAACTGGGCCATCGGGTAGCCGCGGGCCGACCGCTCCAGCGGCGTCACGTCCTGGAGCTGGAGGGACGCCATGAGGATCCCGCACGGATGCAGTGCCAGGTGACGCGGAAACCCGTCGATGCGCTCGACGATCTCGAAGAGCCGGTCGAGCTGGCCGGCATTCATCCGCGTGCCCCGCAGCTCGGGCAGCGCGTCGAGGGCCCTGCGGACGTCACGGGCACGGGCGTGGGTGAAGCTCTTGGCGACGTGGCCGATCTCGTCGGGCGGCAGGCCCAGGACCTTGCCGACCTCGCGGATGGCCATCCGGGCCTGGAACGTCTCGACCATCGCG
>JAWWBG010000149.1:0-6815 GCA_033721095.1 Nitriliruptorales bacterium
ATCGCGACCCGCTGCTGCTGGCCGCCGGACAGCTCGGCGGGATGCTTCTCGGCCTGGTTGCCGACGCCCACGCGCTCGAGCAGCTCCATCGCCCGTTGACGCGCCTGGTCCTTGGCCATCTTGCGGACCTTCACCGGTCCGAGCATGACGTTTTCGACGATGGTCTTGTGCGCGAAGAGATTGAAGGACTGGAAGACCATGCCGACGTCGGCGCGAAGCTGCGCGAGCTCCTTGCCCTCGGCAGGCAACGGCTGGCCGTCGATGAGGATCTCGCCCTGCTGGATGGGCTCGAGTCGGTTGATGGCCCGGCACATCGTCGACTTGCCCGAACCAGACGGCCCGATGACGACAACCACTTCCTTGGCGTCGACGTCGAGGTTGATGTCCTGGAGGACGTGCAGTTCCCCGAACCACTTGTTGACGCCGATCAGGCGGACGAGTGCGTCCGACGCTGTGGCGGGGGCAGGTGCATCAGCGCTCAGGACTCGCCTCCGGCCCGGGGTCCACGACCACCGTAGTAGAGCACGCACCGGTGATGCGCGGCCGTTCAGTCACCGCACAGCGGCTGGAACGGTCCATTGGGAGGGTGCACACCTGACACGTCGTGACTACAGGCGCGGGGCCTCACGATAGGTCCCGAACACGGACTGGAGGCCAACGCTGACCTCCCCGACCGTGGCACCGGCGCGAACCGCATCGATGATGAGGGGGACGAGGTTCTCGTCCGTCGCTGCCGCGGCGACGAGTCGCTGCATGGCACCGGCCATCGCCGCCTCGTCGCGCGATGCCCGGAAGTCCGACAACCGGGACCGCTGCGCAGTCTCGACCTCGTGGCCGATGCGCAGGATGTCCAGGTCGGGTTCGTCGCTGTCCGTGTAGCCGTTGACGCCGACCATGATGAACCGGTCCTTGTCGACCCGGTTCTGGAAGGCGAAGGCCGCGTCGGCGATCTCGGACATGAACCAGCCATCCTCGATGCCCTTGAGGATCCCACGAGTCATGGAGCCATCGTCGGACAGGGACTCGATGTGGGCGAAGATCTCCTCTGCCTGGCGCTCGATCTCGTCGGTCAGCGACTCAACGAACCAGGACCCCCCGAGCGGGTCGATGACGTTGGTGACACCCGTCTCCTCGGCGAGGACCTGCTGGGTGCGCAGCGCCACGCGAGCCGCATGGTCGGAGGGCAGGGCGAGGACCTCGTCGAGGGCATTCGTGTGCAACGACTGGGTCCCACCCAGCACGGCGGCCAAGGCCTCGACGGCTGTGCGGACGATGTTGTTGTCGGGCTGCTGGGCAGTGAGCGACACGCCGGCGGTCTGCGTGTGGAATCGCATCAGCATCGCACGTTCGTCAGTTGCGCCGTAGCGATCGCGCAGCCACCTGGCCCAGATTCGCCGCCCGGCCCGGAACTTGGCGATCTCCTCGAAGAAGTCGATGTGCGCGTCGAAGAAGAAGGAAAAACGCGGCACGAACTGGTCGGGATGCAGCCCACGCTCCTGGCCGAGCTCGACGTAGGCGAACCCGTTGGCCAGCGTGTAGGCGAGCTCCTGCACCGCTGTCGAGCCGGCTTCTCGGATGTGGTAGCCGCTGATCGAGACCGGGTGGTAGCGGGGTGCCTCGGCGGTGCAGAACTCGATCAGGTCACCCATCAGGCGCAGGTGGGGCTCCGGTGGGAACAGCCACTCCTTCTGGGCGATGTACTCCTTGAGGATGTCGGTCTGCAGGGTCCCGGCGAGGTCCTTGAGCGCCCAGCCCTGGCGCTCGGCGGCGACCACGTACATGGCGAACAGTGTCACGGCCGGCGCGTTGATCGTCATCGACGTCGTCAGCTCACCCAGCGGCAAGCCCTCGAACAACGTCTCCATGTCGGCGACGGTGTCGATCGCGACGCCGCAATGGCCGACCTCACCCAAGGATCGCTCGTCGTCGGAGTCCAGGCCCATCAGGGTTGGCATGTCGAAGGCGACCGACAGGCCGTGCTGGCCGGCGTCGACCAGGTCGTGGAACCGACGGTTGGTCTCGAACGGGTCCGCGAACCCGGCGAACTGGCGGATCGTCCACGGCCGCGTGCGGTACATCGACGCGTACGGCCCCCGCGTGAACGGGAACATGCCCGGGAGGCCGATCCGGTCCTCGTCGATTCGGGTGTTGTGGGGGCCGTACAAGGGCTCGAGGGGGATGCCGCCGAGCGTCACGAAGTCGGCGTCGCGCTCGCCCGCCTGCTCGTAGCGGGCCCGCCAACGCTCGACGTCCTCGGGGTTCATGTGGCTCCGACGGTTGCGCATCGAGTGTACGAAGCCCGGGGTGCATCCACGCGAGGCGGCCTGTAAGAACCGGCACCGTGGAGCGTCTCAGCAGCGGTGCTCATGGCTACCGTCACCATGCTGGAGGGCTCGTTGGGTACATACGCCGCGCTGTCGGACGCCGACCTGGTCATGCAGGCCAGGGCCGGCGACCGCAATGCGTTCGCGGTGCTCTACGACCGCTGGTTCGACGCCCTCCACGACTTCCTCACGAGGATGACCCGCAACCGCGACGAGGCGGCCGAGCTCGTCCAGGACTCGTTCCTGGTGGCCATGCAGCGCCTCGAGTCATTGCAGCAGCCGGATCGGTTCAAGAGCTGGCTGTTCCAGATCGCCTATCGGCGTGCCCTGGATCGGCTCGAGAAACGCAAGCGCTGGCAGCTGACCTCCCCGACTCCCGGGGACGACGGCGAGACCAACGCCCTGCTGGTGCAGGCATCGGCGGACCGGCTCGACGATCCGGACGAAGCTGCCGCGGCCAACGAGGTGGCAGCGCTCGTCTGGGAGGCCGCGGCCTCGCTCGACGAGCGAACGTTCGCCGTCCTCGACCTGCACGTTCGACAGGGCCTGTCCAGCGCCGAGATCGCGGAGGTGCTGGACGTGAAACCGAACCATGCATACGTGCTCGTGAACCGGATGAAGGAGCGGGTCGGAGCGGCCATCGGCACGTTCCTCCTCGTCAGGCAGGGGCGCCGCTCCTGTGAGGGGCTGCGAGTGACCTTGGCGGACGCCGCCCTGCCACCGATCACCGAGGCCATCCGCAAGTCCGTGGACCGCCACGTGAAGGATTGTGACGAGTGCCAGGGGCGCCAGCGCACCCTGCTGGCCCCCATCCGCGCCTACGGCGCCCTCGCAGCCGTTCCTGCGCGCGCTGGCGTCAAGGACGAGATCTGGCGCCAGCTCGATCGCGCCTGGCCCACTGGCCGGCCCCCCTCGGCAACCGACCGCTGGCGGCACGCGGCGGCGATCGTCGGGGCCATCGGCTTGGTCGCGCTCATGCCGGTTCTCGTCGTGCTGGGCCTGGCCGGCGATGGCTCTGCCGCCCCCGTGTTGTTCGACAACCTGACGGCGTCGCCGGTCGACCGGACCCCCGTGGCTGCGCCGAGCCTCGGCCTGGGTCGGGGCCTCGCGCTGCCACCGCCACCCCCGTACGAGCCCCCGCCGCCCGCACCCACGGGCCTGCCCACCGCAACGGCGTCGCCATCGGAGACCTCGCCGCCGGGCCAGCCGCCGATCGTCACCATTCGCCAGCCGACCAGCGGTACGCGCCAGGCCACACGTCAGGACGCCACTGGTCCCTACGCCGTGGTCACGCTCGATGGCGTGGCGGACGACTTCGATTCGGCACCCGAGGCGCTCAGCTACGCGTGGTCGTCGAACGCCGAAGGCCCGCTGGGGTCCTCCCCCGAGGTCGCGGGCGTGAAGCTGCACATCTTCGACTTCGGATCGCAGTGCAGCGGGCCGCTCGGGCTCATCGGCGACGCGTCGACGGCCCACCGCGTGACGCTGCGGGTGACCGACGACACGGGCGCGATCGGCGAGCAGACCGTCGAGGTCACCGTCGAGGTCCCCTGCCGCAACGAGTTGCCCAGCGACGAGCCCTCCCCGTCCCCCTCCCCCGAGCCGTCCGGGAGCGAGGAACCGACCTACGGCGTCAGCTGCACGCCCGGATCCCACACGGTCGAAGCCCAGGTGCGCGAGCAGGAGCGTCGGACGTCGGAGTGCACCGCGACGGCGGAAGAGGGCTTCACCGGCGACGTGACCTGGTCGTGCAACGTCAACGGACCGCCGGAGTTCACCTGCTCCGTTGCGCCGCCCACCGGCAACCTCGGCAGCGGTGCAACCTCAACCACCCTCACGATCGCGGCAACGGGCGAACAGGCCGGCGCCACCGCAACCGTCGTCGTGTCGGCGACAGTCGACGGGGTCGTCAAGACCTTCACGGTCAGCGTGCTCTCGGAGTGACCCCGGCACCCCACCTCAGCCCTGCGTGAGTCGATCGGCTGCGGCGTAGGGGTCCATCTCGCGGGCCGCGACCGCTCCCGCCAGCTCGTCGAGCAGATCGGCGGCGGCTTCCATCGCGACCCGTTGCCGCTCGAGGACGATCTCCCGGATCGCGTGGCGGGCTCGCTCCAGGTCGCGATCCGCTCGCCCTTCCGACGACGAGGTCGACGCTCCGTGCTCGTCGATGGCAGCCACCAGCTCCTCGACGCCCTCGTCGCGGACGGCCACCGTTCGCAGGATGGGGGGCCACCAGCCGTTGCCGTCATCCTGGACCGCATGCCCCATCTCGAGCATCCCGCGCAGCTCCGCCTCGAGCTTGCCGGCACCACCAGCGTCGGCCTTGTTGATCACGAAGATGTCCGCGATCTCGAGGATCCCGGCCTTGGCGGCCTGGATCCCGTCCCCCATGCCCGGTGCCAGGGCCACGATCGTCGTGTCGGCGGTGGCGGCGACCTCGACCTCGGACTGGCCGACGCCGACCGTCTCGATGAGCACGTCGTCGAAGCCGGCCGCATCCAGCACGAGCACCGCCTGGGGCGTGGCGAAGGACAACCCGCCGAGGTGACCCCGGGACGCCATCGACCGGATGAAGACGCCGTCGTCGGCGTGATGGCCCTGCATGCGCACGCGGTCGCCCAGCAGGGCGCCGCCGCTGAACGGCGAGGAAGGATCGACGGCAACGATCGCGACTGTTCGTCCCGCCCGGCGCAAGCGCGTGGCCACGCTGTTGGTCAGCGTCGACTTGCCCACGCCGGGCGAGCCCGTCACACCGATCACCCGGGCCGAGCCGGTGGCTGGCCACAGGCCGCCAATCAGTTCCCGCAGTGAAGCCGGTGAGCCGTCCTCGACCATCGTGAGGGCTCGGGCAAGGGCCCGACGGTCACCCGCAAGGACGCCGTCGACGAGCGCTTGGCCGGCCAGGTCGGTGACCGTGATCAGGCAACCTCGACGATGACCGCGTCGCCCTGCCCGCCGCCGCCACAGAGTGCCGCGCCGCCGATGCCGCCACCGCGGTTGCGCAGCGCGTTGATGAGGGTCACGACGATCCGCGCCCCGGTGCAGCCAATGGGGTGTCCGAGCGCGACGGCGCCGCCGTTGACGTTGACCTTGTCCTCGTCGAGCCCGAGGTCGTCGACGGCCGCGATGGCGACCGAGGCAAAGGCCTCGTTGAACTCGTAGAGGTCGAGGCCCTTCGGGTCGACGCCGGCCTTGTCGGCGGCGACCTTGAGGGCGTCGCCGGGCTGGTTGAGCAGGGACGGATCCGGGCCAGCAACCGTCCCCCAGGACTTGATGGTGGCCAGCGGCGTGGCGCCCAGGCGCTCGGCCGCCTCGCGTGAGGCCAGCACGAGCGCCGCGCCGCCGTCCGAGATCTGGCTGGCATTGCCGGCCGTGATCGTCCCGTCCTTGGTGAACGCCGCACGCAGGCCCCCGAGGCTCTCGGCGGTCGTGCCCGGCCGGATGCCCTCGTCGTTGTCGACGACCATCGGGTCGCCCTTGCGCTGCGGCACCTCGACGTTGACGACCTCGTCCTCGAACGCCCCCTCCTTCCAGGCGGCCGCGGCGCGCTCGTGCGACCGCGCCGACCACTCGTCCTGGCGCTCGCGGGTCATGCCCAGACCCTTGGACTCCTGGTAGTTCTCGGTCGCGAGTCCCATGGCGCAGTCGTCGAAGGCGCAGGTCAGGCCGTCGTGCATCATCACGTCGACGAGCTCACCGTTGCCCATCCGGTAACCGAACCGGGCCTTGTCGAGGACGTACGGGGCGTTGGTCATCGACTCCATGCCGCCGGCGACCACGACGTCGAAGTCGCCGAGACGGATCAGCCCGTCGGCCCGACCGATCGCCGTCATGCCCGAAAGGCAGACCTTGTTGATCGTCTCGGCGGCGATGCTCATGGAGATCCCGCCCTTGGCAGCCGCCTGGCGCGAGGTGATCTGGCCGAGCCCGGCCTGCAGCACATGCCCCATGACGGTGTAGCCGACGTCGTCGGGGCTGATCCCGGCCCGCTCGATGGCCGCCTTGATGGCGTGGCCGCCCAGGTCCATCGCCGACAGCGAGGTGAAGCCCCCGCCGAACTTGCCGATCGGCGTGCGGGCAATCCCAATGACGACGGTCTCGGTCACGATCTGTTCCTCGAACGATTTCGCCCGCCATCGTACGAGGATGCCGTCGAGTCGCCCGAACCCACCCGGATGGGGCCGCCTGGTTGGCCGTCGTGGCCGACAGGGACCGGGAGACGGCTCCGAGTCGCCCGCGGATACCGTTGGCGGGGCCAGGAGGACGGCATGGACGTGACCCGCATCGACCAGATCGCCATCGCGGTGGAGGACCTCGACGAGGCCCTCGACCTGTGGAAGCGCGCCTTCGGGCTCGTTCCCGAGTACCGCGAACGTGTCGAGTCCGACGGGGTCGAGGAAGCCATGTTGAACGTGAACGGCGTGTACATCCAGCTGCTCCAGGCCACCCGCGAGGACTCGCCGATCGCCAGGTTCATCGCACGGAGCGGGC
>JAWWBG010000150.1:0-6744 GCA_033721095.1 Nitriliruptorales bacterium
CCCGGCCTTCTTCTTCTCGAGACTGGCCTCGAGCGCCGCCATCAGGTCGACGACGTCGCCGGCTTCCTTCTCGTCGTCGGGGACCGAGACGATCTCCTCGCCCTCGGCCTTCTTCTCGATCAGCTCGAGGACCCGCTCGCGATACTCGTCGCGGTACTTCTCCGGCTCCCAGTCGGCCTCCATCGAGGAGATCAGCTGGCGTGCCATCTCCAGCTCCTTGTCCGACAGCTCGACCTCGTCGTCGGGGAGGCCCTCGAGCTTCTCGGTGCCGATGACCTCGTCGGCGAAGACGAGGGTCGAGACCGACAACGCGTCGCCGAGCGGGCGCACGATGGCCAGGTACTGCTTGGTCCGCAGCACGAAGCGCGCGACCGCGGCCTTGCCGGACTCGGTCATGGCGGCATGCAGCAGCTTGTAGGGCTTGGCCGCCGTCTCACCTGGCATCAGGTAGTAGGACGAGTCATAGAAGATCGGGTCCACGTCGGCGAGGTCGACGAAGTCCTCGATCTCGATCGTGCGCGTGGCCTTGGGGTCCAGTGACCGCAGCTCGTCGGGGTCGATGACCACGTAGCGGTCGGGCGCGATCTCGTAGCCCTTCACGATCTCGTCCTGGGTGACCTCCTCGCCATCGGCTGCGGCGACCTTTCGGTGCCGAATCCGCGAGGAGTCGCCGCGACGAATCTCGCGGAACGAGACCTTCTTGCGGTCGACAGCCGTCACGAGCTTGACGGGAATGTTGACGAGGCCGAACGACACGGCCCCGTTCCAGATTGCTCGAGGCATGGAGGCCTCCCGGGTGCGCAGACGCGACGAGGGTAAGGGTCGCCGGGCAGGAGCGGCGTCAGTCTCGTTCCTGTGGTTCCCGTCCGACATCAGCCGGAGCCACGTCGATTCGCAGCCCCTTGTAGGAGGGCTGGCGGAGGCGGCCATCGCGGGTCCACTCGCGGAACTGCACGTCGACGACATGGATCGGATCGGCCCAGCGGAGGCCATCACCCAACCCGTCGTCCACGAACGGGGACGTGTCGCGTTCGCAAGCGGCGAGCCGTGTCGTCCACTCCGCAACGCCCTGATCCGTCAAGCCGGACCCGACCGAGCCGGCGAAGCGCAGGCCGCTCGCGTCATGGAACCCGAGCAGGAGCGAGCCAACCCCTCCGGCGTTTGCGCCCGTCCCCGGCTTCCAGCCGCCGACGATGAACTCCTGGCGGCGCACGAGCCGGACCTTCTGCCAGGCCGCTGACCGCACACCCGGCTCGTAGCGCGAAGCCGGATCCTTGATGACGCAACCCTCGAGGCCGCGTGCCGCCGCCACCGACAGCACGGCCTCGACGTCGTCGCCCGTGGGAGCGACCTGGATGCATGTGGGGAGCTCCAGCAGTCCGAGGTGTGCGCGGCGCTCCCGCAGCGCCTGGTCGACGATGAGCGTGCCGGCGATGCCGACAACGTCGAACGCGATCAGGCTTGCGGGCACCTCGGCACGGGCCCGCTCCACGCGGGCTGGCTCCGAGACGCCCAGGCGGCGCTGGAGCAGCCCGAATGACGGGACGTTGTCGGCCGTGAGCGCGACGATCTCTCCGTCCAGCAACAGCCCCGGGCCGACCGCCTCGTGGATCGCTCCCAGCTCGGGAAACGTCGCCGTGACGTCCTGACCGCGACGTGAACGCACCACGGTTCGGTCCGGTGTGGTCTCCACGAGCGCCCGAACGCCGTCCCACTTGAACTCGACGATCGCGTCTGGCGGCGCAGGGCCTCGGCGGGCCACGGCCAGCATCGGCCGGACCCCCGCCCAGGGCGTCGTCACGCGTTGAGGCCCGCCGGCAGCTGTGCCACGACGTGCTCCACCGCGGTTGCGTCCAGGGCAGCCGTCCCCGCCAGGGACCCCAACACGTTGAGGACACGCGCGTCGAGCGGCTCCCGTGCCTCCGGGTTCTCGAGCTCGCGCAGGCGCAGCGCCGCCATGGAGGAACGACCGCGGACGAACGATGCCGACAGCAGGCGCGATTCCAGGTCATCCTCGTCGATCGGTGGGCACAACAAGTCGCCCTGCATGATCGTGATGCCCGTCTCACGCAGGAAGTCGTACTGCGCGGCGCTCGTGATCCCCTCGGCGGCAACCCGCGCGTGCAGGGCGCCCGCGACCGCAGCGATGGCGTTGATCACGGGCGACGGGTCGGCGTTCTCGCCGATCTCGGCCACGAGGTCACGGTGGATCTTGATCCCTGCCAGCGGCAGGTGGGTCAGGTAGCCGATGCTCGCGTTGCCGAGTCCGAAGTCCTCGATGACACAGCGCAACCCGTGATTGCGCAGCTCCATCATCACGCGCCTGACGCCCTCACGGTTGCTGGTCAGCGTCTCCTCGGACAGCTCGAGCTCGAGCAGCTGGGGTGGGAGCTCGGTCCGCATCAGCGAGCGGAGCACGGGCCCGAGGATCTGGGCGCTGGTGACCTGCCGGCGCGACACCTTGAAGGCGACGGGCAGCTCGGCCAACCCCTCCTCCCGCCACCGGGCCACGCGCTCGCACGTGCGCCCCAGCACCTGGTCGACAAACGGCGCGATCAGCCCGGCCTCCTCGACCAGGGGCACGAGCACGCCGGCAGGAATCGTCCCGAGGTCCGGATGGTCCCAGCGGGGCTGCGCCTCGAAGCCGACGACGAGCCGATCGGTGATGTCGACGACCGGCTGGAAGTCCAGGCCCAGGGAGCCTGACGCCAGCGACGCGCGCAGCTCGAGCTCGAGCCACTGGCGCAGGCGCGCACGGACGGCGAGGTCCTCGGAGTAGACCTGCACCCGGCCGCGCCCGAGTCGCTTGGCCTGGTACATCGAGTGGTCCGACTTTTCGACGAGGTCGGCCGCGGTCGTGCCGTCGTCGGGGTAGACCGCCGTGCCGATGGACGCACTGGGCCACAGGTCGACGGTGCCGAACTGGATGGGCCGGCGGACGGTTTCGAGCAGCTTGCGGCCGACGCTCTCGACGGCCTCCAGCTCCTCGATCTCCGGCAGCAGGACCAGGAACTCGTCACCACCGAACCGACCGACCGAGTCCTCGTCACGCAGCTCGTCGGTCAGTCGGCGGGCCACCCGCGTGAGGACGAGGTCGCCGGCCTCGTGGCCGAACGAGTCGTTGATCTCCTTGAAGTGGTCCATGTCGAGGAACAGGACCGCCAACCGGCCCCCGCGACGACGCGCACGCGCGATGGCCGCCTCGAGCCGGTCGTGCAGCAGTGACCGCGTCAACAGCCCGGTCAGCGGATCGTGATGGGCCTCGAGTTCGGCGACGGCCCGATCGTGGACCTCACGGATGAGGTAGATGATGGCCAGGGTGGGAAACAGGGTGGAGCCGACGATCACCAGCTCGAGCTGGAGCTCGGTGCCCCGCACGGTGTCGAGGACCGCGGCGGCAGGTCCGGCGAGGACGCCCGCGGCTGCCAGCATGACGTTGTCCAGCCCGACGGGCCCCTGCCGACGTCCGACCCAGGGAACGGCATCGTCGAGTGTCAGCCGGGCAAGCGACAGCACGTACAGCGCCACGCCGACGATCCAGGCCGACGCCGAAACGACCGAGTCGAGATCGAGGACGACCGTCGCCAGCTGGATGCCTGCCAGCAGGGCGATGGCGACAGCCGCCACGATGGTCCAGAGACGGCGGCGGTGGGCTCCGACGATCACGATGATCGTCAAGGCCGCAAGCAGGACGAGCGCGATCGCGCCCGCGAGTCGCCACAGCTCGGGTCGGGTCAGTTCGTCGATCGACTCAAGCGTGGCGAACCCGAGGTAGGCGGCGACACCGCCGGACAGCAGGGAGGCGATGACGGCCTCGACGGCGGCTCGATCGTGGCGTCGGCGCCCATGCCACTGCGTGAGCACGAGCGAGCTGGACACGACGGCGATGACGACCCCGACGACGGACAGCTGCGCACCGAGGACATCGGGAGTGCCGAGGAGGAAGCCGCCAACGGCGACGGCCAGCATCGTGACCCAGCGACGCCTGGAAACGTCGATCAGTCGTTGGTCGACGCCATCGACCGCGACGTCGCCGTCCGGCGATGGCGTCGACGCGTTCGCGCGGGTCAACGCACCAAGCCTCCGCATGTCCCTGCCCCTGGGTAGTGCTGGAAGTGCTCCCCGCAGCAAGGATATCAGGGAGTGGTTCTTCATGACTGTCTGTGATGTTGCCGTCAGCGGCCACCCGACAACCCCATTTCGCGCCTCCCCGGGGGCGTCACACGGCGTCTCTACGCTTGCGCCACATCGGACGTCCTGCCGGGAGAGCGCATGTCCGCCGTCCCACCCGTCGGCCTCGTCCTCGGCACGACCGGGCACGAGGCCACCCCCCTCGAGTTCTGGGTCGCCGTCGATCCCGATCGGTGGCTCCAGCTCGACGATGTCGTCGCGCTCGAACGCACGCCGCCGGGTGGGGAACGCGTCCGCATCTACGGCGTGGTGGCCCAGGTCCGGGCACGCCACGAGGGCGCACGGTTTGACTCGGACGTGTTCCTGATCGCAGACGGCACGCTGCCGGCCGGCGTGGCCGAGGCCGCCCAGGTCCTCACGACCCGCGTGGAGCCCGAGGTGTTCGTGCCGCCGCTGCCGGGCCAGGCCGTCCGCCTCGCCGAGGGCGACGAACGCCTCGAGGCCCTCTTCTTCGACGGGATGGAATCCAGGGTCCCCGCGGGCGCCACGCGGGACGGGCAGCCGGTCTTCCTCAACCGCGAGTTCGTCGACGGCACGCGTGGCGCCCACGTGAACATCTCGGGCGTGTCCGGCGTGGCCACCAAGACCAGCTACGCGACCTTCCTCCTCCACAGCATCTTCGCCTCGGACACGTCAGCCTCGCGACACAACACGCGGGCGCTGATCTTCAACGTCAAGGGCGAGGACCTGCTGTTCCTCGACCACGACAACACGCAACTCAACGAGGACCACCGCGAGCGCTACCGACGACTCGGGCTGCCAGCGAGCGCCTTCGACTCCGTGGAGTTCTGGGCGCCGCCCATCCGCGGCGCGAGCTCCGGCGCTCCCGACACCGGCTCCCGCAAGGTCGGCATCAGCTCCTTCCACTGGTCGCTGGCCGAGTTCTGCGCAGACGAGCTGCTGCCGTTCCTGTTCACGGACGCCCAGGACGACCGCCAGCAGTACACGATGGTCGTGCACAACGTGACGGCCCGACTCCGGTCCGAGGCACACCCACTTGGCGACGGCGGCGTCGCGATCGACGGCACCGAGATCCGCACGTTCCGCGCGCTCATCGACTTCATCCAGGCCCGGCTCGAGGACGAGGCGACGATGGGCGACTGGGCCGGTCGCGCGATCGGTGCCGGAACCATCAACGCCTTCATCCGCCGCCTGTACGGCGCGCAGAAGCACGTCGAGCACGTGATTCGCGGCGACCTCGGCTCCAGCGGCCAGATCAAGCGCGAGAAACAGGTCACGGTCGTCGACATCCACAACCTCAATGACCGGGCCAAGCGCTTCGTCGTCGGCGTGGTCCTCCAGCGGATGTTCGAGCAGAAGGAGCAGACCGGCACCGCCGACCCCCGCACCTTCGTGGTCCTCGATGAGCTCAACAAGTACGCACCCCGCGAGGGACACTCCCCCATCAAGGAGATCCTCCTGGACATCGCCGAACGTGGCCGGTCGCTGGGGATCATCCTCATCGGCGCCCAACAGACCGCCAGCGAGGTCGAACGGCGGATCATCGCCAACTCCGCCATCCGCGTGGTCGGTCGGCTGGATGCGGCAGAGGCCAGCCGCGAGGAATACGGGTTCCTGCCGGCCGCGCATCGCCAACGGGCCACCATCCTCAAGCCCGGCGCGATGATCGTCTCCCAGCCCGAGCTGCCGGTCCCGCTGGCCCTCGAGTTCCCGTTCCCCGCCTGGGCCACCAGGCCGTCCGAGGCCGGCGCCGCGCCTCCACCCGACCAGCCGGCCGCCGCCCTGCCCGACGATCCCTTCGACGCCGTCACCGCCGCCTCATCGGACGCGCCGTTTTGAACATCCGCCGGTCGCCCCGCGGGGCCCACACCGTCAGAGCCGGTGCATGAGGATCCTGCACACCTCGGACTGGCACGTGGGCCGCGGCATCCGCGGTCGCAGTCGGGCCAACGAGCACCGTGAGGTCCTCCTCGAGATCGCCGACGTGGCGGCCCGCGAGCAGGTCGACATCGTGCTCGTGGCCGGCGACCAGTTCGACACGGCAGCGCCCTCACCGGAATCCGAGGCAATCGTCTACCGGGCGTTGCTCGACCTCGAGGCGACGGGCGCCGAGGTGGTCGTGCTGGCCGGGAACCACGACAACCCGCGTCGCTGGGGTGCCGTCAAGCCCCTGTTCGAACAGCGCGGCTTCCACCTCGTGGACATGCTTCGCCGACCGGAGGATGGCGGTGTCCTCGAGCTGACGACCCGGGACGGCGAAGCGGCGCGGATCGCCGCGATCCCATGGCTGTCACAGCGCGACGTGGTCCGTTCCCGCCAGCTGATGGAGCTCGACGCCGGGACGCAGGCCGCGATGTTCGGCGACTGGGTGAAGCAGATCATCGACCGGTTCTCGGCGAGCTTCGAGACGGACACGGTCAATCTCATCACTGGCCACCTCACCGTCGCGGGGGGCGCGCCGCCTCGCGGCGGAGCCGGCGAGCGTGCCGCCCACCTCATCTTCGACTACCTCGTGTCGCCCGCGGCGTTTCCGGCGTCCGCCCAGTACGTGGCGCTGGGGCACCTCCACCGGCCGCACCGCCTCGAGTCGCC
>JAWWBG010000151.1:0-6529 GCA_033721095.1 Nitriliruptorales bacterium
CAAGGAGATCCCGTCCGTCGAGGACATCGCGGCGGGCTGGGACGAGATCACCGACCTGAGTGACCAGCAGGTCATCAACAACGCCGCCGAGGCCGCCGCCAAGGTCGTCGGCGCCGTGATGAACGCCTGAGGAGCCGGTCATGCCGATCGATGTTGACAAGGCCCTCGGGGCAGAGCTCGGTGGCTCGGGCGAGTCGTCCTGGACCCAGGACGACGTGATCCTCTACCACCTCGGCGTGGGTGCGGCCCACGACGACCAGCTGGATGCCAACGAGCTGGCCTACACCTACGAGAACGGCCTCAAGGTCCTGCCGAGCTTCGGCGTGATCCCACCGTTCGGTGCCCTCACCGGCTTCATGTCGGTCGACGGGGTGGACATCAACCCGATGATGATCCTCCACGGCGAGCAGGACATCGCGCTGCACGGACCGATCCCGACGGAGGCCAGCGTCAAGACGTCTGGTCGCATCGTCGAGATCTGGGACAAGGGCAAGGGCGCCCTGGTCGTGATCGAGGCCGAGACGATCTCGGACAAGGGTGAGAAGCTGTTCACCAACCGCTTCTCGACCTTCATCCGGGGTGAGGGTGGCTTCGGCGGTGAGTCGGGGCCCAAGCCCGGCAATGCTGCTCCGGACCGCGACCCGGACAACGTGCTCGAGCGGTCGACCTGGCCCGGCCAGGCACTGCTGTATCGGCTGTCGGGTGACAAGAACCCGCTGCACGCCGACCCGCAACTGGCCGGCATGGTCGGCTACGACAAGCCGATCCTCCACGGCCTGTGCACCTTCGGGATCGTCTGCAAGGCCGTCGTGGACGACCTGCTCGAGGGCGACGTAACCAAGGTCGCGCGCTACCAGGTCCGCTTCGCCGGTCACGTGTTCCCGGGCGAGACCCTCGTGATCAACACGTGGAACGAAGGCGACCAGATCCTCATCGGCGCCACCACGAAGGAGCGTGGCGAGCCCGTGCTCACGAATGCGGCGATCACGGTGAACTGAGCCGTTCCCGAACGAACGTGACGAGGCCCCGCCATCCGGCGGGGCCTCGTTCGGTTGTGGACGGCGGTCAGGTCACCTCGACCACCGTCACCATCCCGAGCTCGGCATGGGACTTGCCCTCGTTCTCGGGGAGGACGGACGGGATGAAGCACACGAACATGTACGAGCCCGCTTCCAGCGAGAGCTCCACTGCAGCCTCGCCGCCCGGGAACAGCGCATTCAGCCCACCGACGCTCGAGAACGGTGGCGGGCCCTCGGGCGACTCGAACCATGCAAACACGTCGTCGGGGGTCGCTCCGTCGGCCAGCCGCATCATGTTCATCTCGTGCGGCTCACCGGCAGCCGTGTCATTGGTGATCGACAACGTCGCATCACCGGCGATGGTCGCTGGCAGCACGAAGTTGTAGTCGGCAAGGCTGACGGTCTCACCTTCCGGAAGTGGCGCCGGCGCCGCTGCCTCAACGACTTCGAAGGGCTGCAACATGCCGTTGGCGACGTGTGGGAGCCCGTCCGGACCCGGGACGAAACAGACGAAGGCATGGGCGCCGGGGGTGAGGTCGACGATGCCCGTCGCCGAAGCCGAGCCACCCGGATCGACGCTCCCCGTCCCACCGGGGAACGTGACGGTTGCCAGGGCGGCCGCCTCCCCGCCGGTCTGCATTGCCTCGACGAAGTCATCGATGGTCAGCCCGTCGTTCATGCGTATCACCTGGGCGTGATGCCCTTCGCTGCCGGTGTTGGTGAGTTCGATGCTGGTCGCACCGGACTCGACGGTCGCGGCGACCTCGAAGGCGTACCCGCCACCTTCACCGTCGTCCGTCGCGGTCACCGCCAGGCTCGCCGGCTCGGCGTCCATCGGCTCGGTCGTCGACTCGCCGGTCATGGCGTCGGTCGGTGATTCGGTCGACTCTGGGTCAGCCCCGTCGTCGCAGGCCGTCAGCACCAGTGCAGCGGCTGCACCGACGGCCAGAAGCTTCTTGATCTTCATTGACCCCTCCAGGGTTGCGGGTGTGGAGTCAAGCGGATTCTTGACATCCTTCACGACATCCGGTTCAGTACGGTATGTCATAAGTTGTGTCACGTTAACAGAAAGTATGGCGCGATGCCAACCGAGGCGACATCACGAACACTTCGAGACGAGCAGCTCGAGGTGACGCGCAATCGTGTCCTCGACGCGGTCGCCGAGCTCATTGCGTCCGACGGGGTCTTCGACTTCACCGTCCAGCAGGTCGCCGACCGTGCGGGGGTGTCCCATCGCACGATCTATCGCCACTTCCCCGACCGCACGGCCCTTCTCGACGCGTTGTCGGGACGGCTCGACGTCATCATGACCGACCAGCTCGGCGTCCCGTCGATGGCGTCCGAGGAGTTCGACCCCGTCAAGGGCATCGACGCGACGTGGCGGCTCTTCGAGGACCAGGCCACGCTCATGGAGGCGCTGGTCATCGCGAGTGTCGGCACCGGTGCGTCGCTGCCCGTCCGCCGTCGCAGGACCGAGGACCTGCGCGCAAACATCCAGGACGCCCTCGACCACCTCGACCCTGCAACGGCCGAAGCCGTGATGGCCGTTATCCGAACGCTGGGGAGCTCGACAACCTGGTTCGCGGTGCGTCGCGATCACGACGTGGACATGCAGGAGGCCCGGCGGGCCACCGTGTGGGCGATGGCCACGCTGCTCGCCGACCTGCGTGCAGGTGGCGGCCCGGTGACAACGACATCCGACCAGTCCTCAGAGGGAGACTCACGATGAAGACCATCAACCTGACCATGCTGACGCTCGACGACGAACTCGATGCCGCAGCCGCTGGCGGCACGGCCGCCACGCTTGCGCGCCTCCGTGCCGCCGGCTTTCCCGTGCCGGCGGGCGTCGTGCTGGACGCGTCGACAACGGCCGCAATCCCCGGCGACGCTGACCTCGCCGTCCGTGTCGCCGACGCGGTCCGCGAGCAGCTCGGTGAGGGGCCGATGGCCGTCCGTTCGTCGGCGATCGCCGAGGACAAGGCCGACTCGTCGTTCGCGGGCCAGTACGAGACGATCCTCGACGTCACGGGGAGCGAGGCGCTCGTCGATGCCATCCAGCGCTGCGCCGCGTCCGGCCAGGCGGAACGCGTGACCTCGTACGCGACCGCGGCTGGTGCCGAGACGGCGTCGTCGATCCCCGTTCTCGTCATGCCGTTGGTCCGAGCCAGCGCGGCGGGCGTGGCCTTCAGCGCCGACCCCGTCACCGGGGACGACCATGTTGTCGTCTCGGCGGTCTCCGGGCTGGGAGACCAGCTTGTGGACGGGTCCGTGACGCCCGACGAGTGGGTGGTCGCGGCCAACGGCCAGGCCGAACGGCGCATGTCCGTCGACACCCGCCTCGACGGGCTCGACGTTCGTGCCGTCGCAGACCTTGCGATCAGGGTCGCCGGCCAGGAGGGACACCCGGTCGACATCGAGTGGGCGGTGGACCCAGAGGGCTCGCTCGTGCTCCTCCAGGCTCGGCCGATCACCGCCCTCCCCGTGCCACCGGACATCGAATGGGAACCCGGCCTGTGGCAGAAGGACCGCGTCCACTACCCACAACTGATGACACCGTTCGGAGCCTCGACCTTCCTCCCAACGATCAGCGACGCGATGGGGAAGATGGCGGCCGAGTGGGGCATGGTCCTCGACCGGATCGACCAGAAGTCAGTGGGCGGCGAGATCTACGGACGGATCGTCCCGGTCGGCGTCGACCCATCGAAGACCGCCCGGCCGGCTCCGCCCGCGATCGTCATGGGAATCCTTTCTCGACTCGTGCCCGCCATGCGCGCGCGCATGCAGACCGCGCGACGCCGCCTGGAATCAGGTGACCTCGAGCGGCTGCCCGACCGGTGGCGAGACGACTGGCGCCCGGAGATGGAAGCCGCACTCGAACGAGCGCTCGCGGTCGACCTCAACACGCTGGACGCGGCCGGACTTGTCCGCGAGCTCGACGCGGCAGTCGGGGTGCTCCAACGCGGCCAGTACATCCACTTCCAGCTCTTCGTTGCGCACGTCGTGGGACTCGCCGAGTTCGTGACGGCCTGCGAGGCTCAGCTCGAGATGGACGCGTTGGAGGCCGTGACGGTCCTCCAGGGTTCGTCGGCGGCATCCTCCGAGCCCGCCGCCGCGATGGCGGCGCTGGCTGAACGGGCACGCCGCTCGCCGGACGTGATGCGTGTCCTCGAGGACCCGGACGACGACCTGGTCGCTCGCATCGGCTCGGCCGACCCGGATCTCGGCGTCGACGTGGAGTCATGGGTCCGCGCGTACGGGTGGCGCACCGACAACTACGACCCCGGCGCCATGGCGCTCGCCGAGCAGCCAACAACCATCGCCGCCCTCCTGCGATCGAGCGAAGTCGGCACATCCCCAGACGATGAAGACCGCGTCCATGCCTTCCGTTCGCGACTGGAGGGGCTGGACGCGGACCGACGCGCCCGGCTCGAGCAGCTTCTCGACACCGCACTGGCGACCTACGGCCTCCGCGAGGAGAACTCACTCTTCTGCGACGGCCTTGCGGCCGGCAGCATCCGCAGGGTGCTCGCGGCGATCGGCCGGCGCTTGGCTGAGCAAGGGGTGCTGGCGTCAGCGAACGACGCGTCCATGCTGACCATCGACGAGATCCGCAGCGCACTCGGCCAGGCCGGCGGGGACGACCTTCGTCCGGTGGTTCGACGGCGTCGCGCCGAACAGGCCTGGGTCGCGGCACACCCGGGTCCCGACTTCGTCGGTGGGGAGCCCTCCGACCCGCCGGACGTTCGCTTCCTGCCACCCGCGGGTCGGCGCCTGTCCGGCGCCTTCATGTTCATGGTCGGGCACGAGTACGGCGCGCGCGAGCTCCACGAGGGCCCGGAACTGCGCGGCCTCGGCGCCTGTGCCGGTACACACCGTGGTCGCGTGCGCATCGTCCGCGGCGATCAGGACTTCCACCGCCTCCAGCCCGGCGAGGTCATGGTCTGTCCGATCACGACACCGGTGTGGTCACCCCTGTTTGCGGTCGCCGGCGCGCTGGTCACCGATCACGGCGGCGTGCTCTCGCACGCCTCCATCGTCGCGCGGGAGAACGGCCTGCCAGCCGTCGTGGGCACGGGCCGAGCAACGGAGATGCTCCAGGACGGGATGGAGGTCACGGTCGACGGGTCCACTGGCGTGGTCACGGTCCACTGAGGTCAGCGGCATCGCGACTTGGCACCAACCAAACCGATCCGCTTGCAAAACAAAGCAAGCGTTCGGTATGTTTGTGCAAGCGGCGGATGGCCGTGATGACTCACGAAAGCAGACCCATGCCCCAGTTCCTCACCGACGAGTGGATCGAGGCCGCACAGGCCATCCAGGCCGAGCTGGCCGACGAGCTCCCCGAGTCCCCGCCCGCCAAGGTCAATCTCGTCGTCCCCGACGCCCCGTTCGCCGACGGCGACGCCCACTTCCACCTCGACACCTCGGACGGCCTGGTCTTTTCCACCGGCACGCTCGACGATGCGGACGTGACCATGACCATGCCGTATGCGACCGCGAAGGCCGTCCTCGTCGAGGGCAACCAGCAGGCGGGCATGCAGGCCTTCATGGGTGGACAGATGAAGGTCGACGGCGACATGATGAAGGTCATGACGCTCCAGGGCGCCATGGCCAACCCCGCCATGAGCACGTTCCGCGAGAAGCTCGAAGCAGCGACCGACTGAGCAGGCCACGACGTCTGGCGCTCCCTCGGGCGCCGGGAACCCACACCCCGGAGGGTCTCGATGTACGAGTGGAACGAACAGGAACAGATGATCCAGTCGGCGATCCGGTCGTTCATCGACGCCGAGATCCGCCCGCACGTGGATGAGCTCGAGTTCGGTGACATGCCGCCCTACGACCTGCTCCGAAAGATGTTCAACACGTTCGGCATCGGTCCCATGGCCAAGGCCGCGTTCGACAAGCGGATCGAGAAGCTGCGCGCCCGTGAAGCCGGGGAGGGCGGCGACGAGCCCGAGGCCGTCGACACCATCGGTGGCGGCGACCTCGACCAGGCCGTCATGGGGTTGATGCTGACCACCGAGCTCTGTCGGGTGGTCCCCGGCTTCGTCGGTGCCATGGGCGTGTCGGTCGGACTCGCCGCCGGGACCATCCAGGCCCGCGGGACGATCGAGCAGCAGGAACGCTGGGTCCCCGACCTGCTCACCTTCGACAAGGTCGGCGCGTGGGCGATCACCGAACCCAACTCCGGTTCGGACGCGTTCGGGGGCATGGTCACGACCGCCCGCAAGGAGGGCGAGGGCTACGTGATCAACGGCAACAAGACGTTCATCACCAACGGGCCGTTCGCCGACACGATCGTGTTCTACGCCAAGCTCGACAACGGCGCGCCCATGCGTGACCGCCCCATCCTCACCTTTGTGCTCGATGCCGACATGGAGGGACTCGAACGATCCAGGCCCATGCGCAAGATGGGCTTCCACTCGTCCCCCACGGGCGAGCTGTTCCTCAGCGACGTCTACGCGGGGCCGGAACGGCTGTTGGGCGGCGAGACCGACGCCAACACCGGC
>JAWWBG010000152.1:0-6523 GCA_033721095.1 Nitriliruptorales bacterium
AACATCGGCTACATCAGCGGCGCCCTCAAGCACTTCTTCGACACCGTCTACTACCCGGTCATGGACGAGACGGAGGGACGGCCGTACGGCGCGTTCGTCCATGGCAATCTCGACACCGTGGGCGCCGTGCGGGCGATCGAGTCGATCACCAAGGGGATGGGCTGGCGCAAGGCCGCCGACCCGGTCGAGGTGATGGGGGACCCGTCCACCGCCGATCTCGAGGCCTGCTGGAACCTCGGCGCGACGCTCGCAGCCACCCTCAGCTCCTGAGGTCGAGCAGGGACTCGATGGCCGAAACGACAATGTCAGGCTGTGTCCGGATGGCGAGATGGTTCGCATCGACTCGGAAACGGGGCCAGCCTCGCCGTCCCGCCTCCTCGTACTCGGCGTCGTAGGCCTGGCTCAGTTGCAGATAGGCGCAATCAAGGTCTGTCCAATCCGCCGGCACCGGCACGGACTCGTCGTGAAACGAGCGTGGAAGGACGGGCATCTCCGACAGGAGCTCCGCACGTTCCTCTTCATCTGGAAGGAGCTCGGCGGCCACCTCATCCGGCCACCAGTGCAACCATCTCCGCAGCTCTCCGCCCACGGTCTGCGCGTCGAGCAGGGCGCGCAACCGCTCGGAGGTCTCGTGTGCCCCCGAGGCTGGCGGGATGACCGCGTCGACGAAGAGGAGGGACACCCGGCGATCCGACAACCGTTCGCCGACGGCCGGCAGGAATGCTCCGGCGCCGGAATGCCCAACGACCGCGACGGCTCCCGAGAGCTGCGTGCCGGCTGCGGACGCCCCGGTGACGAAAGCGCGCCACATCGGGGAGGGAGCCGAGGCCACAAACGTCAGGTCAGGGAGCGCAACCTCGTGCCCATGCTCTCGCAGCAGGTCGGCCGCGCGGGTCCCCATTCCTGGGCCAACCAGCGGACTGTGAACGAGCAGGACGGAGGTTGCCATCGCGATGCCACACTACTGACGCCTGGATACCGCCGGTACGGTCCGCGCTCCAAGGGCGACCCCCGGAGTTGGCATGATCCTCGAACGATTTCGCGTGGACGATCGCGTCGCGATCGTGACCGGTGCCGGGCGGGGGATCGGCCGCGGGTCGGCGCTGGCGCGTGCCGAAGCCGGCGCGGACGTCGTGATCTCGGCCCGGACCCCCGAGCAGTTGGAGGAGGTCGCAGCCGAGGTCGAAGGGCTCGGTCGGCGTGCCCTGGCTGTCCCGGCTGACCTCATGGACACCGCAGCTGTTGCGGCCCTGGCCGACCGGGCCGTCGAGGAGTTCGGGCGAATCGATGTCGTCGTCAACAACGTCGGCGGCACGATGCCCAACATGTTCATGACGACGACCGAGGAATTCCTCGAGGAGGCCTTCCACTTCAACGTCACGACGGCGTTCGCGTTGACCAAGGCAGCCACGCCGCACCTGGTGAAGCAGGGTGGCTCGGTGGTCAACATCTCGTCGGCCATGGGGCGTTTCGCGGACCGCGGCTACCTCGCCTACGGGACGGCCAAGGCAGGGCTCGCACACTTCACCCGGCTGGCGGCCCGCGACCTCGCGCCGAAGGTGCGTGTGAACGCGCTCGCGGTCGGATCCGTGCGGACCTCCGCCCTGGACATCGTGGCGTCCAACGACGACATCCGAACCGAGCTCGAGGAGAAGACCCCGCTCAAGCGCCTCGGTGAGGTCGAGGACATCGCCGCCGCGGTCCTGTGGCTGGCCAGCGACGCGGGCTCGTTCATGACCGGCAAGGTCATCGAGATCGACGGCGGCCTCCAGGAACCGAATCTCAACCTCAACCTCCCCGACATCGAACCCGCCGACTGAGGGCCCCGAACTAGCGTGACCGGCGAGCGGATGGGATTCTCATGGCGTTGATCGAACGGCGATACAGCCCGGCACGTGGCCGCGAGATGACGACCTACGAGGCGCTTGCCGAGAAATTCGCCATGAGCCGCATGGGGTACTGGTACCTGCTGCGCCTCGCACCACGCTTGGATCGGTTCCTCATCCCGCGCACGAACGGGAAGTGGAGCTCGACCGGCAAGGGCATGGTCGGGCTGCTGACGTGCACCGGCGCCAAGAGCGGTGAGGAACGGACCCTCCCGCTCACGGCCATGCGTCGCGAGGACCATTGGCTGCTCGCGGGCTCGAACTATGGCCGTGAGAAGGCACCGCCGTGGGTCCACAACCTGCGCGCCAACCCGACGTGCGAATGGGAGCACAGCCGAGGCCGCCAGCCAATGGTCGCCACCGAACTCACCGGGGATGAGCGCGACGAGGCCTTCGACTGGATCAAGGACTTCTACGCCGGCTACGCCCGGTACGAGCAGATGGCGTCACACCGCACGATCGCCGTCTTCCGCCTCGACCCCGCCTGAGGCAGTCCGAACCGGGACCCGTGGCTCTGTTCGGGAGGGATCCGCGCTGCCATCCTGACCCAATGGAACGGGTTTCTGTCGCTCGTGCCGTGGCGCTCACGGCCATCGTGTCTGTTCTCGTCGTCATCCTGGCCCACGACATCTATGGACGGGAGTGGGATCTCGCGTCTGTCGAAGGCCGATGGAATGAGGCCGGAATCCTGACCTACTCGATGGAGCTGCAGGTCTGCCCGTCGTATATGTGCGAGCACTGGAAAGTCGCAGTCGACGGGGGGCGTGTCGAAGCAGAGGCGATAGCGGCGGAGCCGTGGTCGCAGCCCCCCACCGTTGATGTCTTGCTGGCGGCGGCGCGGTCCTTTCTGCGCGAGTACGACGGACTGCTCCCGTGGCGTCGTGTGACGGTCGAGATCGAGGTGAATGGCGACGGCGTCCCCGTCAGCGCGTTCCTCGATGGGCCCGGAATCGAAGAGGAATACAGCTGGCACATCGACGTCTTCGAGACGAGAGCACCCTGATGGCTCTGGACACTCAGCTGGTCGTTATCCGGTCGGGGTGGGTGTAGACGTTGCCGGCGCCGTCGCGCAGGAACGCGATCAGCGTCACGCCGAAGCGTTCCGCCGTCTCGATCGCGAGGCTCGAGGGCGCACTGACCGCGGCAAGCACGGGCACGCCGGCCGCCGCCGCCTTCTGGACCAGCTCGAACGACGCACGACCGGACACCAACACCGGCCCGTCCAGGGGCAACCGATCCTCCAGCAGCGCCCAACCCACCAGTTTGTCCATCGCGTTGTGGCGGCCGACGTCCTCGCGAACCTCGACCAGCCTTCCGTCTGCGTCGAACAGCGCCGCAGCGTGCAGGCCGCCGGTGCTGCCGAACACGTCCTGGGCGGCCGACAGCTGGATGGGGAGCTTGGCGAGGACGTCGGCATCGAAGCGGGCTCTCGACGCGACGGGCTGGAGCCCGCGATCGGCCAGGTCGTCGAGGCTCTGTGACCCGCACACGCCGCACGCTGACGTGACGTGGAAGTGGCGGTCCAGCCGATCCATCGTCGCCGGTGCCGGGCCGCGCAGGTCGACCGTGACCACGTTGTACTGCTGTTCCTCCGACAGGCTCCGGTCCACGCAGTAGCGGGCCTGCAGCAGCTGGTCGCGTGACCGGAGGATCCCCTCGCCGTGAAGGAACCCGACGGCCAGCTCGACGTCATTGCCCGGCGTTCTCATCGTCACGGACGTGACCGTTCGCGCACCATCTGCCGACACGCGGATCTCGAGTGGCTCCTCCGTCGCGACCCAGTCCTCGCGCGGCGCCCCGCCGTCGAGGGCGCGGTGCTGCGCGCGCGATCGGGGCCCCGGCCGGGGTCGGCTCTCGGGCACGTGGAGGGGGAGTTCCATGGTGTGCTCGACGCTACATGCGCCGTCCAGTTCGGGTTCGAGGCAGTTGGCCTGCCAGACTCGCGCCCATGAAGTTCGGGATCACGTTCGGGCAGCTCCACAACGCGGTGTGGGCCGATGCTGCCATCGCCGCCGACGAGCTCGGCTACGAGTCGGTCTGGATGCCCGAGCACCTCGTGCTTCCGACAACGATGGAGGGGGAGCTGATCCCGGGGGAGGAGCACCCGCCCGTCAACCCGGCCACCCCTGTCGTCGACGCGTGCGCGTGGCTGTCCTGGATCGCCGGTCAGACCGAGCGCATCCGGCTCGGCACGTTCGTCTACCTCCTGGCCATCCGCCACCCCTTCGTGGGGGCACGGGCCTTCGCAACGCTGGACCTCGTTTCCAACGGCCGGGCCGAGGTCGGGGTCGGTGCCGGCTGGCTGCGCACCGAGTGGCAGGCGGTCGGGCTCGACCCCCGGGGCCGGGGCAAGCGCCTGGACGAAGCGATCGACCTGGTCCGGCGCCTGTGGACCGAGGAACGAATCAGCGCGGACGGCCCGACCTGGTCCTTCGACGAGGTGATGTTTGAGCCCAAGCCGGTCCAGTCGCCACCGCCGATCATCGTCGGTGGCGAGTCCCAAGCCGCGCTTCGCCGGGCGGCCACGCGTGGGGATGGCTGGATCGGGATGTCCCACACGCCTGACTCGGCGGCCGCGTCGGTACGGCAGCTGGAGGAGCTTCGTGCCGAGGCCGATCGGGCCGACGAGCCCTTCGTGGTCACGGTCATGGGGCAGGTGGTCGACGACGGCGACGTGACCGCCTTTGCCGACGCCGGCGTGGACCGGCTGATCGTCGTGCCCTGGGCGTCTTCACGCACTGCCCTCGAGGACATGCAAACCTTCGCGACCCGCTGGATCGCCTGACCCGGAGCGACCGATGCCCGTGCTCGACCTGCCGACCCTCGTGGCTCCCGGCCGCACGGCCATCGTTGCCTCCGAGATGCAGAAAGGCGTGATCGGCGACGAGGCCATCTTTCCTCAGTTGGCCACCATCGCCCGCGAGGACGGGATCGCCACGGCCGCCGCGAACCTGTTCGACGCGGCCCGTGCCGTCGACGTCACCGTCATCCACTGCCTGGCCACGCGCCGAACCGACAACAAGGGCAGCAACAACAACGGGAGGATCTTCGGTGCGGCCGCCAAGTCCCCGGTACGTCTCGAACCCGGGTCCCGTGCGGCGGAGGTCGTGGACGAGCTGACTCCCCATCCCGACGACATCGTCATGGACCGGCTCCACGGGCTCGGACCCATGGCCGGGACGGGCCTGGACCGGGTCCTGCGCAACCTCGGGGCACAGACCGTGATCGTGGTCGGTGTCTCGGTGAACGTTGCGCTGACCAACCTGACGATGGACCTGGTCAACCACGGTTTCGACGTGGTCCTCGTCCGTGACGCCATCGCCGGCGTGCCCCGTGACTACGCCAACGCGCTCCTCGACAACACGCTGTCGTTGCTCGCCACCATCACGACGTCGAAGGAGATCACGGCTGCCTGGGCCTGATCCGCGAGGTTTTCTGGGCACCGGCACCCACCTCGCCTGACCCTGAGAATCTGACGGGTCGTCAGATTCCGCCGGTAGCCTTGTTGGCGTCGCGTGAGGGCACATGGCGAGCCGTTCCAACACCGAGGAAACGACCGTTCCGGCGGCCGATGGCCGCATTCCGGGACGTCGCGGCACGCAAACGCGCGAGCGACTGCTCGACGCGACGGCCGAGATGCTCACCTCGACGTCCTATCGCGACCTCAAGGTCGTCGACATCGCGCGCGCCGTCGGCACCTCGCCCGCGACCTTCTACCAATACTTCGCCGACGTCGAATCGGCGGTACTCCTGCTCGGGCAGCGCCTGACCGAGGACGCGCACGAGCTGACGGCCCCGATCGAGGCTGGTGACTGGCTCGGCACCGGCAGCTACGACGCGGCGCTGGCGCTGGTGGACGCCTTCCTCGATTTCTGGCGCTCGCACGAGGCCGTCCTGCGGGTCGTCGACCTCGCGATCGTCGAGGGCGATCGGCGCTTCCGCGAGATCCGCAACAAGGTCCTCTACCCGGTGACGAAGGCCCTCACGTCGGTCGTCGCATCGGCCTCCCCGCGAACGAATGGCCGCGCCGTCGATCCCACCGCCCAGGCCGCTGTCCTGGTCTCGATGCTCGCGCACGTCGCCGAGCACCGGCGCGGCAACGAGGCCTGGGGCATCGACCGCGACGAGATGCGCCACGCGCTGGCCGAGACCGTCCGGACCAGCGTGGTTGGCGCCGGCTGAGCAGCCGCGACGTGCCGGCCCTGCTGTCCGCCACCCTGACCGAGGCCGCACGCCGCTTCGGGGACCGCCCCGCACTCGTCGCCGGCGAGTGCCGGGTCAGCTTCCAGCAGCTCGACACCGCCGGCCATGAGGTCGGCGCCTGGTTGCAGGGCCTGGGCCTGCGCCGAGAGTCCTCCATCGAGCCCGACGCGCCACCGGTCGTGGCCGTGATGCTGCCGCCTTGCCCCGAGCACCATGCCCTGATGGTCGGAGCCGCTCGGGCCGGATGGGTCGTGGCCGGGATCAACCGCCGTCTGGCGGCCGACCAACGCGCGGCCGCCCTGGCCGTCCTCGACCCGGACCTGCTCGTCACGACGGCCGACCTGGCGTCGCCCGGACGCTGGGAGCGGCTCGTCCTCGAACCGGCCGAGCACGCGGATGACGTCGCGGATGCCTGCCGGATTCGCGGCGCGACC
>JAWWBG010000153.1:0-6440 GCA_033721095.1 Nitriliruptorales bacterium
GGCGACGATGGTGACGTGACGTTCACCGTCTACCGCAACTGCGTCGCCGACGACGATGACGTGTGCGCGACCGAGCGGTGGGCGGACCTGTGCAAGGGTCCGCACATTCCGTCCTCCAATCGGGTCCCGGCGTTCAAGCTGTTGCGCACGGCCGGCGCGTACTGGCGCGGTCGCGAGGACCGCCCGATGCTCCAACGCATCTACGGCACGGCCTGGGAGTCCAAGAAGCGCCTGAACGAGCACCTCGAACAGCTCGAGGAGGCCGCCAAGCGCGACCACCGCAAGCTCGGCCGCGAGCTCGAGCTCCTGCACTTTCCGGACGAGCTGGGGCCCGGGATGGTCATCTTCCTGCCCAAGGGCGCCGTGGTCCGCAAGCAGATGGAGGACTGGTCACGAGCCGAGCACCTGCGCCGTGGGTACGAGATGGTCTACACGCCGCATCTTGCAGATGAACGCATGTGGGTCACGAGCGGGCACCTCGAAAACTTCGGGGAGCTCATGTACGACGCGATGGAGCACGAGCACGCCCGCTACCGGCTCAAGCCGATGAACTGCCCCCTGCACATCCTTGCCTACCGGTCGAAGACGCGTTCCTACCGCGACCTGCCGTTGCGGATCGGCGAGCTCGGGACCGTCTATCGGTTCGAGCGTTCCGGTGTCGTCAACGGGATGCTGCGCGCGCGCGGCTTCACCCAGGACGACGCCCACATCTTCGCTCGGCCCGACCAGATGGTCGACGAGGTCGCCGGCGTCCTCGACTTCATCGGCGACGTCTTCGACACCTTTGGCTTCGGCACGCCGTCCCGTGTCGCGCTGTCGACGCGCCCGGAGAAGGCCATCGGCGACTCGGCCGACTGGAACTACGCCGAGAAGTCGCTGGCCGAGGCCATCGAAGCCGTCGGCTGGGCGTACGAGATCGACCCGGGCGAGGGCGCGTTCTACGGCCCCAAGATCGACGTGCACGCGAAAGACGCCATCGGGCGCGAGTGGCAGCTGTCGACCTGTCAGTTCGACTTCAACCTCCCGGAGCGGTTCGACCTCACCTACATCGGCGAGGACGGTGACAAGCACCGCACGTACATGGTCCACCGGGCTCTGTTCGGGTCGGTCGAACGCTTCTTCGCGGTCCTCCTCGAATCCACGGGCGGCGCCTTCCCGACGTGGCTCGCGCCCGTCCAGGTCGTGGTGGTACCGGTCGCCTCGGACCATGATGAGTACGCGGACCGGGTGGCGTCGCGCCTGGCCTCCGAAGGCGTCCGAGTCGAGGTCGATCCCGCCACCGAGACGTTGGGCAACCGGATCCGCAAGGCCCAGACGGGCAAGGTGCCGTACGCGCTGGTCGTCGGTGGCGACGAGGCCGAGGCCGGCACGGTGTCGATCCGGCCCTACAGCGGCGACCAGCGCAAGGGCGTCCCGCTCGACGAGTTCGTCGGCGAGATCAACGACGAGATCGTGACGCGCCGTGCCTGAGCACGTCCGGAATCCGGGACTTCCCGGAGCCGATCGCAGCACGCCCGGCACTACCGTGCACGACCACCGAATCGGGTGCGGCTCGTGGCGCTGAAGGCGAACTTCGCCAGTGGCATCCAGTCCTTCGTGTCGCCCGTGGGCCGCGCCGTCGGGCGCACGGGCATCACCCCCAACCAGATCACCACGTTCGGGCTGGTCCTCACGTCGGTGGCGGCCTGGCTGGTGGCCATCGACCGACCCGTGCTGGGTGGCTGGGTGCTCGTGGTCGGCGGGCTCATGGACACCCTGGACGGCGCCGTCGCCCGAGCCCGGGGCAGCTCGACCCCATTCGGCGGGTTCTGGGACTCGGTCAGCGACCGGCTGTCCGACGGGATCATCCTGGGAGCCATCGCCTACTGGATGCGTGGCAATCCGCGGGTCGTCGGCCTGGCGATGTTTGCGCTGGTCACGGCCCTCACCATCTCCTACGTGCGGGCCAAGGCCGAGGCCATCGACCTGGAGTGCGACATCGGCCTGATGGAGCGGGCCGAGCGGGCCGTCCTCATCATGGCTGCGCTGGTGTTCCACCGCTGGGCACTCGAGCCGATCATGTGGCTGCTGGCCGTCGGCGGGGTGATCACCGTCATCCAGCGCATCCACCACGTCTGGTGCCAGATCGACCGCGACATCCCCGAGGAGCTGCTGGCCCTCACGATGGGGGACCGGGCGTGGAACCGAGCCTTCACCTCGGCGGCCCGGCGATTCTTCGGCGAACAGAACTTCGACTCCGCTCTCCAGGCTTCCGACCAGCTCGCACCTGCCGAACCCGGCACCGAACAGTGAGCCGATCCGCCGACCTGGATGCCTTGCCGCCCCCCGGTCCCGAGACGTTGCGGCTGAAGGCGGCCTACTGGGGCTATCGCAGCGCCTGGGAAGCGGCGGCTCGGCTGCCGCAGCGTGCGGCCAATCGCGTCCCGACCACCATCGGTCGCAGCATGTACCTGTCGGCGTCCGTGCGGCAGCGATCGCAGGTCCGGCGCAACATGGCCCGGATCAGTGGACTGGCCGGGACGGCGCTCGAGCGGCTCGTTCGCGACGCCTACGTCAGCTACGCGCGCTACTGGCTGGACTCGTTTCGACTCCACACGATGAACGGTGCCGAGGTCATGCGCCAGTCCTCGGCCGTCAACTGCGAGGCCGTGGACGAGCTGCTGGCCGATGGGGATGGCGCGATCCTGGCCACCGGCCACCTCGGAAGCTGGGACATCGGGGCCATGTTCTCGGCCACGCGCGGCTGGAAGATGACCGTCGTCGCCGAGGTGGTCGAACCGCGCCGGCTGTTCGACCGGTTCGTCGAGCTCCGCCACAACGCCGGCATCGACGTCATCCCCCTCGTCCGCGGCGGCGACATGGTCAGCCGGCTGGAGGAACGCGTCCGCAACGGCGGGCTGGCGACCCTGCTCGCCGATCGCGACCTCACCAGGAAGGGCCCGATCGTCGAGTTCTTCGGCGAACCCTGCCGCCTGCCCCCCGGTGTTGCCTCCTTGGCCCGCCGAACCGGCCGCCCGGTTGCCGTTGGCGCCTTCTTCTCCAAGCCGCGCGGCTGGGAGGGGTACATCGAGGACGTGATCGACATCTCGGACAAGTCCATCGAGGACGGCACCCAGGCGCTCGCGTCAGTGATGGAACGCCTCATCAGCCGCCACCCGGAACAGTGGCACGTCTTCGTCCCGAACTGGCTGGCCGACCGCGAGCCGGACCACCCCTCGCTGCGACAGGTTTGACGGGTGCGGATCGCGCTGGTCTGTCCCTACGACATGTCCATCCCCGGGGGCGTGCAGATCCACGTGCGCAACCTCGCTCGACAGCTCCTCGCGGAGGGGGACGACGTCCAGATCGTCGGGGCCGGCCCACCGCGCGGCGGTGAGGACTGGATCGGCGTCGGTGGCTCGCGTGGGATCCCCATCAACCGGTCCGTGGCGCCCGTCTCGCTGGGCGCCGGAACGTGGAAGCGCACCCTCGATGCGCTGGCGGACTTCGCACCGGACGTCGTGCACATCCACGAGCCGGTGGTGCCGCTGGTGTCGGTCGCGGCCGCGTGGTACCGCGGCGCCGGACTCGTCGGCACCTTCCACGCCTGGTCCGAGAACGATCGCCTCTACCGCGCTGCTCGGCCACTCGGGCGGGCCGTGATGAAGCGCCTGGACGTCGCGATCGCGGTCGGGACGGACTGCGCCGCCTATCACGCACGGGCCATCGGCGTCCCGGCAAGCCGCTTCCGGGTCGTGCCCAACGGCGTGCACGTCAGCCGCTTCGCCGCCCCCGCACGCCCCCGCGACACGTCGCGTCCGCCACGGCTGCTGTTCGTCGGCCGACTCGAGCCGCGCAAGGGACTGCCCGTGCTCATCCGGGCCTTCGTCATGCTCAAGGCCCACCATCCCGACGCCCGGCTCAAGGTCATCGGTGACGGTCCCGAACGCGCCGAGTCGGAGGCCCTGCTGCCGGCACACCTGCGCGACGACGTCGAGTGGCTCGGCAACATCGACAACGACCTGACCCCCGCGCACTACGCCGAGACCGACATCTACTGCTCGCCGGCTCGCGGTGGTGAGTCGTTCGGCATCGTCCTGATCGAGGGGATGGCGGCTGGCGCAGCCGTCGTGGCCAGCGACATCATCGGCTATCGCGATGTGCTTCGCGGTGACGTCGACGGGGTGCTCGTGCCGCCCAGCGACCCGCGGGCGTTGGCCAACGCGCTGCGCGACCTCCTCGACAACGAGGCCAAGCGGTTCGCGCTCGCGCAGGCCGGCAACGAGCGGGCCAAGGATTTCGACTGGCCCGTGGTCACGGCGCGCCTCAAGCAGCTGTACGCCGAGGCCATCGCCGAGCCAACGTCCAAGGACATGTCATGAGCACCGAGGTGGAACTCTTCGAGCTGCCGTCGGGTCGGGTCATCGAAGTGCTGGACACCGGCCCCGACGACGGTCAGGCCTTCGTCTTTCACTTCGGGACACCCGGCGTCGCAGCCGCCTTTCCGCCGCTGATCGCGGCGGCCGGCGAACGCGGACTGCGGACGATCATCATGAGTCGGCCTGGTTATCGCGACTCGACGCGGGACCCAGCACGGGTGGTGGCCGACGTCGCCGCAGACACGGCGTCGGTCCTCGATGGGCTCGGCGCGGCGACGTTCATCTGCGCCGGCTGGTCGGGAGGCGGGCCGCACGCGTTGGCGTGCTCGGCACTGCTGCGTGAACGCTGTCTCGGTACCGCCACCATCGCCGGCGTGGCGCCCTACGGGGCGGACGGCCTCGACTGGCTGGAGGGGATGGGACCCGAGAACGTCGAGGAATTCACCGCGGCCCTCGCGGGAGAGGAGCAGCTGCGCGCGTTCCTCGAAAAGGAGAAGGCGGCCTACGCCGATGTCCAGGGGCCGGACATCGCGGCTGCGCTCGGCGGGCTCGTCTCCGAGGTCGACAAGGCCGCGCTGACCGGCGATTTCGCCGATTTCATGGCCGCGAACATGCGGGCGGCTGTCGGATCCAGCATCGAGGGGTGGCTCGATGACGATCTCGCGTTCACACGACCGTGGGGTTTCGATCTGGCCGACGTCGGTCCCGTGTCGATCTGGCAAGGCGCGGAGGATCGGATGGTTCCGCCCGCGCACGGACGGTGGCTCGCCGAACACGTCCCCGGCGCGCGGGTGCACCTGTACGACAAGCACGGGCACCTCTCGCTCGCAGTCGCGTCACTCGGCTTGATCCTCGACGATCTCGTCTCGTACCTCTGAGCCCGTAGAGTCGCGTTCCCGCGTTCCTCGAAAGGTGCGGCATGGGTGGGGTCGTCGTCCTCGTGTTCATCGTGCTTCTCGTCGTGCTCGTGTTCGTCGTCATCGGCATGTACAACCGGCTCGTCCGGTTGCGGAACCTCGCCGAGCAGGCGTGGGCCGACGTCGATGTGCAGCTGACGCGACGTCACGACCTGATCGGCAATCTCGTCGAGACGGTCAAGGGCTACGCCAGCCATGAGAAGGAGACGCTCGAGAACGTCATCCAGGCCCGCGCCGCCGCGACCTCCGCCCAGGGTCCGGCCGAACAGGCCCAGGCCGAGGGGTTCCTGACCCAGGCCCTGCGCGGCCTGTTGGCGGTCGCAGAGGCCTATCCGGAGCTCAAGGCTGACGCCAACTTCCGCGAGCTCCAGCGGGAGCTGACCGCCACCGAGGACCGGATCGCCCAGTCACGCAACGCCTACAACGCCATGGTCCGGGAGTACGACACGGCCCGCGAGACGTTCCCGACCAACATCATTGCTGGGATGTTCAACTTCGAGGAGCGCGAGTACTTCGAGGCCGACGACCCCGAGTCCCGCGAAGTTCCCGAGGTCGACTTCTCGGACTAGCGAGTCTCCCGAGGGAATCGTGAAGGTTCTCGTTCTGGCAGTCGCCCTGCTGGTTGGTTGTTCCGGTCCGGGCGCAACGCCCGTCAATGCCCCGACGGTGAGTGAGCCAGGAACGATCGCCTTCCATCTTGACGTGAGCAACCAGAGCTTCGAGGTGCCGACCGTGCGTCTTGTCGTCGCCATCGATGGTTCGCCCGTCATTGACGGATACTTCCACGTCGAGAGCCAGCACACGTGGGTGTCCCACACCTTTTTTCTGCCGCCGGGCGATCATCAAATGACTGTCCTGGCGCCCGGCCGTGGCGAGCAACTCAACGAGTCGTTCCTGCTCATGGACGAGCTTTGGGCCTCCCTGAACTATTGGAGCTCCGCAGGATCGGAGCCACCCTTCACGTGGCAGACCGCCGACGGGCCGTTCTCCTACATGTGACCTGAGTGGGGATTGGAGCGTTCCCACCGCATCCAGTGGGCGCCTCTTGGCGCACTTGTACGCTCGGTTGGGCCTGGAAGGAGGCGTCGTGACGGAAGCGCAGACCGGCACGGAGCGCGTCAAGCGCGGGCACGCCGAGATGCTCAAGGGTGGCGTCATCATGGAC
>JAWWBG010000154.1:0-6226 GCA_033721095.1 Nitriliruptorales bacterium
CACGATGACGTAGTCCCAGGTCATCCGAAACGTTCCGTCAGCGGCCTCGTTGGCAGCCTCCAACGCGGCGCGAAACTCGGTGTGGGCCTGCTCCCAGCTCCCCATCTCTCCGAGGGTTTCGCGCGTCTTGACCATCGGGCCGTTCTGGAACCACACCTCCTCGAACGCGTCGATGGATGGGAACGCGATGGGCAGGCCGGCAGGCTCGAAGTCCAGCGACACCCCCAAGGGTTCCATCAGGCCTCGAACGTGCGCTTCGTCCCCCCAACCGATCAGAGGCTCGACAAAATCGGGTGGCGGCGGGGCGTGCGCCATCAGCGCCCCGAACAGCTTGGTTCCGGAACCATCTCCCGGCCAGGCAGTGAGCGCGATCGTCCCCTCCGGGCGACAGACCCGAACCAGCTCCCTCGCCACGGCGCCGTGGTCCGGGGCCATGATGGCGCCAAAGCTGGAGATGACGGCGTCGAACGAGTCGTCGTCGAATGGAAGCTCTTCCGCGTTGCCCAACTGGAGGGTGACGTCGAGGTCGCCCTCGGCAGCGCGCCTGCGGCCTTCGTCGAAGACGGCGTCCGTGATGTCCACGCCCACCACGCTTGCGCCGGTTTCTGCCGCTGCAATGGCCGCCGTGCCGGAGCCGGTGGCGACGTCCAGAACACGGTCGCCGGCTCCCACCCCGGAGCGATCAACGAGCATGCGTGCGGCCGGCTCGAGCATCCGCCCGACCGGCCGGTAGTCACCAGCCGACCACTCGTCGATCTCCTGCTGGCGATAGGTGTCGCGGTCCATGAGGTGAGCAGGTTCTCCGCTTGTTCGGAGCGCTGCGCGCTGCCGTCAGTAACTCGAGCCGGTCACGTACTCCTGGAGGGCTTCCTTGGTGACCTCGAGCTCGTCGGTGTAGGCCTTCACGACGTCTCCGATCGACACGACGCCAACCATCTCGTCACCGTCGACCACGGGGACGTGGCGCATGCGGCCCTCGGTCATCAGTGACATCACCTGGTCACTCGTGTCGGTCGGCGCGCACGTGGTCACGGTCGAGGTCATGATCTCCGTGACGGGCTTGTCGAGACAGCCGGCGCCCTCCTCGGCGATGCGCCGCACGATGTCGCGCTCGGAGACGATGCCGACGATGTCCGTGCCGCTGCTGGAGACGACGAGCGCACCGACGCCGTGCTCCTTGAGCTTCCGAATGGCCTCGATGACGGTCGTCTGGGGGGTCAGCGTGTGCACGCGATGCCCCTTGTTGTCGAGGATGGCCCCGATGCGGATGCTCATTGGTGTCTCCCTCGGCGGACGATTCCTGCGCGTCCTGCGTCCACTGTATGTCCGGCCGAATCGTCGCGCCGCGGAGACCGGGACCTAGCCGTCGAGCAGCTCGGCGAGCTTTCGAGCCGTGTTCACGTTTCGCGCCGTCATCTGCTGGTAGATCGGATTGGCGGCTAGCCGGCTCAGCCCACTGCGCCCGAAGTCCTTGCGGCGGACACGCCACAGGAGGGCGTCATGGACGTGGCGGACGTCGTCGACCGGGCGGACGCCAACCCGTTCGAGGATGTCTCCCCTCGATGCCTGTTTCCACAGGTACATCACGTCGGCCTTGTGCTCGTCGTCGGTCGCCCAGTCACCCGGAATGGCTGCGGCGACGTCACGGATGTTGCTCGCACTGCGGACCAGTACGCGAATGTCCAGCCCGAACTCGCCGGCGATGAGGTCCTCGATGGTGGTCGTCAGCCGGGCCGCCGAGCGGTCGGGCGACGAAAACAGGATGTTCCCGCTGGCGATGTAGGTGCTGACGTTCGTGAGGCCGTTGACCTCCAGGACGTTGCGGAGTCGGGACATTTCGATCTTGTTCTTGCCGCCCACGTTGATGCCGCGCAAGAGTGCCACCCAGCGCATTGTTCCCCTTCAGCCGAGGTCACGAACCAGGAGCCCTCGCCGACCCGTGATTGCGAGCACGGCAGCCAACGCGGCGAGGATGGCGAGCGGAAGGACGGCCAGGTCCGCGACGGGCAGCTGCGGCGTGTGCTGGAAGACCGACAGGTTGAGGACGGCCTGGCCAAGGCCGAGGATTGCACCCAGCAGCGTGACGAGGAAGGTCCCCGCAAGCACACCCCAGCTCCACGAGGAGTGTTCCGGGAGCCATCCGACCAGCAGCAGCGCGACTGCCGCGAGGGTCCAGATCGCGGGCACCTGGACCAAGGCAGCGCCGACCAGGCTCGTCACCTCCCCGGGCCCCTGCCCGTTGCCGATGCCGAATGTCAGGCCGGCTGCGAGTCCAGCCACGACCATGAGCAGCGCGGAGCCGAGGAAGCTGATCGCGGCATGACTCGACAGCCAGCGTGATCGCGACACCGTCGTCGCAAGGATCATCTCGGCCTGCTGGGCGGCTTCCTCCGAGCGCAGACGCAGCATGGCGAGCACGGCGAAGGCGGCGCCTGCGATCGCCAGGTTCCCCATCGAGCCGGCGAGGAACGCATCGACCAGGGCGCCGGGTCCGCCGAGGCGTTCGAGGATCTCGCGCATCTGCTCGCTGCCGCCGACGAGGTCCTCCATCCCGGGTGCGATCCCGCCGATCACGGCACCGAAGACAGCCATGCCGATCGCCCAGGCCAGGACGAGGCCGCGTTGGAGACGCCACGCGAGGGCGGCTGGCGTGCGCAGCGATTCGCTCGCTCGCGCGGGCCCGGGACGCGTCGCGAACACACCGGCTCCCGTGTCCCGACGCGCGGCCAACGCTGCCGCCGCACCGAGTCCGGCCAACGTCACGGCGACCGGCAACGCGACGACCCACCAGTCCTCGCCGGCGAATGGCCGCAGCCGCTGGACCCATCCGATCGGCGAGATCCAGCTCGCCCAGGCGACGCCATCCACGGTGTCGCCGAGCATGCGGGCCAGGAACGCAATGCCCACAACGCCCATCGCGATCGTCCGCGCCGCCCGGGCGCCGTCCGTGAGCTGGGCAGCGACCGCCCCTATTCCCGTGAAGGCCCACCCTGTCAGGCCGAACGCGAGCCCGAGCGCGACGGCACCGGGGGTCGGCTGTCCCAGCGCGAGCAGCCCGAGTGTCGCCACCAGCGCGATGGCTGCGTTCGCGAGGAGCGTGGCCAGCACCGCTGCTGCCAACGGCGCCCGACGGCCCACCGCCATCGAGCGGACGAGGTCGCCTCGGCCGATCTCCTCCTCGGCCCTCGTGTGCCGAATCACGGTCAGGGCGCTGAAGATCGCGACGAACAACGCCGCCACGGTCCCGATGCGCCAGGCGGTCAGGCCGCCGATGGTGGGTGACTGGACTCGTCCCAGCAGAGCCGCGAAGGCCGTGTTGCTGGTGACTGCCTCCGCCGCCTCGCGCACGGCAGCCTCGGTCGGGTAGATCGCTTCGAAGCTGCTGGCCACGAGAGCCGGCATCAGCCCGAGCACGCCGACCCAGATCGCGAAGGCGCGGCGCTCCAGCCGGAAGACGAAGGCGACGAGCCGGCCGGTGCCGCGAAGCTCGTCCATCAGCCGCTTTCGTGTCGAGCAGCGGCCGAACCGCCGACCTCGCCGCCGTGTCGAGCAGCGGCCGAAGGGCCGACCTCGCCGCCATAGTGTCGGAGGAACAGCTCCTCGAGGCTCGGTGGCTGGCTGGTGAGCCGTACGACGCCCACGTCCGTGAGTCGGCGCAGCAGGATGTCGAGCGCGTCGGGTTCGACGCGGCACGTCATCGTCGTCCCGTCGATCTCCAGGTCGTGCACGCCGACGAGCCCCTCGAGATCCCTCGGAGGGGCTGCCAGCTCGGCGCTGACGATCGACCCTGACAGGTGCCGCATGTCCACGATGCGACCGGTTTCGACGGCGCGGCCGTCCCGAATGATGGTGACGCGCTCGCAGAGTGCTTCGACCTCCGCGAGGATGTGACTGGCGAGCAGCACCGTGCGCCCGTTGCCGGACTCCTCTCGGATGCAGCGCCGGAATTCCTCCTCCATGAGCGGATCGAGGCCGGACGTCGGCTCATCGAGGAGCAGCAGCTCGACATTCGACGTGAGCGCAGCGATCAGGACGACCTTCTGGCGATTGCCCTTCGAGTAGGTCCGGGCCTTCTTCGTCGGGTCGAGGTCGAACCGTTCCAGGAGCTCGGCGCGCTTGCGCTCGTCGTGGCTGCCGCGGAGCCGGCCGAACAGGTCGATGATCTCGCCGCCGGTGAGATTGGGCCACAGGTTCACGTCGCCGGGGACGTAGGCGAGCCGCCCGTGCAGCTCGGTCGCGTCGCTCCAGGGGTCACCACCGAGCAGCGAGGCCGTGCCGCCGTCTGCACGCAGCAGGCCGAGCAGGATCCGCAGCGTGGTCGTCTTGCCGGCGCCGTTGGGTCCGAGGAAGCCGTGGACCTCGCCGGTCTCCACCTCGAGGTCCAACCCGTCGAGTGCGCGAGTGGTGCCGAAGGTCTTGACGAGTCCGCTCGTCACGATGGCCGGTCCCATGGCCACGACGCTAATCAGCCGAGGGCTGTCAGGTGCTCAGCAGCGTCTTTCCGTCAGCGCCGGGCGACAGGGTCACCGTCGTGCCGACGATCTCCTCGGCTGTCGCGGCGTCCAGGGTCGCGGCCTCGGTCGTCGCGGCGTAGGTCCGGTGGCCATCGGGAAGCTCGCAGACAGCCAACAGTTCCTTCGGGGATCCATCGCGTTCGTAGGTCATGGTCCATGCGACGATCGTCGCGGGACCCTCGCCACGGGTGATCGACCTGGTCGGCAGGGCATCGATCCTCTGCTGGAGCCGGTCGCTGTCCACGGGGGCCAACGGACCGGGTTCGGTCGCGTAGACGCCGAAGACGTGCTTGGTCATGTGCATGCCGACACCCGATACCAGGCCCGCGCCGCCCTCGGCCCGGAGCGCCTCGGCCAGGGCGGCGATGGAGTGGCTCATGTAGTTGTTGGCGGGACCGCCGGCGTAGGGCAAGCCACCCGTGACGGTCAGCGGTCTGCCGGTCGGATCGATACCCAGCTGATCGCAGGCCAGGTGCAGGGAGGACGCGAAGCACGAGTAGAGGTCGAGCGGGCCGATGTCCTCGATGGTGAGCCGCGCGGCATCCAGGGCGGCTTCGGCGACCAGCCCGAGCCCCGGTGCCGCGGACATGTCGTCGCGTTCGGCGAGGTTCCAGACCTCTTCCCCATACGCCCAACCGCGCGGGTAGATCCGTTGCTCGCGCGGCACGCCGAGTTCGTCGGCCCTGGCCTCGCTCGTGAGGATCAGCGCGGCGGCCATGTCGACGTCCATGATCGCGACCGACAACTTGGTGTAGGGCTCGCCGACCAGGCGGTTGTCGGGTGTCGGGGTCACGATCTCGTCCGCACTGCGTTCGATCGGGAACCACGCGTGCGGATTCTTGGCGGCGATCGTGGTCATGGGGGCCAGCAGCTGACCCATGGCCGACCGGTAGGTGTCGCGTGACGCGCCGAGCGCGGCCTTCCGGGCGTTGTCGAAGAGCGCGAATGTGAGGAACGCCGAGAACAGGCCGTGGGCGATCTCGCCGGGATGCGGTGGGTGTTCCAGCGGGAAGGGAACCTTCTCGGGATTTCGGTGCGACCACGCTGGTCGCTCGCCGACCTTCTTGAGCTGCCGCTTGGTGTCGAGCGCCTCGGCGCCGACGATGAGGACCGCGTCGTGCACACCGCGCAGGATCGCTTCGGCCGCGTCGTTGACCTGCACCTGGGGCGTGGTCCCGCCGATGCCGGTGTAGTGCCGGTGGCCGTCGACCAGTCCGAGTCGTCCGGCGACACGGCCGGGCGGGTCGTCGTAGGGCCAGCTCATGCAGTGGACGACGCGCGCTGAGTCGATGGCGCCCAGGACGTCGCCGCTCGCACCGCTGTCCGACGCGGCCGCACGGGCGACGTCGACCATCTGGTCCAAGGGCTCGGGGGCGGCGCCGTCGCGCCACGTGCGTTGGGCGACGCCGACGAGTACCGGAGTGGTGGCCGGGGTGGTCACCGGGCCTGCCAATTCGGGGTCCGCTTCTCCGCGAACGCCTTCGGCCCTTCCTTGGCGTCCTCGGTCTTGAAGATCCTGGCCGAGAGCTCCTGCTCGATGGCGTAGGCCTCCTTGAGGTTCTCGGCCGCCAGGCCGCGGTGAACGGACTCCTTGGTGGCCTGGATCGCCAGTGGTGCGTTCTTGGTGATCCGTCCGGCCCACTCGAAGGCCCGATCAAGGAGCTGGTCGCGCGCGACGATCTCGTTGAGGAGCCCCATCTCCAGGGCTCGGG
>JAWWBG010000155.1:0-6141 GCA_033721095.1 Nitriliruptorales bacterium
CGCGCGGCGGCACGTCCTCGAGGATCGCGGACGCCGCGTCGCGCCAGATCAGGGCCGGAATCGTGCCGCCCTGGATGCGGTCGAAACCCAGCACGTTGCGCATCGGCTGGACCCCATCGCCGTCGTGGTCGGGATCGCCCACCCAGACTGCCAGCGACAGGTCGGGCGTGTACCCGACGAACCAGGCGTCCTTTTCCTCGTTGGTCGTCCCGGTCTTGCCCGCCTGTGGTCGGCCGATCTGGGCTCGTCGGCCCGTCGTGCGCTCGACGACCTGTTCGAGGCTGCTCGTCACGAGGCGAGCGTCGTCGGCTGCCAGCACCGCCCGGCACCGGCCGGCGTCACCGGCTTCGAGGCCTTCGGGGCGACGGTCGAGCTCGTCAGGTGACAGCGTTCGTGACCTGGTCTCCATGCCGGGGACGACCGTGACTTCCCGGATTGGGGTCAACGGGCGACCGTCGGGTCCGACGACCCGGAGGATCGTGCGCGCCGGGCACGAGCGGCCGTCGTTGGCAATCGTCGCGTAGGCAGACGCCATGTCGATGACCGATGCCCCGAAGGCGGCTCCACCGAGCGCCACCGCCGGCGCGGGCGGGATGAGGTTGCGGACGCCGAGTCGGCTGGCCATCTCGATGACGGGCGCCGGGCCCAGCTCGCACCCGAGCTGGATGTAGACCGTGTTCACCGATCGGATCAGCGCCTCCCGGACGGTCAACGATCCACCGGGTCCCCCCTCGACCTCGACCGGCTCGGCATCGACGCCGACGCAGTCCTCCGGGTCGATCGTGATCGCGCCCGGAGCCGGGTAGGTCTCATCGGGGTTCATGCCGCGTTCGATGCCGGCGAGGAAGACGAACGGCTTGAACGTGGAACCGTTCTGACGTCGCCCCTGGGTCGCGAGGTCGAACTCGTTCGTGGCGAAGTCCCGGCCTCCGTGAATCGCGAGGACATTGCCGGTCGCCGGGTCGATCGCAACGGCGCCGGCATCGATGTCTCCCGCCTCGTCGGCAGGGAGCTGCGCGGCGACCGCCTCCTCGACAGCCGCCTGGACCTCACGGTCCAGGGTGACGGTGACCGTCAAGCCGCCGCGGAGCAGCGCCTCCTCGCCGTAGGCGTGCACGATCTGCTTGCGGACGTACTCGACGAAGAACGGCGCCTCGGACAGGCGACGGGCGGGCCGATCCGCCAGCTGCATCGGCGTGGCCTTCGCTTCCCGGCCCTCGTCGGACGTCAGCATGCCGAGCTCGACCATGCGGTCGAGGACGGCGTCGCGGCGTGTCCTGGCGCCGTCAGGGTCCACGCGCGGATTGCGAACCGAGGGCGCCGGAAGCAATTGCGCCAACGTCGCTCCCTCGGCTGCCGTCAGCCGTGCCGCCGGCTTGCCGAAGTAGGTCAGCGCGGCTGCCTCGATGCCGTACGACAGGCCGCCGAATGAGACGGTGTTGAGGTAACGCTCGAGGATCTCGTCCTTGGTCAGGTCGCGTTCGAGCTGGATCGAGATCACGGCCTCGCGGATCTTGCGGATGATGGTCCGCTCGGGCGTGAGGTAGGCATTCTTGACGTACTGCTGGGTGAGGGTCGAGCCGCCCTGTTCCACGGCGCCAGTCCGGACGTTGGTGACGACCGCACGGAGCAGCGAGACCGGATCGACGCCGTCGTGCTCGCGAAACCGCGCGTCCTCGCTGGCGATGACGGCATTGACGGCGTCCTCGCTGATCTCGTCCAGCGACACGACACGGCGGTCGACCTCGGCGGTGAAGCGGGCCAGCTCCTCGCCGTCCTCGGTGACGAGGATCGTCGGGGCGCTCAACGCGGCTGGGTCGGGCAGCTCGCCCCAGTCGATGTTGAGAGCGAGCCAGGCCATCAGCACCAGCAGGCCGGACGACGCGACCAGTGCCGACAGGCCCACGAGCGTGACGCGACGAACCGCATGTCGCAGTCGCGCGCTCGCGTCGGCGTTGCCCGCCGCCGGATTGCGGTCCGCCATCAGCCCTCCGTGACGACGCCAGTGAACCGCGAGGACGGCACGCTGGCCGCCGACGGCCTGTCGATCATCGTCGTGATCCATTCGGGCCATGTGTCAATGCCGGTGCGGCCCCCATACGGACCACCGCTGACCCTCCCGTCGGGCGATTGTCGCCGGGACCGTCCCACGAGAGGATGACCTCGACCCAGAAGGGGCATCATGCGCGCACGTGCCGCCACCTACTTCACCTCCCGCGTCGCACCGCGGGCCGTCGAGGCCATCCAGACGCTCGCAGGCGCGGCGCTGTTGACGGCCCTGTGCCTGGTCGTGGCACGGATGGTCGTACCGGACCTGGTCTATCGCGGGCTGACCAGCCAGCTCGCGTCGCCGGTGTCGATCGTCGGGCTGCTCCTGCTCACCGTGGCGACCATCCTGCTCGAGCGCGAGCTGCGGTGGCACGGCCTGACTGCAGGTGAGGCCATTGGCGCTGGTGGAGGTGACGCGGATGCCAGCGTCGTGATCGTGGCCGGTCCATCCGTTCCGGTGACGGCGCCGGTCGCGATCTCTGCCGCGCAACCGGCCGCGCCGTCCGCCGAGGAACCGGTGATCCGGCTGCCCGAGTCCGAGACCGTGGTGACCATCACCGAGCCATCAGAGCCAGTCGTGCGGCTGCCCGACTCCCCGGTGCTCCAGCTGGTCGGGCACGCCGACCCGCCCGAGCCGAGGGCGGAGCCCATCGAGGACGACCCGTGGTGGATGCCGTGGATGGATCGCGGCCGCCAGTCGGTGTTCGATGGCGCGTCGCAGGGACCGCGGTCCGAGCATCGATCCGACGAGCTGATTCCGGCCGCGTAGGCGGGGCCGCGAGGATCCGATCGGTACTGGGTCCTCCGCAGTCGTGTCCGTGGCGAGCTAGGCGTCTCCGCGCAGGCTGGTGACCAGCGGGGCGAGGTCGTGCGAGCTGCCGTCCAGCGTCCTCGAGCCCGCGACGAGATCGGCGGTGTCGGCGTCGGATTCGACGGCATCGCACAGGTCGTGCAGGCGCTGGGCGTGTTCGTTGAACCGGTCGAACCCGTAGCCGGGGGAGTTCCCACGCGTGACCAGGAACGGCCAGTCGCTGGACGACAAGAGCGCCAGCTGGCGGGCAATCTCGCGGGCGACATCGTCGCCAGCCGACCGCACGGCCGACCGCGCCCGGGCCTCCGCTTCACGAATGCCCGTCCACATCGGCCGGGTCTCGTCGGTGACCCAGCTCGCGTGTCCCTTGGCGTATCCCCAGCTTGACTCGGGCAGGTCGAGGCGCCGTTGGGGTGGTCGGCGTTCCAGGCGGTCGGCCAGCGTGGTGGTCACGAGCGTCGCGTCGTCGTCGAGACGTCGCAGCAGCGTCTCGAGCCAGTCGACGCCCTCGAACCACCAGTGCCCGAAGAGCTCGGTGTCGTAGGCGGCGACGACGAGGTCACCCGGGCGTGGGTCGAGGACCTCGTGGAGGACGCCGTGGAGGTGGCCGGCGTGCTCGGTCACGCGCTCGGCGGCCCGGTCGGGCTCGTAGATCGCCTTCTGGTCGGCGGCGAGCTGCTTGTCGGTCACGCGCCAGGACGGGTGGATCGCGAAGCTGCCGCGGCTGAAGAAGTCGCGATACCAGGGGTCACCGGGATAGCCGCGGTCGGGCGACCAGACGTGGTAGGCGACCGAGAGGTCACGGGCGAACGCCACGACGTCGCTGTCGCCCACCAGGACGCCGTCGTGCACGACCTCGTAGGGATCGTTTGCTGCCGGGTCGGGGACTGCCGGCCGGGTCGTCCAGTCCCGGTCGACGCCACCGGCGGCACGCACGAGGGTCGCCGCGTCCACGAGAAAGTGCGTGATCCCGTGCTTGGCGTACTGCTCCTCGAGGCCTGGCAGCTCGCCGCCCATCGTCGGCAGCCTCGGGGTCCCGTGCTCGTCGACCGCCTCCGGAGCTGCCGTGGCGTCGGCGACCGGCCCGCGCGGCCGATAGGCCATCTCGGGAGCCCACAGGCCCGTCGGTGCACTCGACCACGTTCGGTGGTGGGCCAGGCCGGCCTCGAGCTGGGCGTCGATGAGCCCTTCGTCGGTCTGCAACGGCAGGTACGGGTGGGAGAGCGGTCCGCCGAGGAGCTCGATGACCCCGCGCGAGGCGAGGTCGGACCACACGTGCAGGAGGCCACCGGCTGCCTCGATGCGTTCGTGGATGGCGAGCAGCCGCTGGTACCGCTGCCAGTGCCACGGGCCGAGGGCCATGACCTCGGGAGTGCGGTCCTGGCGTCCGGTGCGCTGCTCCTCGGCCCGCCACAACTGGATGCCCAGCCACCGCCCCATGTCGTCGGCAAGACGCGAATCGGTGACCTGCGCGGCCACCATCGGGGTCACCCCGAGCGTCAGCAGGTTCGTCCGGCCCTCATCGGCCAGGCGCAGCAGGACGTCCGTGACCGGCAGCCACGACTCACCCCAGGCCTGGAACAGCCATTCCTCGCCGACTGGCCAAACGCCATGGTTCTTGAGCCAGGGCAGATGCGTGTGCAGGACGAGCGCGACCTCGCCCGGCGCCTGGCCGTTCACCGCGGCTCGTCGGGGACGGTCGCCACGGCGACCAGGTCGAGCGCGGCATCGAGGTCGTCTGTTCCCACCTCGAACCAGGCGGCCGTCGTCCGGTGCACGAGCTGCCGCACCCAGTCCGGCCAGGTCTCGGGGGGCCCGGCGCCCAGCACGTGCATGAGCGATCGACCCAGCGCTTCGTCGGCCTGGCGCAGGACGTCGCCATGGAAGATTCCCAGCACCGTGACGACGTCGAGACCGGCCGCCTCGAGCTCGGCGCGCAGCTCATCGGCCGTGAACTCGCGCGTGTGGAAGGGGTTGACGGGGGTGTCGGATCCCGGCGTGAAGGTCAGGCGGTTCGGGGTCGCGATGAGCACGTGCCCGCCGGCACGTGTGACGCGCCGCAGTGAGTGCAGGTAGCCCGGGATGTCGTGCAGGTGTTCGATCACCTGGAAGGAAACGGCGAGGTCAACTTCCCCATCGGCCAGCGGCATGTCCATCAGCTCGGCGGCCACGGCCTCGATGCGCTTGTCGCCAGACGCGTACGTGGCGGCGACATGGGCGATGACCTGGCCATCGAGGTCGACGCCGATCACCCGGGAGGCACCGGCATCAGCCAGCATCGGCAGCCCGTAGCCCTCGCCGCAGCCGGCGTCGAGCACGACGCTTCCCGGCCCGACGTGTTCACGGGCCAGGTCATAGGCGACAACGTGTCGCTCGAACCAGTAGCGCTCGTCGGCGATTCCGGGCAGCGTCCGCTCGCCCGTCAGCAGGAGGGCAGCGGGAGCAGGCTCGCGTGCGTCAGCAGGGGACGCCACGTTCGATGGCATGGAGCAAGCGTAGGAAGTGGCGCCCGGGGCGCCTCCCGGCGCGACCGGACGGTCACACGGATGGTCGATCGTCAGCCGGAGCGGCTGCGACCGTCAGCCGGCCTTGGTGACGTTGCTGGCCTGGGGGCCCTTGTCGCCCTGCGTCACCTCGAACGAGACCTTCTGGCCCTCGTCCAGGGTGCGGAAGCCATCGCCCTGGATGGCCGAGTAGTGGACGAACACGTCCTGGCCGCCGCCGTCAGGGACGATGAAGCCGAATCCCTTTTCGTCGTTGAACCACTTGACGGTGCCTTCAGGCATCTGACTGCTCCACTGCAAGAGCCGCGAGGTCGTCACCGGTCGTGACGAGTCCACCTCCGCGGCGTTCAGGACCCTAGCCCAGCCCCTTGCCTGCTCAGAAACATCCGGGTGCACGGGTCGGATGACCCGGCGGAGCCTCCCGCCGGCGCATCCGAGTGACCTGCCCGCCCGAAGGACCACCCCCACGATTTGACCGGCCATGGGACCGCCGGGTTGCATGGCGACCTCGTCGCACCCGCGATTCCACTCCTCTGCGCACACGACCGCGCCCGCGGGCCCGCACGGCGCCGCGACGCCAGCAGCGGCGCGACCCACGAAAGGACCCACCGTGAAGGTCATCGTCCCTGTCAAGCGCGTGCCCGACACCGCCGGCGAGAAGAAGATCGACGACGCCACCAGGACCGTCGACCGCGAGTCGGTCGAGGCCGTCCTCAATCCCGTCGACGAGTTCGCGATCGAGGAGGCCCTCAAGATCAAGGAGGGTGGCACCGACGC
>JAWWBG010000156.1:0-6111 GCA_033721095.1 Nitriliruptorales bacterium
GCCGGACCCAGCGGCGTCTCGACCGAGACGACCGAGGTCGCCAGGTCGCGGGTGGCCTCGATGGCCAGCAGGCTGCCGAGTCGGCGGGCTGCGGCGCGGAAGCGGGGCGGCTTGGCGGCCGCGTCCCGCAGGTGCAGCAGCGACCGTGCCGCGAGCGGATGGTCGAGAACCGTGACCGTCCCGGTCATTCGGCGTCGGTGCTGGTGACCGTTGCGAGCAGGATCCCGTCGTCGAGCGGCAACAGCGCGCCGGTGACGCCATCCTCGTCGAGCAGGGACGTCACGGCGACGGGCACGTCCTGGTCGGCCAGCAGGGATCGCGCGAGGATCGTCCCTCCCGGGCGAACCAGCCGTCGTGCGTGCTCGAGCGCAAGGTCGAGCAGCCGGCCGGTCACCTGGACCACCACGACGTCGTACGACGCGTCGGAGAGCCGTGGAAGCACCTCGAGGGGGTCACCAAGGATCGAGCGCACGCGGTCTTCGAGGCCGGCATCTGCGTGGGCCTTGGCAGCCAGCGCGTGCATGCCGGGGTCGGGTTCCACCGAGGTCACCAAGCCACGTTCCATGCCGCGGAGGGCCCACAGCGCGGTGACGCCGGCGGCCGACCCGATCTCGACGACGGCCCGGGCGTTCGTCGCGCGTGCCGTCCACTCGAGCAGGGCGCCGATCTCGGGAGGTGGAATGCGCACCTCGTGCTCCGCGCGCTGGCGCGCAGCGGCCTGGGCCTCCGTCTCCATGGCCGTCAGGCGACGCAGTTCGTCGAGAAGGGTCATCGTGGCACCGTGGGTCGGCCGCGAACGGTAGTCCCCGCGGTGGTCGGTCGGCCCGGCGAAGCCGTCGGCAGGGTCCGGTGGGCCCGTTGAAGCCTTGGGCAATGGCCGGTCTGGCTGCGGCATGCGGAACCTCCGCGACGCTGCCGGCGTTCACCCTGCAGACGACCGGACGAACAGGGGACCGTGGCCGTCCAGCGCGTTACGGTGAGCCAGCGAGGAACGAGGTCTCGCGTGGCCAACGACGCACGTCCCGAGCGGGATGTCGAGCTCCCGGAGCTCGACGGTCCGGATCCCGTGCCGACCTTCCAGGAGGTCGCCGACCGGTACGGATCGACGATCTACACGATCGCCCATCGACTGACCGGCAATCGCGACGAAGCCCAGGACCTCGCCCAGGACGTCTTCGTCCGGGTCTACCGCAACCTGCACCGATACGAGCCCGGGACCTTCGAAGGCTGGCTGTATCGGATCACCAAGAACCTCTTCCTCGACAAGGTCCGCCGTCGTCGGCGCGTGCGATTCGATCCGCTGCCGGACGACGACTGGCGTGAGCCGGCCGACGATGGCCTGCTGCCCGACGAGGTCGTCGACAGCATCACGATGCACGCCGACGTCGAATCGGCGCTGGCGACGCTGCCAGCCACTTTCCGGACGGCGGTCGTGCTCTGCGACGTCCAGGGCCTGACCTACGAGGAGATCGCGCGGGCGACCGGGTGGCCGCTGGGGACGGTGCGGTCACGGATCCACCGGGGACGTCGGATGCTGCGGGAAGCGCTCGTTGCGATGGGCTCGGAGCTCCGTCGTGGTTGAGCGCCCTTTCCGACTGCGCACGTGCCGCTCCATCCGGGAGCAGTTGTCGGCCTTCCTCGACGACGAGGTGGCCGACGCGGACGCCATGGACATCTCCCGTCACGTCGCCCGCTGCGAGGACTGCGCGTCCGAGCTCGAGGACGTGCGTATGGCCCGTGACGCCGTCCGCGCCCTGCCTCCACTCCATGCGCCGGCAGCGCTCGCCCAACCTCCGTTGGCGACGCCGCGCCGCCGCCCGCTCGCGTTGCTCGGGGCCGCGGGTGCCCTCGTCGGTGCGGCAGCAGTCTTCGTTGCAGGCGGAACGGGCGGCGAGGTGGTCCCCCCGGTCGATGACCTCGTCGTCGATCATGTCACCAACACGGGCGGCGACTTCGTCCTGACTCCCGTCCGCGTCGAACGGTGAGACCGGCCCTCATCCCGGCGGCGCTGACCATCCTCGCTGCCGCAACCGCTGTCGTCGCGATGCTCCCAGACGGCAGCCAGCGGGCAAGCGTGATGCTCGATCACGTTGACCTGTCGCCGGCCGGTGAGGTCGACGCGGCGGCCATCCTGACGGACGCCCTGTTGGCCAGCAGCAACACGGCCTTCGAGGGTGTTCTCACCGTCGTCGGCATCGACGGGCCGAGCGTCTTCCAGATGGCCGTCGAGGCCGGACGGGACGGCACGCGGACCGTCGACACGGGATCGTGGGTCTTCGGCAGCACCGGCGAGACGGTCTGGGCATCGTCGGACGACGGGCACTGGCTCGAACGCGGCGCTGCCGGAACGGCGACCATCGACGTGGACGCCCTGCTGCTGAAGTACGACGTGGCCGTCGCGGGCGTGCGCAGGTTGCCGACCGGGGATGCCTGGCTGTTGGTCGTCACCGACCGGGCCACCCAGATCCAGCGTGAGTGGCTGTCGGTCGATGTCGCCACCGGACTGCTCGTGCGGCGGGAGACCTTCGCCGACGACAGTGCCGCAGTGCGCCTCGTCGCGTTCGAGACGCTGCGGACGTCCGGACGGGTCGTGCCGCTGCACGCGCCGACCTCGGACGCACCGCCGTCGGCCGAATCGGTCGTGCCCACCTGGAATGGCATCGACATCGCCGAGCTGCCCGGCCAGTATCAACTCATGGAGGTGACACGAACCGATGGTGAGCATCTCCCACCCGTCGCACTCGTGTTCACCGATGGCCTCTATCACCTGTCGGTCTATCCGCTGCCCGGCGAGCTCGATCGCGGTCAGCTCGCCGGTGCCGTGGCGGACGGCCGTGACGGCCTGCACCTGTACCGGTGGCCGGGGGCAGAGCCGCAGCGGCTCGTATGGTCCGGGGATGGCCACACGTTCACGGCGATCACGGACGCGCCGCTCGATGCCGTCCTCCCGGCGCTCGCGCGCTTCCCGCGCGACCCGGAGCCGGGGCCGCTGACCCGGATGCGTCGTGGTCTCGAGCGCGTTGCAGACACCCTCTGGCCCTTCTGACCGGCGCTGACAGGAGCGACGATGGACGCAGAGACCACGCCGGGTTCCTCGGACCCGGCCAACGTGGCGACCACCGGTCCGGCCGATCCCGAGCCGTGGCCGCGAGCGGCTGCGCAGCTGCCGCCGCCAGCGGGACCGCCCACGGATCCGTGGCGTTGGGAACAGCCCCGCTCCACGCCGCCTCGTGAACCGAGTCGAGGCGGCGGCCGCACGGTCGCCGTTGCGCTCGCTGCGGCCTTGATTGGAGGCGTTGTGGGGACGACGGGGACCCTGCTCGTTCGGGGCGAGGAGGAACCACCGGTCGTGAACGGAGGAACCGTCCAGGCGCCGGTCATCGAGGGCCTGGACGTCGGTGAGGCCAACGCCGTTTCTGTTGTCGCCGCGGCGGTGACGCCGAGCGTCGCGTCGGTCGAGACCTTCTCGGGCACCGGGCTCGGTGCGCAGTCGCTCGGGCTCGGCTCCGCCGTGATCTACCGGTCGGACGGCTACCTCCTCACCAACCATCACGTCGTCGAGGACGCATCCCGCTTCGACGTTCGGCTGGCAGACGGTGACATCCAGAACGCCGAGCTCATCGGTTCGGACCCGTTGACCGACATCGCCGTGCTCAAGATCAACGCAACGGGGCTGCCCGCCATCAACATCCGCACCGAACCGCCGGTCGCGGTCGGTGAGACGGCCATCGCGATCGGGAGCCCGTTCGGCCTGCACACGTCCGTCACCGCAGGTGTCGTTTCCGCGCTCAACCGGGAGATCCAGGTCGACCAGCAGGACGGGGCGGCGCTCGTGATCCCCTCGGTCATCCAGACCGACGCCGCCATCAACCCCGGCAACTCGGGCGGCGCGCTCGTCGACGCGCAGGGACGGCTGATCGGCATCAACACGGCGATCCTCACGGACACCGGCGGCAACCAGGGCGTGGGCTTCGCCATCCCGGTCTCACAGGCCGTCATCGTCGCCGACCAGCTGATCGAGCAGGGCTTCGTCCGGCATCCCTTCCTGGGCATCACCGGCGTCGACGTGACGCCGCGGGTCGCAGAGGAGTTCGGGTTCTCGGTCGACAAGGGGGCACAGGTCGACACCGTGCAGCCGGATTCGGCCGCGGAGCAGGCAGGGCTTCGGTCCAACGACATCATCGTGCGCCTGGACGACCTCGCGATCGACTCGATGAGCGATCTGGTCGCGGCCCTGCGGTCGTACGCACCGGGCGACACGGTCGTCCTCGGCGTCGTCCGCGGTGAGGAACGCCTCGACATCACGGTGGTCCTGGGCGAACGTTGACCACCGAACCGACGAGTCTGCACCGGGGTTAGCCTGCGCCAACGCGTGCAGGACCCGGGGGAGGACCGTGGGCAGCCTCGGATTCCAGGAGATCCTGGTGATCCTCCTGGTCATCCTGTTCGTGTTCGGTCCCGAGCGCCTTCCGGAGTTCGCCCGCGAGGCCGGCAAGGTCATCGCGCGCTTCCGCAAGGAATCCGCGCGATCCATCAACGAGCTCAAGCGGGCCGCCGACATCGAGGACCTCGACCGCGAGATCAAGAGCCTGTCACGAGACCTGCGCGACGTCCGGTCCTCCGTCGCGCGGGCCATCACGGCCGAGCCGACGACCGACGGGGTTGCGCCGACCGATGACGGGGTCGCGCCGACGGAGGACGAGATCGCCGTGCCGGAGCGTGCCGAACACCAGGCGGCGCCCACGGATCCCGACGCCACGTGAGCGGCCCGCACCCGCGCAGCGCGCGGACCCTCGTTGCGGCAACCGCCGCCCTCGGGACCGGGTGGGTCGTGGCGCGCACCCGTCCGCTCCACGCGGCCGAGCGCGGGGTCTCCGCGGCCGTCCGCCGACGACTGCCCGGTCGCGGCAGCGAGGTCGTCGGGATCGCGACCGACCTCGGCTCATCCTTCGCGGTGGCCGGGGCAGCCGCCACGCTTGCTGCGCTCGGGCGTCGCGAACGGGCCATCGATGTCGGCGTCAGTGGCGGACTGGCGTGGATCGCCGCCCAAGGCGCCAAGCCCCTGCTCGACCGACCCCGGCCCTACGAGAGCGACGGTGCCGAACGGCTCGTGGCCGTACCCGCCGGCTCCTCCTGGCCGAGCGGCCATGCTGCCGTTGCCGCTGCCATGGCGGTCGCGCTCTCGGAGGACGCCCGTCAACCCGCGCCTGCCATGTTGGCCGGCATGTCGGTGTTCGTTGCGGCCTCGCGTGTGCACGTCGGCGTGCATCACCCGTCCGATGTCATCGCTGGCTGGGGACTCGGCGTGCTGGTGGCCAACGTGTGGCGGCTGGTCCGTCGGCCCGTGCTCGGGCTGGTCGGCCGTCTCGGCCGCGGCGACTGAGGCCTGCGTCAGCCGACCGACAGCGGCAGCTTCTTGCCCAGCATCGAGGACTTCCGCGACGCGATCCGACGCGCGACCTCGCTGATCGCCTGCGACGCCGGCACGTCCGGGTGCGAAACCACCAGCGGCACCCCACTGTCGGAGGCCTCGACCAGCCGTGGGTCGATCGGGATGCGCCCCAACAGGTCCGCATCCAGTGCCTCGGCGAGCTCCTGGCCGCCGCCGCTGCCGAACACGTCGTGGGCGCTGCCACAGTCCGGGCACGTGAAGGCCGCCATGTTCTCGATGACGCCCGTGACGCGCATCCCGGTCTCCTCGGTCGCCTTGCCGGCGCGGAGCGCGACCTTCTGGGCCGCCTGCTGCGGGGTGGTCACGACCACCATGTCGGCGTTCGGGAGCATCTGCGCCAACGAGATCGCGATGTCGCCCGTGCCGGGAGGAAGATCGCACAGCAGGAAATCGAGGTCGCCCCAGTAAACGTCCGCGAGGAACTGCTGCAACGCCCGGTGCAGCATCGGGCCGCGCCAGATCACCGAGCGGTCGGGGTCGGTGAAGAACCCGATCGAGATGACCTTGCAGCCGTGGGCCTGGAGCGGCATGACCATGCCCTCGAAGGCGACCGGCTTGCCGGACACCCCGAGCATGCGGGGGATCGAGTAGCCCCAGATGTCCGCGTCCAGCACGCCGACCGAGTAGCCCTGCTGCGCCAGGGAGGCTGCCAGGTTGAC
>JAWWBG010000157.1:0-6110 GCA_033721095.1 Nitriliruptorales bacterium
CCGCTCGGCGTCGGCGTCGAGACGGGCCGGGTCGGGATCCTGCTCCGCCCGCGCGAACGACATGTCGGCCATCGAGTCGGCGCCGATGACGTGGATGTGCGTGTGGGGGACCTCGAAGCCCGCAACGGCCACGGCGACCCGCTCGTAGTCCCAGGCCTCGTCGATGGCTCGGCCGATGTGCTTGGCGACGGCGTTGCAGTGACGCCAGGTGGCGTCGTCGACATTGATCCAGTGGTCGATCTCGTCGTTGGGGATGACGAGCGTGTGCCCGGGTGTGATGGGGTTGATCGTGAGGATCGCGAAGCAGACGTCGTCGCGCCAGACGAACCGACCGGGGAGGTCGCCGGCGAGGATCATCGAGAACACGCTTGCCATCGCTGCTCCGTGGTTGGGCGAGTTGGCCGCCAGTCTGCCAGCCCTGCCCATCGGGCCGCGCCGCCATGCGGCCCGGCCGCGCGTCCGGCTCAGTCTGTCAGGCGTACGAGCAGGGGTGCATGGTCGGATGGCTTGGCCCCCTTGCGGTAGTCGCGCGCGATGCCAACCCACTCCAAGCGGCTCGTGATGGCCGGGCTCGTCAGCGCGAGGTCGATCCGCAGCCCGAGGTTCTTGTGGAAGTGGCCGGCCCGGTAGTCCCACCACGTGTACTCGTGCTCACCGCGTTCCGGCGCGGCCAGGAACGCGTCGGCCAGGTCTCCTGCCGCCTGGATCGCGGCCAGGCGCGTGCGCTCATCGACGGTGACGTGCGTGCCGCCGACGAACTGCTCCGGCGCATACACGTCCTCGTCACGCGGAGCGATGTTGAAGTCACCGGTCACGACCAGGTCACCGTCGAGCGCAGCCACGCGTTCCTGCATCGCGTCGAGGAAGGCCAGCTTGGCGGCGAACATCGGGTCGTCCAGCGTCCGACCGTTGATGACGTAGACGCTGACGACCCGGATGCCGCCGACGACGGCCTCGACCCAGCGTGCCTCGCCGGGGTCAGGCTCGCCCGGCAGGCCGATCACCCGATCCTCGACGTCGTGGTCGTCGCGGACGAGGACAGCGACGCCAGCCCACCGGCCGCCGGAATGGTCGACGGACTCGTAGCCGGCCGCCTTGAGCTCAAGGTGCGGGAACTGCTCGGGGGCGCACTTGGTCTCCTGGAGTGCCACGACGTCAGGGCGGTGCTCGTCGAGCAGCTCGAGGACCCTGGGCATGCGTGCGTTCAGCGAGTTCACGTTCCAGGTCACGATGAGCACGGGTTGTCTTCGGTCGGGGCGCCGTCGACGTTACGCGGGAGGCACAGGCGGCCCAGTCGCCGTCCGGATGCGCCCGGTGCTTTCCTTCGCGGCATGAGCAGAGCCTCCGACCAGGTCCTCGAGCACCTGCGCACCCTCGTCGGCTTCGACACGACCTCGAGCCGACCGAACCGGCCGTTGATCGACCATGTGGCCGACGTGCTCGCCGACGTCGCCGAGGTGGCCGTCCTCGATGACCTCGAACAGGAGGGCAAGGCCAGCCTGCTCGCCACGATCGGGCCTGAGGAGTCAGGTGGAATCGTGCTGTCGGGGCACAGCGACTGCGTTCCCGTCGACGGCCAGCAGTGGAACCGCGACCCGTTCGCGATGGAGGTCGTCGGGGATCGTGCCATCGGGCGGGGCACCAGTGACATGAAGGGGTTCCTGGCGGTGGTCCTCGCAGCAGCTCCGGCCCTGGCGGCCGCCGGGCTGCGGCGGCCCGTCCACATCGCGATCTCACACGACGAGGAGCTGGGCGCCCTGAGCGCGGGCATGCTGGCCAAGGAGCTCCTGCCGCATGAACCCGTCCTCGCCATCGTCGGTGAGCCGACACGCATGCGCATCGTCGCCGGCCACAAGGGCGTCCGCGGGTTCCGGGCAACCATCACCGGTCGCGCGGGACACTCGAGTCGTCCGGCAGAGGGCGCGAACGCCGCCATCGCGGCCGCCCGGCTCGTCACGTTCATCGACGACCTGGCCGGCGAGGTTGCCGCGATGCCCGGCGACGACCGGTTCGATCCGCCGTTCACGACCTTCGGCGTCGGCCGGATCGAGGGCGGTGCCGCCCTCAACGTCATCCCCCAGCAAGCCGAGGTGCTGTTCGAATATCGGCCCGTGCCCGACGACGACACCGACGAGTACGAGCAGCGGATCCGGATGCACGTGGCCGACGTGCTGCTGCCCACCTTGCAAGCCACCGCGCCAGAGGCGGACATCGACATCTTCGCCTGGCCGCCCCTGCCCTCCCTGCGCCCCTTCGAGGATCTCGACGCGGCCGCGGCCCTCGCGGCGATCGCGCCGGGCCAGCCCCAGGACGGGACGGCGGCGTTCGGTACGGACGGCGGGCACTTCGCGGCAGCCGGGATTCCCACGGTGATCCTCGGTCCCGGCGACATCGCCGACGCCCACACGGCCAACGAGTCGATCGACCTGGCCGAGCTGGCCGAAGCCGAGAACCTGCTTGGCCGCGTGGCGGACTGGGCAACCAGCTGAGCCCAGCAGTCCTCAGGCGAGGAGGCCACCGAGCGTTCGAGCGGTCCAACCAACGAGGTCATCGGGCCACGGCGTCGGGACCGGGAGGACCAGGGGGCCCTCCGGGGCCGTCCACGAACCCCCGGAATGGTCGCGTTGCAGCCGCACCTGCTGGCTGTCCGCGAGGGCCACCGGCTGCACACGGAGCCGGCCTGCCCCGGTGATCGAGAGCTCCTCGATCCCCCAGCGCCGCATGGCCGCCTTGAGGGCCGTGATGGCCAACAGGCGTTCGGCGGCCGTGGGCAGCGGCCCGAACCGGTCCTGGAGCTCGTCGCGCATCGACCGGACGCCGGCTGCGTCGCGGACGGCCGCGATGCGCTTGTAGAGGTCCAGCCGCTGGCGATCGTCGGTGACCCAGCCGTGGGGCAGGTTGGCCTCGACCGGGATCTCGACGCGCAGCTCGGCTTCCTCGACCATCGGCTCGCCCGTGAGGTCGGCGACCTCCTCGCGCAGGAGGGTCGCGAACATGTCGAAGCCAACGGCGGCGACGTGACCGGACTGCTCGGCGCCGACGACGTTGCCGGCGCCGCGAATCTCGAGGTCACGAATGGCGATCCCGAGCCCCGAACCGAGGGAGCTGTGATCGGCGATGGTCGCCAGCCGCTCGTAGGCCTGCTCGGTCAGGCTCGCACCCGGCGGGTGGAGGAAGTACGCGTACCCGCGCACGCTGGACCGGCCGACCCTCCCCCGCAGCTGGTGGAGCTGGGACAGCCCCAGCAGGTCGGCCCGCTCGATGATCAGGGTGTTGGCGTTGGGGATGTCGAGGCCCGACTCGATGATCGTCGTGCAGACGAGCACGTCGATCTCGCGCTCCCAGAACCGAATCATGACCTGCTCGAGGGCGTGCTCGTCCATCTGCCCGTGGGCCACCGCGATCCGCGCACCGGGCACGAGCTGCCGCAGGTGCTCGGCGACGGAGTGGATGGTCGACACCTGGTTGTGGACGTGGAAGACCTGGCCGTCCCGCAACAGCTCACGGCGGATGGCCAGGGCGACCTGGTCGTCGTCGTACTCGCTGACGACCGTCACGACGGGTTGCCGGTCCTCGGGCGGGGTCTCGATGGTGGACAGGTCGCGGATGCCGCCGATGGCCATCTCCATGGTCCGCGGAATGGGCGTGGCGGTCATCGAGAGCACGTCCACGTTCGTACGCAGGTGCTTGAGGCGCTCCTTCTGGGACACGCCGAAGCGCTGTTCCTCGTCGACGACGACCAACCCGAGCCGTTTCCAGGCCACCGACGTCGCCAGCAACGCGTGCGTGCCGATGCAGATGTCGACGGTGCCGGCCGCGACGCCGTCGAGGATCTCGCGGCGCTCGGCGTCGCTGACGAATCGGCTGAGCATCCGCACGTCGACCGGGAACCCGGCGAATCGTTCGCGGAAGGTCTCGAAGTGCTGCTGTGCGAGGATCGTGGTGGGCACGAGCACCGCGACCTGCATGCCGTCGAAGACTGCTTTGCCGGCCGCGCGCACGGCGACCTCGGTCTTGCCGAACCCGACGTCGCCGCACAGGAGCCGGTCCATCGGCACCGGGGCCTCCATGTCGCGCTTGATCTCGTCGATCACCGTCAGCTGGTCGTCGGTCTCGCGATGGGCGAACGAGTCCTCGAGCTCCTGCTGCATGGCACCGTCGGGGCTGAAGGCGTGCCCGGGGCTGTGCATCCGGGCGGCGTAGAGGCGGATCAGCTCGGCCGCGATGTCGCGGACGGCGCCGCGGGCTCGCGACTTGGCGCGTTCCCAGGCGCGGCCACCCAGCCGCATCGGGTTGGGCGGATCACCGCCCTGGTAGCGGGCGAGTGCGTCGACCTGGTCGGCCGGGACGTACAGCGAGTCGTCGCCGGCGTATTCGACGAGCACGTAGTCGCGGGTGATCACGTCGCCCGTCGGCGTGCGCAGCTCTCGGGTGACCATGCCGCCGAACCGGCCGACGCCATGGGTGCGGTGGACGACGGCGTCGCCGGGTTGGAGGGTCGAGACGGTGTCGGCGGCGGCGCGCCGAGCGCCCATCCTCCGTGTGGCCCGCCGGCGCCGAGGACCGAAGACATCCAGGTCGCCCAACAGCGCGAGTCCGAGGGCGTCCGACCGGAAGCCCTGCCGGAAACGACTCGTGACGATCTCGACCCGGGCTGGACTGTCCGGGCCCACCTCATCCACGAGGCTGGCGGCAACCGCGTTCTCCCCGAGGACGTCGCGGAGTCGGCGTGAGGACCCCTCGTTGGAGGTCGACACGATGACGCGACGTCCGTCTGCGAGCTGGCCCCGGAGCCGTTCGGCGAGCGTGGTCACGTCCCCACGGAACGACTCCCAGGGGCTCGCCTCGACGTCCATCGCGAACGGCGAGAAGATCGTCGTCGGCCGGCCGAGGTCCGTGAGCTGCTCGAACTCGGCGAACCCGGCATCCTCCGGTCGGTGCCCGGCGGCGGTTTCCCACGCGACTTCGAGCAGCGTTTCGGCCTCGACACGGAGGGCGTCCGCGCGCTGCGCCGCCAGCTCGGGGTCGAGGATGGCAATGGCACCGGCGTCGCCCAGGAAGTCGGGCAGGAGCGCCGGCCGGGGGTGGAGCAGGGTCGTGAGGGACTCGGCGCCCTCGAAGGCGATGCCGTCGGCCAACATGCCCAGCTGTTCGCGCAGCGTCGGATGGGCGCGCGCGAGCTCGGCGGCGCGCTCGCGAGCGGCCTGGTTGAGCACCAGCTCGCGGGCCGGATCGATCTGGACGTGCTCGACCGGGCCGATCGTTCGCTGGTCGGCCACCGAGAACGTCCGCAGCGACTCGATGTCGTCGCCCCAGAACTCGATGCGGGTCGCGTGTTCTGCCGCGGTCGCAAAAACGTCGATGATCCCGCCACGGACGGCGAACTCGCCGCGCGACTCGACCTGCGGGGATCGGACGTAGCCGAGTCCGGCGAGGTCGTCGACCAGCTGCTCGAACGAACCCTCGTACGGGATCGACAACCTGATGGGGCGCCGCTGACCCAGTGCCGGATCCATCGGTTGGAGCGCGGCCCGGACGGGTGCAACGACGGCCGCGAGCTCGTGCGGATGTGCGCCCGGGTCGACGAGCCGGTCGAGGACTGCAAGGCGCTGCCCCACCGTGGCCGGTTGGGGTGACAGGCGCTCGTGCGGGAGGGTTTCCCACGCCGGAAAGACCGCCACGCGATCCGCCCCGAGGAAGGCTGCGATGCCGTCGGCGACGTCCTCGGCATCCGAGGTGCGAGGCACGACGACCAGGAGGGGTGAGCGCCGTTCCGCCAACAGGGCCAGCAGGAGCCCACGAGTCGCGGCCGGGGCGCCGATGACCGGGTCGTCGAGGAGCTCGTCGAAGCGTTCCCGGGCAGGCGAAAGCACCCCACCCAGCGGCCCGAGGGGGGGTGCGTCGACCGTCTGCTCTTTTGTCACGCTGCGCCGGGTGTTCGCGCGATCACCCGGACTTGTGGGCTACCGGAACTCCTTCCCCGGTTGGGGGACCACGCCCTTGGGCATGGGGACGTCGCGGTTGAGGGCGCGGAGCTTCTTCTCGAGCTTGGGAACCTCGGTCTTGGACAGTCGCCGGGGCATCTTCATGAGGTGGGAGGTCAGCTTGTC
>JAWWBG010000158.1:0-5980 GCA_033721095.1 Nitriliruptorales bacterium
CTCGGGCTGCTGGGCCTGTCGCTGGCCTACATCCTCTTCATCGACGTCCTGCGGGTGGAGGACGCCTTTCAGGTCGTGGCCACCTTCGGCCTCGGTGGCTCCTCGATCGCGCTGTTCGCCCGCATCGGTGGCGGCATCTACACCAAGGCCGCCGACGTCGGCGCCGACCTCGTCGGCAAGGTCGAGGCCGGGATCCCCGAGGACGACCCGCGCAACCCCGCCACGATCGCGGACAACGTCGGCGACAACGTCGGTGACGTCGCGGGCATGGGTGCCGACCTGTTCGAGTCCTACGCAGGCTCGATCGTCGCGCCGATCGTGCTGTCCTCGCTGCTGTTCGGCGGGGCGTTCGTGATCGACGGTGCCGACGCCGGCAAGGTCGTCGACACCCTGTCGCCGCTGCTGTCCTCGACCTTCCTGTTCCCGCTGCTGGTCGCCGGACTCGGGATGGTGGCCTCCATCATCGGTGCGCTGCTGGTGCGCGGCTCGGCGGACAAGAAGCTGTCCTCGCAGCTGCACCTGGGCACCAACGTCGCCATGGTCATCACGGCCGTCGCGGCCGTCGTCGGCGCGATGTGGGTCTTCGCCGACGTGGCCGAGATCCCCAACCCGCACTGGCTCGGCCTGACGATCCCCGTCGGGCTCGCAGCGGGCTACCTGATCGGCTTCACCTCCGAGTACTACACCTCGGACCACTACAACCCGGTCAAGAAGCTGGCCGGCCAGTCCGAGACCGGTCCGGCCACGGTCATCATCGGCGGCATCGCCGACGGGATGCTGTCGACGGTCGCCTCGGTCATCCTGGTCGTCGGGGCGATCGGCGTTTCCTACTGGTTCGGGACGCTGGCCTTCGCCGAGTCGATGTCGTCGCTGGGCGGCCTGTACTCGGCGGCGCTTGCAGCCATCGGCATGCTCGCCACGACCGGCGCCGTCGTTGCCGTCGACGCCTACGGCCCGATCTCCGACAACGCCGGCGGCATCGCCGAGATGGCCGAGCTGCCCCCGGAGGTCCGCGAGATCACCGACTCCCTCGACTCGCTGGGCAACACCACCGCGGCGGTCGCCAAGGGCTTCGCGATCGGATCGGCAGCGATCACGGCGCTGGCCCTGTTCCGCTCCTTCACGGCGGCCGTCGACGTCAACGTCATCGACCTCACCCAGGTCGAGGTCCTCATCGGGCTGTTCCTCGGAGCCATGGTGACCTTCGCGTTCGCCGCCCTGACGATGAAGTCGGTCGGTCGGGCGGCCCAGGCCATGATCGTCGAGGTCCGGCGCCAGTTCGCCGAGATCCCGGGCCTCAAGGAGGGCAAGGAAGGCGTCCGCCCCGACCACGAGAAGTGTGTCGACATCTCCACCCAGGCAGCCCTGCGCGAGATGCTGCTGCCCGGCGGGACGGCCGTCGTGCTGCCGCTGGTCATCGGGTTTGTGAGCCCCGAGGCCCTCGGTGGGTTCCTCGCCGGCGCGCTGGCCACCGGGTTCATGGTCGCGATCTTCATGGCCAACGCCGGTGGCGCCTGGGACAACGCCAAGAAGTACATCGAGGCCGGCAACCTCGGCGGCAAGGGCTCGGACAACCACAAGGCCGCGGTCGTGGGTGACACGGTCGGCGACCCGTTCAAGGACACGTCCGGGCCGGCGATGAACATCCTCATCAAGGTGATGACGATCGTCAGCCTCGTGTTCGCGCCGGCGTTCCTGTAGATCATCGGCACGGGCGAGGGCGCATCGAGGACACTCGACTTCGCTCCGGCTCATTAAGTCGCTGCGTCGAGCGCCCTCGATCGCCCTCGCTGTCCGTACGTCCGCCGGCGGCCGGAGCTGCGCCAGGGTGACGATCTAGGAGTAGTGGCCGAGGGCGGTGACCCAGGGGCGGGCCTGGTCGACCAACGGATCCGGGCGCAGCTCCACCGTGACGTCCCGGAGGCCGTGGGAGGTGAACAGCGCCTCCAGCTCCTCCTCGAGGGCGTCGGAGCGCGGGATCGAGCCCAGGATGGGGTCCTCGATCCGCTCCATGTCGCCGCTGCCCTTGACGCAGGACAGGAACACCGGACCGCGGGCGACGAACCCGAGCAGGTGCGCAAAGGTGTCCCGCCACTCGGACCGCGGCAGGTGATTGAAGGCCCCCGACATCCACAGGCCCCCGAACGGCTTGCCCTCAAACGGCAGGTCGCTCATCGGCGTCCGCACCAGCGGGTGACGCGGCAGCAGCAACCGCGCCTCCTGCAGCGCCCCCATGGACAGGTCCACACCGACCGGGTGCACGCCGAGATCGCGCAGGGCCCGCAGATCGGACGCCGGCCCGCAGCCGACGTCGAGGACCAGGTCGCCGCGCGTCAGCCAGGCCGCGAACCGCTTGAGGTCGCCGGTCGGACGCCGGTGACGAAGGGTCTGCTGGTACTCGCGGGCGTGGTTGTCATAGGCGGCCACGGCCTCGAGGGTCCGTGGATCGAGCTCCTCCAACCGCACCCGCGCTCCTCTCAGGATCGGCGCGAGCCTACGCCGCGAACACTGTCGGCCCCTCAGCGGTGGAGGTCGGGCGCGGCCCGGCCATGGACCATCGGCAGGTCGAGGTAGGTCACCAGGCCGGGGGGTGCGGCGACCACGGCGGGGACGGCGCTGACACAGTGCACGCCCGTCGCGACGATGCCGAGGTTGCGGTCGAGGTTGGCGACCACACCGTCGGGGTGCCATCCGTGGATGACCAGCTCGGTCGGCGGATCCCCGTCGACTTCCACCTCGAAGCGCTCGCCCTCGCGCCCGAACGACCAGGCCGGATCGAGGTGTTCCTCCCCCATCAGCCAGTTCACCCGAGCCGTGATCACCGGCTTTCCGTCGACCGTTGCCTGCCAGCTGATCCGCTGCGCCGCCACCAGCCCCGGCTCGATGACGCCGATCGGCGAGTCGATCGGAGCGGTCGCGACGGCGGTCTCGTGGGTGACGACCCGTTCCTCGTCGACCCGGAACCCGAGGGCGTGTGCGAGCATCGAGATCGACTGGTTGAAGCCGTTGCCGAGGATCGCCGGCAGGAAGCTGCCGGAGGCCTCCTCGGGCGGCACGCCGAACAGCATGATGTTGCGGATGACGTCGGGCGCGCCGTAGCTGCGAATGTCGCTGAACTCCTCGGCGCGGACGTGCGTGATGTTGCGCGAGAACGCCGAGGCCACCAGCGGCAGCCGTTCGGTCACGCCACCCGGATGAATGCCCGTCCCGTGGAGCGTCGCGCCACCGGCCTCGGCGGCAGCGCGCAGTCCTTGCGACTCGTGCGGAAGCTGGAAGAACCAGCCCAACGGCGTCACGACGTTGACGCCGGCACGGAGCAGCCGCGCGAGGTCGGCCTCGTCGGGGAGGATCGGCGCGTACACGCAGCAGTCCGGTTCAAGGGCCAGGAGCGCGTCGACGTCGTCGGTGGCCTCGACGCCGAGCGGTTCGAGGCCACAGAGCTCGCCGACGTCACGTCCGACCTTGTCGGGGCTGTAGACGCGTGCGCCGACCAGCTCGAGGTCGGGGTGGGAAACGACGGCCTCGACCGCGGCACGACCCACGCCGCCGGTGGCCCACTGGATCACGCGGATGGTCATGGCTCGTCCTCGGGTCACGACCGATGCTCACCGGTCGGGGCAGGGCACCGTAGATGGCTGATCGCAGCGATCGGGTAGACAGGCTGGATGGACGCATCCGAGGTGCTGTCGATCCTCGGCGAGTGCCCCGCCCTCGCCGCCGTCCGCCGTGCCACCGGGGCCGGCGCCGTGTCGGACCTCGATGTGCCCGGCGAGGGCGAGGGCCTGGTGCACCGCGTCGCCCTGCCGGCACGCCGAGCCGAGCTCGTGCCGATCCCGAAGGACCTCCCGCCGGTGCTGGCGAAGCGGCTGGCACGGGCCGGCGTGACCGAGCTGTACGCGCACCAGGCCGAAGCCCTGGCACGCGTCCGCGATGGCGAGCACATCGTCGTCGCAACAGGCACCGCCAGCGGCAAGAGCCTGTGCTACCTGCTGCCGGTCATCGAGGCCCTGATGGGCGACGACCGCCAGTCCGCGCTCTATCTCGCGCCGACCAAGGCCCTGGCGCACGACCAGTTGCGGGCGGTTCGCGAGCTCACCATCCCACAGGTCCGGGCGGCCGCCCTGGACGGGGACACGCCGTTTCCGGAACGCGATGCCATCCGCCGGACGGCGAACTGGATCCTCACCAACCCGGACCTGCTGCACCACAGCCTGCTGCCCGACCACAAGTACTGGGGCGACCTGCTGCATCGGCTGCGTTTCGTGGTCATCGACGAGGCGCACGTGGCACGCGGCGTGTTCGGGGCGCATGTCGGGCTGGTGTTGCGGCGGTTGCGGCGGCTGTGTGAGCGCTACGGCGCGGAGCCGCAGTTCCTGTTGGCCAGTGCGACGATCGGCAATCCCGCCGAGCACGCGCAGGCGCTCACCGGCGTGGAGGTCACGGCCATCGAACGCGACGGGTCGCCTCGTGGTGCGCTGCACCTGGGCCTGTGGGAACCGCCACTGGTCGATGCCGAGGCCGGGACCCGCCGGTCGCTGCTGCGCGAGGCGGGCGACCTGCTCGCCTCCTTCGTGGTCGCGCACGTCCAGACCCTCGTGTTCGCCAAGTCCCGCAAGGCCGCCGAGGTCATCTCGTTGACGGCACGGGAGCGGCTGGTGGAGATCCCGGCCGACGCCGAGGAACCAACGGTGCCGTTGGCCGACCGCGTGCGCTCGTACCGGGCCGGGTACCTGCCCGAAGAACGTCGCGAGCTGGAGGAGGCCCTGCGCTCCGGGGACCTGCTGGGCATGGCGGCGACCAGCGCGCTCGAGCTGGGGATCGACGTCGCCGGCCTGGACGCGGTCGTCCTGGCCGGATTCCCCGGGACCATCGCGAGCTTCTGGCAGCGACTCGGGCGTGCGGGACGAACCGGTGAGGAGGCTACGGGGGTCCTCGTCGCCGCGGACGACCCACTGGACCAGTACCTGGTCACCCATCCCGACCACCTGCTGACCCGACCGCCCGAGGACGCCATCGTCGACGCGACCAACCCGTACATCCTCGGGCCGCACCTTCGCTGCGCCGCCCAGGAGGCGCCCATCACCAATGAAGAAGCCACCCGCTGGTTCGGCGACACGGCGCCGGCCCTCCTCGCCGACGACGTCGAGGCCTCGCTGTTGCGGGTGCGGGCGGGCCGCCACCACTGGGTGTCACGTCGGAAGGCCGCAGCGGAGGTGAACGTCCGCGGCGGCATCGGCCGCACGATCCGCATCGTGGACACCTCGACCGGCGCGCTGCTGGGGGACGTCGACGAGGCCCGAGCCCACCGCCAGGTCCACACGGGCGCCATCCACCTGCATCAGGGCGAGCCCTACCGGATCGACGAGCTCAACCTCGACACGGCCATCGCCGCGGCGACGCCCCTGCACCGGACGTCGACGACCACGCGCGCACGGGCCGACACCGACATCGAGGTCCTGGATGTCCTGGCCGCCGAGGCCTGGGGTGAGGCCAGCGTCGGCCTGTCGCGCGTCCAGGTCACGAACCTCGTGACGGGCTACGACGTCGTCCGGATCGGCTCGGGCGAGGTCATCGAGCGCGTCGACCTCGACCTGCCGCCGCAGGTTCTGGTCACCCAGGCCGTGTGGTGGACGATGCCCGAGCGGCTGTTGACGGAGGAGGCCGGCATCGACGTCCGCGACCTTCCCGGATCGCTGCACGCCGCGGAACACGCCGCCATCGGCATGCTGCCGCTGCTGGCGCTGTGCGACCGGTGGGACATCGGTGGGCTCTCGACGGCACTGCATCCGGACACGGGCCAACCGACGGTGTTCATCTACGACGGCTACGCGGGCGGGGCCGGCCTCGCCGAGCGCTCCCATCGACGCCTCGGCGAGCACCTGGAGATGACGCGGGACGCCGTGGCCAGCTGCCGCTGCGCGTCCGGCTGCCCGTCGTGCGTCCAGTCACCCACGTGCGGCAACGGCAACGAGCCACTGGA
>JAWWBG010000159.1:0-5951 GCA_033721095.1 Nitriliruptorales bacterium
CCTCATGCTTCTCGAGCCCGCCGATTCGGTGCTGGAGGCCGGCCGTGCCGGGAACGGCCCATGGTCGGGCCAGTGTCTCGGGGTCGCGGAGGAACGGCAGGAAGCCGTCGGGATGGTTCGGCTCGGTCGCGAAGTCGGGGTCAATGCTCGGCAGCTGCTCGACGTCGGGCAGCAGCCACGGCTCCGACGAGTTGGCCAAGTAGCCGTCCGAAAGAATGATGATCGGCACGCGATGGCGAACCGCGATCGCGGCAGCCTCCAGTGCGGCCCAGAAGCAGTCCGACGGCGACTGCGGAGCAATGATCGCCACCGGCGATTCGCCGTTGCGCCCGAACATGGCCTGCAGCAGGTCGGCCTGCTCGGTCTTGGTCGGCAGGCCCGTGGAGGGGCCGCCGCGCTGCACGTTGACGACCAGCAGCGGCAGCTCGAGCGCGACCGCCAGGCCGAGCGCCTCGCTCTTGAGCGCCAGCCCGGGGCCGGACGTGCCCGTGACGGCGAGGGAGCCACCGAACGACGCGCCGATGGCCGAGCCGATCGCGGCGATCTCGTCCTCGGCCTGGAAGGTCCGCACCCCGAAGTGCTTCTGCTTGGCCAGCTCGTGGAGGATGTCGGAGGCGGGCGTGATCGGGTACGAGCCGTAGAACAGCGGCAGACCCGACTGGACCGAGGCCGCGATCAAGCCGTACGCGAGCGCCGTGTTGCCCGCGATGTTGCGGTACTGGCCGGGCGGCAGCTGCGCGGCGCCGACCTCGTACTGGTAGACGAACGCCTCGGTGGTCTCGCCATAGGCGTGGCCGGCCCGCAGGGCCTTGACGTTGGCTTCGACGATCTCCGGTCGCTTGGCGAACTTCTTCGCGAGCCAGGCCTCGGTGTCCTCGGTGGAGCGCGAGAACATCCAGGACACGAGGCCGAGCGCGAACATGTTCTTGGCCCGCTCGGCCTCCTTCTTGTTGAGGGCACCGTCCTCGATGAAGGGTTCGAGGGCGCGCAACGTCAGGTCGGTCAGGGGGACCTCGTGGACCTGGAAGTCCTCGAGCGTGCCGTCCTCGAGCGGGTTCGACGCGAAGCCCGCCTTGGCCAGGTTCCGGTTGGTGAAGGCGTCGGTGTTGATGATGAGGGTGCCGCCGCCCTTCACGGCCGGCAGGTGCACGGCGAGGGCGGCCGGGTTCATGGCCACGAGGACGTCGGGCTGATCTCCCGGCGTGTGGATGTCCTCCGACGAGAAGTGCAGCTGGTACGAGGAGACGCCCGCGAGCGTGCCGGCGGGCGCGCGAATCTCGGCCGGGAAGTCCGGGAGGGTGGCGAGGTCGTTGCCGATGCGTGCCGACTCGGAGGTGAAGCGCTCACCCGTGAGCTGCATGCCGTCACCGGAGTCGCCGGCGAAGCGCACGACCGCTCCGGTCAGCGCGACCCGGGACCGATCGCCGTTCCCGCTGCTGCTCATGTGCCGTTGTCGTCGACGACTGGTGGCCATCCTAGGACCGACGGGCAGCCGGTTCTGTGCAACCACGGTCTCCAGTGCACCACCGTCGTCGCAAACGTCATGGGTCGTGCGTCCCGTCCCCGTGAGCGAGGAACGCGCACCGTTCGCGCATGTTGGCAGGGGCCGGGCAGACCCCTGTCGAACAGTCTCTGGGCGGCATGTCCCCTGCTGGTGCAACCTGACGAAGGGCCCCGATCGTGATGCGACGAATCATCGTCTCCTGGCTTCCACTGTTGCTTGTCATCGTTCCGGTGAACCCGGCCAGCGCACATCTCGATCATCCGGCCCAGCCGTTCGCACCCGCCGGTCCGGCGTCCACGGGTTTCAACAGCGCCGGCGGTGACTGGGAACTGATCACGACCATCTTCACCGGGAACCCCCACACCGACCTCGACTACTTCACGAGCGGCGGCGAGACCTACGCGGCCGTGGGCACGCTCGCGGTCGGACCGAACTCCGGCGGCGTGACGATCGTCAAGCTGACCGAGAACGGCGAGGTCCAGCCATCGGTCGTCAGCGCCCACCCGTCGGCTGCCTGCTCGAGCGACCCGTCGGGAACGACGGGCCTCCAGCACGATGTCGAGGCCACCCCCAAGGGTGACGTCTTCACGAACCACGAATGGTTCGGGCAGAACGACACGCGCGACGCCCAGCTGGTCATCGACGCGACCGACGCCGAGGGTCGCTGCCACGACGGCGGGGCCCTCGGCTTTGGCGCCCCGAAGGGGGGTCTGGAGATCATCGACATCACCGATCCGACCGCCCCCGTCGAGCTCGCCATGACCAGCCACATCGGTGAGGCCCACACGGTCAACGTCGACCCGCGCCGCGCCCACATTGCGTATGCGCTCTCGTCGGACTCCGTCGGCGTCTCCGTCGACACCGACGACCTCGACGGCGACGGCGACACCGAGGAACTGATCCGCAACAACGAGAATCCCGAGAGCGGTGACGCCACGGACCTCGACGGCTTCGAGGTCGTCGATCTGTCCTCGTGCATGAACTTCACGCCCGGTACGTCCGTGGCCGAGAAGCGGGACTCCTGTCGGCCAACCGTCTACCGATTCCGCTACCCAACCCTTGACTGGACTCTCGGACACACGAACCACACGCAGGTGCACGGCTGTCACGAGGTCGAGTTCCACCCGGGTGACGTCATGACGTGCGCCGCCGGCGATGCGCTGCTGCTGTTGGACATCTCGGGCATGTTTGACGACCAGGGCACACCGAACGACTTCACGGACGACACGGTGAACGGCGATCCCCTGCCGTGCGCAGCGCGGGCCTCGACCTCGGTCCCGCCCTTCGGAACGGGGGCAACGGTCATCGACTGCGTGGTCGGTGAGGGTGGCGTCGACCTGACCATCCCCGCATGGCTGGAGAATGGCGCGCCGTCGGCGACCGGCGTCAGCTGGCTGGGCAGCGCCTTCCACATGGGCCGTGAGGACGCCAGTGGCTCGGCCATCGAGCCGGCCTTCCCGGCGATCGAGGACATCGACTTCGATCACGAAGCTGAGCTGTCGCACTCCGGCCGCTTCCTGTTCGCAACGGACGAACGCGGCGGCGGCGTGCTCCCCGGCGGGGCCTCCTGCGACTCCGAGGAGGCGATCGACCAGGGCAACGGCGGCATCCACGCCTACGCCGTCGATCGGCTCCTGACACGCCGCCCGGTGGACGCCGAGGACGCGTTCAGCAGCTACGCCCGCACCCCCGACGGCGACAAGGCCGTCATCCGGGCGCCGATCAACACGCCGCCACAGAGCACGTTCTGCACGGCCCACGTCTTCCACAAGATCCCCGGTCAGAACCGATTGTTCATGGGCTGGTACTCGCAGGGGACCCAGGTGTTCGACTGGATCGAGCACGACGACGGGACCTTCGAGTGGCGCCACGTGGGCTGGTTCACGCCGGAGAATGCCAACACCTGGGTGTCGGCCATCTTCAAGATGGAGGAGAACGAGGACGGCACCTGGACCTACTGGGGTGCGACGGGTGACTTCTTCCTCGGGGCGGCTGGCCGCAGCTCGGTCGACGTGTACAAGGTGACGATGGACCCGCCGGCCCAGTTTGCGAGTGGCGAGCTCGCCGACAACCCCGCCCAGCCACTGCCACCACCGGCGCCGACACCTCCGGACCAGGAGACGCCGACCACGGGCGACGCGCGCGTTGCGACGGCCGGTTTCCTCCTGTTGGCCGTCGCACTGTTCGGCCTGTCCGCGCTTCGCCGGGACACCCCCTCATCGAGGCCGCCGGCGGCCTGACGCGACTGCTTGACTTCGCGAGCCGCCACGAGCTGGAGTGTCCGTTGACGCGCGCTCGCATTGCCCTGCTGGCCCCGGTGCCGGCCTCGTTCATCACCGCCAGCCAGCCGGACGTCGACGTGGTCGAGGTGCGCGAGCAGGAGGAGGCAGTCGATCAGTGTCGGGGCGCGAGGATCGTCGTGTCCGACTGGTCCGGGCACGTGTTCGTGGACGCGGGGGTCATCGACGCGATCAAGGGGTCCTGTGAGCTGATCCAGGTACCTGCCAGCGGCCTGGACAGCGTGGACGTCGAGGCAGCTCTCGCAGCCGGTGTGCCGGTGGCGAACTGCCACGGACTCAACGCGGACGACGTGGCCGACTGGTGCCTGTGGGCGGCGCTCGACTGCCTGCGTTCGCTCTCCCAATCGCAGGCGACCCTCCGGGCGGGCCAATGGGAACAGGTCGGTCGCATGCGGCTGGGTCGAGGCGAACGGCGCGTCGGCATCGTTGGCCTGGGTGCCGTCGGCGCGGCGACGGCGCGCCGCTTCCGGGCCCTCGGCCATCCCGTGTCGTACTGGTCGCGGACGCGACGAACCGACGCCCTCGAGCGTGACCTCGGCGTCACGTGGCGGCCCCCGGACGAGCTGCTGCACCACTCCGACATCCTGGTGCTTGCGCTCTCCCTGACCGACGCCACGCGCGGCTGGCTCGATGCCGATCGACTCGCGACCCTGCCGGCGGATGCCGTGGTCATCAACGCGGCACGGGGACCCGTGTGGGACGGCGCCGCCGTCGCCGAAGCCGTGTCCTCAGGCCATTTGCACGCGGCAGCAACCGACGTGTTCGACCGCGAACCACCGGATCCCGACGACCCCATCCTCACGACGCCGGGCATCACGGTGACACCGCACATCGCTGCCGTGTCCGTGGCAGGCGTCAGCGCCCTGCTGGGACGAATTCTGGGGAACATCGACGCCGTCCTCAACGGCGGCGAGATCGAGGGGCTCGTCCGCCGCTGAGCGGGACGCGGCGGTCGGCTCAGGCGACCACGGGCAGGTGGAGGGCGCCGGGAGCGTCCCCGGGCACGGCAGGCGAGTTCGGAGCCACGGGTGCCAGGCGCTCGTAGGGCTTCCCCAGCGGCGGCCGCGGATCCTCCTCGCCCTTGTTGGGCCAGAAGGACATCGCACGCTCGGTCATCGCGGTGATCGTCAGCGACGGGTTGACACCGAGGTTGGCCGTGATCGCGCTGCCGTCGCAGACGTGCACGCCCTCGTGGCCGTACAGCCGGTGCCATGCGTCGATCACGCCGGTCTCCGGCGAGTCGCCGATCGGGCAGCCGCCAATGATGTGGGCCGTGCTCGGGATGTCGAACAGCGCCTCGAAGATCGAGCCCACGGCGACGCCGTCCATCTCCTCGGCGGCGATGCGCGCGGCCTCGTTGGCCGCCGGAATCCAGGTCGGGTTGGGCTCGCCATGGCCCTGGCGCGAGCTCAGCCAGGAGCCAAACGGCGTCTTGCGGCGGAACACCTGGAGGCTGTTGTCGAGGCTCTGCATGACCAGCAGGATGATCGACCGCTCGGCCACACGGCGGTACGTGAACATCGATCGCACGAACAGGATCGGGTGCACCAGCGCCATGAGGAAGAACCGCAGCCAGCGTGGGATCCGACCGCCGCCATCCACCATGAGTGCCGACAGCATGGCAACGGTCGCACCCGAACCCTTCGGGTAGCGGACCGGCTCGATGTGGGTGTGCTCATCGGGATGGATCGAGGACGTGATCGCCACGCCCTGCGAGTAGTCCGTGTCGAGGTTGCGGCTGGCCGCGCCGACCAGGGCCTCGGAGTTCGTGCGCGTGAGCGACCCCAGCGTGTCGGAGACGTTGGGAAGGCGGCCCTCGTCCTTGAGCTTGTGCAGCAGCTTTGCGGTCCCCAGCGCACCAGCCGAGAAGATGACCTGCTCGGCCGTGAGGGTCGAGGGCTCCTTGCGGAGGACGCCGCCCGGACGCTCGAGCGTGAGCCGGAAGCCGCGGCTCGCCAACGGCTCGAGATCGGTGACCTGGCGTTCCGCCAGCACCTGCGCGCCGTTCTTCTCGGCGAGATACAGGTAGTTGTGGTCCAACGAGTTCTTGGCCTCGTGCCGGCAGCCAACCATGCAGCCGCCGCAATGGATGCAGCCCACGCGGTCGGGACCCTCGCCACCGAAATAGGGGTCGGACACCCGCTCCC
>JAWWBG010000160.1:0-5916 GCA_033721095.1 Nitriliruptorales bacterium
ACGACTGCATCCGCGGTGACAGCGAGGTCCTTGAACAGCTGCACGCCCTCTTCGGTGCGCAGGTCAACGGCGATCGACCGCTTCCCGCGAGTCAGGTGCAAGTGCATGAGGGAGGTTCCCTCGATGCTCGGCCAGGTCATCTGCCGCACGTAGTCGCCGGTGAACGGCTCGATCTTGATGACGTCGGCGCCGAGGTCCGCAAAGTTCGTGCAGAGGCCACCAGGCCCGGCGATGGTGACCTCGAGGACCCGCAGCCCGGCCAGCGGCGGACGATCGTGTCCTGCCCAGGCGTCGCTCGTCGGCCTCGTCGGTTGCTCGTTTGCCATGCGGCAGACTCCTTGGTGACGACGCCATTGCACCAGAATCTGACGACCCGTCAGAAACGAACCCCGGGAGCGTGACGGTGGAGGAGCTGCGAGTCGACGATCGCCACCGGATTCCGGGTGGCGAGCTCGAGTTGCGCGCGGCCAGGGCCTCCGGGCCCGGCGGGCAGGGCGTGAACACCACGGACTCTGCCGTGGAGCTGCGGTGGGACCTGGCCGGTTCCTCGGCCGTCACCGCGGCCGAGCGTGAACGAATTCTCCGGGCGTTGCGCTCACGGATCACGGGTGATGGCGTGCTGATCGTCCGCGCCAGCGACTCGCGCTCGCAGTGGCGCAATCGACAGGCTGCCCGGCGCCGGCTGGCGGAGCTGGTCGCGGACGCGCTGCGGCCTCCCAAGACGCGCGTCCCCACGCGGCCGAGCCGGCGGTCGAAGCAACGCCGCCTCGACGACAAGAAGCGCCGCTCCGAGACGAAACGGCTGCGGCGCCGTCCCGAGCTGTGACAGCACCGCAGCCGCGTTCGCGCTGACGAAAAGCGGAGCGCCCCGGCAAGCCGGGGCGCTCCGTGTGAGGTGGGTCCGAACCCCCCGATTCAACCCTCCTCGGAAGTCGTTCCTGGTCAGTCGTCATCCTCGCCGTTGCCCTTGTCGGGCTTCGCGGGCTTGTCCTTCTTGGGTCCCTTGGCGTGGGCCGGCTTGCCGTGCCCGTTGCCCTCGGCCTCGCCGGACAGCTCCTCGCCACCCTCCTCGGCCTCGGCGGCCTTGGAGAGGGCAACCTCGGCGCACCGGCGTTCGGTCAGCTCGAGCTCGTCGAGCATGCCCTCCTCGGAGTCGAACTCAGGCGCCTCGAAGTCGCCGCGGTGGTCGCCCCTTGCCGCGGAGCTCACGAGCTGGCCGCGGATGCAGCCCAGCTTGGGCAGTTCGCGCACCCAGGCGCTGAACGCGGTCGCGTTCTCGCCGCCCTCGCCGTTCTCGGCTTGTCCCTCGCCCTCCTGTTCGGCGGTCGTGACCAGCGAGTCGGTGCCAACCTCACCGGACTCGCCAGGCTCGTCCTGTCCCCCGTCGGGGCCCGCGAATGCCACGGCACTCCCGCCCAGGGCGAGAGCAATCGCAGCGCCGACACTGAGGAGTCGGCGGTTGCGCGTGGGGGTCATCGGGGGCCTCGAGTTCGTCAGTTGCGGCGTACACGGGGGTAAGCGGATGAACCCCCCTCGAGGACACGCCGGAATTGCAAGGTGTGCGCTCTGCGGACACAGAGAGTCACCCTCCGATCACGGAGAGTCACCGGCTGACCGCAGGTGGGGTCAGCGGGTGGAGGAGCTGTCCGTTCCGCTGTGCGGCAATCCGGGCAACACGACGCGCCTGCTCGTGCTTTGGTTGCCCCGTCGAAGGAACCGCCGTGGCGATGCCCAGTGCCTCCTACTCGATCACGATGCGGCTGTACCTGGCCGCCGCCGACCAACATGTCCTCGGGCGTGTGACGACCGCCATCGCCGACGCCGGCGGGACCGTGACCGCCATCGACTTCGTGGACACGTCGTCGGCCCGGCATGTCACCGTCGACATCACGGTCAACGCGGCCGATGCCGCCCATGGCGAGCGCATCACGGCCGACGTCGGAGCCGTCAAGGGCGTCGAGGTCCACAAGGTGTCGGACCGGACGTTCCTGCTGCACCTGCGCGGCAAGCTGGAGGTCCGGTCGACCGTGCCGCTGCGCTCCCGCGACGACCTGTCGATGGCCTACACGCCAGGGGTGGCACGCGTCTGCCGGGCGATCGCCGACACGCCCTCGGACGCCCATCAGCTGACGATCAAGGGCAACACGGTCGCGATCGTCACCGACGGCACGGCCGTGCTCGGGCTCGGTGACATCGGGCCGCTGGCAGCCATGCCGGTGATGGAGGGCAAGGCGGTCCTGTTCAAGGAGTTCGCCGGCGTCGACGCCTGGCCCGTGTGCCTGGCCACCAAGGACACCGACGAGATCGTCCGCATCGTCGAGGCCATGGCACCCGTCTACGGCGGCATCAACCTCGAGGACATCGCGGCGCCGAAGTGCTTCGAGATCGAGGAGCGGCTGCGCGAGTCGCTGGACATCCCGGTGTTCCACGATGACCAGCACGGCACGGCCATCGTCGTCCTGGCCGCCCTGACCAACGCGCTCCGGCTGGTGGACAAGGCCATCGGTGACGTGCGGATCGCGATGGTCGGGGCGGGCGCGGCCGGCGTCGCGATCGCCAAGCTGCTGTTGGCCGAGGGAGCAGGTGACGTGCTCGTGAGCGACCGTCACGGGATCCTCGGACCGGAGAGCACCGACCTCGACGACGCCAAGCAGTGGCTCGCGGACAACACCAACCAGGAAGGCCGGACCGGCTCGATCGTGGACTCACTGGCCGGCTCCGATGTCTTCATCGGCGTGAGCGGGCCGGACCTGTTCGACGCGAGCGAACTGGCCGCCATGAACGACGACGCCATCGTGTTCGCCCTGGCCAACCCGGATCCCGAGGTCGATCCGACCGCGGCTGCCGAGCACGCGGCAGTCGTCGCCACCGGGCGGTCGGACTACCCCAACCAGATCAACAACGTGCTCGCGTTTCCGGGCGTGTTCCGCGGTGCCCTCGACGCCCACGCGCGGGAGATCTCCGAGGAGATGAAGGTCGCCGCGGCCCGCGCGATCGCCTCGGTCGTGACCGACGACGAGCTCCACCCCAGCTACATCATCCCGAGCGTGTTCAACCGGGAGGTCGCGCCCGCCGTCGCCAATGCCGTCCGCGACGTCGCGACGGCAGGGCCAAGGTGACACGCCGCCGCGAGCGCTCCGTCACGCGTCCTGGATGAGCAGCGTGCCGTCGTCAGGGCACTCGAGCGTGCCGAATGGCCACGTCTGGCCGCACTCCCCGCAAACACGGGCGCCTTCCTCTGGCTGATCCGACGTGTCCCCGACCTGTTCGGACTTCACGACTCGCGAACGCATCACCGGGCCGACCTTCGCGATCCCCCCGTCGTTGTACGTCTCGAGCTCGTGAGGATCGGGCACGTTGTCAGGCCTTGCGGCTGCTCACGGTGGCCTTGAGCCAGTCGCGGTTGAGCATCGCGATGAAGTCGATCGAGATCTCCTTGGGGCAGGCGGCCTCGCACTCGCGATGGTTCGTGCAGGAACCGAAGTGCTCCTCCATCACGTCGACCATCGCCATCGTGCGGTCGGCCCGTTCGGCCTGGCCCTGGGGCAACAGGTTGAGGTGGGCGACCTTGGCCGACGTGAACAGCTGCGCCGCCCCGTTGGGGCACGCCGCGACACACGCACCGCAGCCGATGCACGCGGCCGCGTCCATGGCCAGGTCGGCGGTCTCCTTTGGAATCGGCATCAGGTTGGCGTCCTGCGCGGACCCGGTGTCCACCGAGATGTAACCGCCAGCCTCGATGATCCTGTCGAACGCCGAACGGTCGACGACCAGGTCCTTGACGATTGGAAAGCCCGAGGCTCGCCAGGGCTCGATGACGATCTCGTCGCCGTCGCTGAACTTGCGCATGTGGAGCTGGCAGGTGGCCGTCGCCCTCTCGGGGCCGTGCGCCTGGCCGTTGATCATCACGCCACACGTGCCGCAGATGCCCTCGCGACAGTCGTGTGCGAACTCGATGGGCTCCTCCCCCGACTCGATGAGGCGCTCGTTGACCAGGTCGAGCATCTCGAGGAACGACGCGTCTTCCTCGATGTCGTGGGCCTTGATGGTCTGGAAACGGCCCGGGGCGTTGGGGCCGGCCTGACGCCAGACGTGCAGCGTGAGGTTCACTTGTAGCTCCTCTGGGTCAGCTTCACGTACTCGAACTCCAGCGGCTCCTTGTTGAGAATGGGCTCGCCCGGTGAGCCGCCCCACTCCCACGCGGCGGCGTAGGCGAAGTTGTCGTCGTCGCGCTTGGCCTCGCCCTCCTCGGTCTGGTGCTCGGTGCGGAAGTGGCCGCCGCACGATTCCTCGCGATGGAGGGCGTCGCGGCACATGAGCTCACCGAGCTCGAAGAAGTCGGCGACGCGTTGGACCTTCTCGAGGCTCGAGTTGAGGCTGTCGGCGGCGCCGAGGACGCGGACGTCCTGCTCGAACTCCTCGCGCAGCGCGGGGATCTCGCTGATGGCCTTCTCGAGGCCGGCGCGGTCGCGGGCCATCCCGCAGTACTCCCACATGATCTTGCCGAGCTCGCGGTGGAACCAGTCGACCGACCGCGTCCCGCCGATCGACAGCCAGCGCTGGGTCTGGTCGCGGACGCCCTGCTCGGCCTGTTGGAAGGCGGTGTGCCCGACGTCGACGGCCGACTCGCCCAGGTGATCGGCCAGATAGTCGCCGATCGTGTACGGGAGGACGAAGTAGCCGTCCGCGAGGCCCTGCATCAGCGCCGACGCGCCCAGCCGGTTCGCGCCGTGGTCGGAGAAGTTGGCCTCACCGATGCAGTACAGCCCCGGCACCGTCGTCTGCAGGTGGTAGTCCACCCAGAGCCCGCCCATGGTGTAGTGCGGGGCGGGGTAGATGCGCATCGGCCGGTCGTGGACGTCCTCGCCAGTGATGCGTTCGTACATCTCGAACAGGTTCGAGTAGCGGTCGTCGACGACCTCGCGCCCGAGTCGCTCGAAGGCTGACGAGAAGTCGAGGTACACGCCGTTCTTGAGCGGGCCGACACCGTGCCCGGAGTCGACGCGCTCCTTGGCGTTGCGGCTCGCAACGTCACGCGGGACGAGGTTGCCGAACGCCGGGTATCGCTCCTCGAGGTAGTAGTGGCGTTCGTCCTCGGGGATGTCGCGGGCACGCCGGGTGTCGTCGGGGTCCTTGGGCACCCAGATGCGGCCGTCGTTGCGCAACGACTCGGACATCAGCGTGAGCTTGGACTGGAACTCGTCGCTGGACGGGATCGAGGTGGGGTGGATCTGCGTGTAACACGGGTTGGCGAAGAACGCGCCCTTGCGGTGGGCCCGCCACGCAGCCGTGACGTTGCACGCCATCGCGTTGGTGGACAGGTAGAAGACGTTGGAGTAGCCGCCGGTTGCCAGCACGACCGCATGGGCCGAGTGGCTGGAGATCTCGCCGGTGACCAGGTCGCGGACCACGACGCCGGCAGCGCGACCGTCGACCGTGACGACCTCGAGCATCTCCATGCCCGTGTGGATCTTGACGGTGCCGGCGGCCGACTGGCGCATCAGGGCCTGGTAGGCACCGAGCAGCAGCTGCTGGCCGGTCTGGCCGCGCGCGTAGAAGGTCCGCGAGACCTGGGCGCCACCGAAGGAACGGTTGGCGAGCATCCCGCCGTACTCGCGCGCGAACGGGACGCCCTGGGCGGCGCACTGGTCGATGATGTTGTTGGAGACCTCGGCCAGTCGATAGACGTTGGCCTCGCGGGCGCGGAAGTCGCCGCCCTTCACGGTGTCGTAGAACAGCCGGAAGATCGAGTCGCCGTCGCCGTGGTAGTTCTTGGCGGCGTTGATGCCGCCCTGGGCCGCGATCGAGTGCGCGCGTCGCGGCGTGTCGTGGAACGTGAAGACGGTGACGTTGTAGCCGAGCTCGCCGAGGGTCGCGGCGGCGCTCGCGCCCGCGAGCCCGGTGCCGATGACGATG
>JAWWBG010000161.1:0-5888 GCA_033721095.1 Nitriliruptorales bacterium
CCTTCGACGGTGATGCTGACCGGATGTTCGCTGTCGACGAGAACGGGGCGCCGGTGGCCAGCTCGGTGATCGGCGCCGTCGTCGCGGACCGGTTGCTTCGTCGTCATCCCGGGGAGACGGTGCTCCACAACCTGATCTGCTCGCGCACGGTGCCCGAGACCATCGAAGCCGCCGGCGGAACCCCGGTCCGCACGCGGGTCGGCCACTCCTTCATCAAGGAGGTCATGGCGGAGACGGGCGCCATCTTCGCGGTCGAGCACTCGGGCCACTACTACTTCCGGGAAAACTTCCGGGCGGACTCGGGGCTCATCGCCGCCATGTTCCTCCTCGAAGCCATCTGCGAGGCCGGGGAGCCCCTGTCGGCCGTCGTCGCGCCGCATGACCGCTACCCGGCGTCGGGAGAGATCAACTTCCGTGTCCGGGACCAGGCCGCCGCGACCGCCGCCGTTGCCCGTGCCTTCGCGGACGCGGACATCGACGAGCTCGACGGTCTCACGGTCCGGTTGGATGACGGTTGGTTCAACCTGCGTGCCTCGAACACCGAGCCGCTCCTGCGCCTCAACGTCGAGGGCGACACCCGCACGTCCATGGAGCGAATTCGCGATCAGGTCGCGGCTACCGTGCAGGCCGGCGACGGAGACAGCTGATGGGCCTCGATCAACGACTGTTGGAGATCCTGCGGTGCCCCGATTGCCGCGCCGAGGTCGAGTACAAGGACCGCCGGAAGGTCATTGTCTGCAGTGGATGCGGCCTCCAGTATCCGGTCGTCGACGGCATTCCCGTCATGCTCGTCGAGGAGGCAACCAAGAAGCGCGGCGCCTGATGCCGCCGTCCGCGCCGCTCGACGCTGTCGACCTGGCGGCGGCCGATCCCGAGGGCAGCCTTGCCGCCGTCGAAGCCTCACCCCAGCAGTGGCGGCACGCCGTCGAGCTCGTGGGACGGCTCGACGTTGACGTCACGAACCCGCGCTCGGTTCTCGTGGCGGGCATGGGCGGCTCGGGGATCGCGGGTGACCTTGCATCGTTGGCGGCCGACCTCGGTGGTGGCGCGCCGGTGATGCCGGTGAAGGGCTACAGCCTCCCATCCTGGGCGGGCCCGCAGGACGCCATCATCGCCGTTTCCTACTCCGGGAACACCGAGGAGACCCTGGGGGTCCTCGCGGCTGCGGAACAGCGCGGTGTGCAGGTGGCAGGTGCGGTGACCTCCGGCGGGCACTTGGCGGACGCCGTTCCCGGCAGCCGCACCGTGCTCGTTCCGCCCGGACGTCAACCACGTGCGAGCCTGGCCTACCTGGGCGTCCCCGTCCTGGTCATGCTGTCCCACATGGGTGTCATTCGCTCGCTTGACGCCGAGCTGTCCGCGGTTCCCGGACACCTGGAGAGGCTGCTGACAACCTGGAGGATCGACAGCCCCACGAACGACAACCCGGTGAAGCAGGCCGCCATGGAGCTGGCGGAACTGGTCCCCGTCTTCACTGGAGGAGATGGCGTCGGTGGACTGCTCGCGCTGCGCGCCAAGTGCCAGGTCAACGAGAACGCCAACCGACCCTCCTTCTGCAACGTGCTTCCCGAGTCGAACCACAACGAGGTGGTCGGATGGGAACAGTTGCGCGACACCAGCCGACGGTTTGGGCTGGTCGAGCTGCGAACGCCCGGCGACCACCCCCAGGTCACGAAGCGCTTCGACGTCACGCGCGAGCTGACGGGCACGGCGTTCGCCACGGTCACCTCCTTCACCGCGCCTGGCGCGACATGGGTTGAACAGCTGGCCGCCGGGGTCCTGTGGGTGGACCTGCTTTCCATCCACCTGGCCTTGTTGTCCGGCGTCGATCCGACGCCGGTTCGGACCATCCAGGAGCTCAAGGCGCGAATCGCGTGACGGGGCACATGATCGACGATGCGGCCGCGCGCCTGCGAGCCGCCATCCCCGCGCCTCCGGAGCTGTTGTTGACCCTCGGGAGCGGGCTCGACGGGGTCGCGGATGCGGTGACCGATCCCATCGATGTCCCCGTCGAGGATGTCCCCGGCCTCGCAGCCAGCACCGTCGCGGGGCACGCCGGCGTGCTTCGGTTCGGGCACCTCGAGGGCCGCGCCGTCATGGTGCAGCGGGGCCGGGTGCACCTGTACGAGGGCCACGCCGTCGCGGATGTCGTCGCCGTGGTCCGGATCGCGGCGGCACTGGGCGCATCCGGCTGCATCCTCACCAACGCCGCGGGTGGCCTCGATCCGTCGATGACCCCTGGCGACGTGATGGTCATCGCCGACCAGATCAACCTCACGGGCACATCGCTGACCGCAGATCTGCTGCCGGATGACCTGCCGTTCGTCGACATGGCCGCCGCCTATGACGCCCAGTGGCGCGCGGCCGCCTGCGCGACGTCGATTGGCCCCCGGGAAGGGGTCTACGTCGGCGTTCGCGGGCCGGCGTTCGAGACGCCGGCGGAGGTGGCGATGCTCCGGTCGCTCGGGGCGGACGCCGTTGGCATGTCGACCGTCCTCGAGGCCATCGCCGCCCGCGCCGCTGGCCTTCGCGTGCTCGGCATCTCGTCCATCACCAACGTGCACGGTCCCGGTGTGCCGACGTCGCACGAAGAGGTCCTGCGCGCTGCGGATGCGGCCGCGGCCAACGTGACACGCTTGTTGCTGGAGGTGCTCCGCGACTGACGTCGGGGAGCGCTCATCCACACCTCACGGATCGCAGTCCGCCGATCTGGCGCCTTGCACGGCACGGTTGCAGCATGCCTGTCCTCGACCTGCTCGCTCCGCCTCGGTGCGTGGCATGTCTCGGTCGCGGAGGGCCGGTCTGGTGCCCGGCGTGCCGCCGCGACGTGCAGTGGCTCTGCGGCCGGGCTGGCTGTCGGCGCTGCGGGTCCCCGGAGCGCGATCACCGCTGTTGGCCTCCGTGGGTGCCGATCGGGACGTCAACGGCGCTGGCGCGGTACGCGGGCCCGGTTGCCAGTGCGGTCGTGGCCGGCAAGGTTCGTGGCGTCGTATCCGTCTGGCGGTCCCTGGGAGCGTGGCTCGGATCCTGCGTCGACGCCGGGCACCACGACCTCGTGACGGCCGTGCCGTCGGACCGGGGGCGTGTCCGGGCCCGGGGTCACGACCACGGGACGTTGCTCGGTGCGGCCGTGGCCGCGCGGCTTGGCATCCCTCATCGCACACTGCTCGAACCGGTGGGCCGACTGCCCGATCGAGGCCAGGCAACGGACGAGACCGACCTGGCCGCTCCTCGGTTCCGCCCGCGAGGTCGATTCCCCGGCGCCCGCGTCCTGCTCGTCGACGACGTGCTGACCTCGGGCACGACGGCTGCCGCAGCGGCGATCGCCCTCGCTGTGGCCGGGGCCTCGCGGGTCGATGTGGCCGTCGTCGGGCGTGCCGGATGGTCAATCGAGGTGGGCGCCGGATGCGGGCAGCACCTGCCAGAACGATCCATCGCCGGATCGCCCTTGGCGATGTACGGTGAACTCGCACCGTCGGTCACTGACGGCCGGCGGCGGACCGGAGTGTCGGCTGGTCCATGGGAGCGAGGAGTCATCGATGCACATCACCGTGAAGGGCAGGAACCTGGTCGTTCCGGACGTCGTCCGGGAGGAAGCGATCGAGAAGTTGTCAAAGGTCCAACAGGTCCATGACCGCGTTCTCGACGTGCAGGTCATGTTCTCGCAGGATCACAACCCGCGCATCGTGGACAAGATCCATTGCGAGGTCACCTTTCACGTGAAGGGCAAGATGATGCGGGCCTCGGCGACGGCACCGGATCCCCACACCGCAATCGATCGGGTGCAGGCCAAGGTCATTCGCCAGGCCCGCCGCTACAAGAACAAGATGATCGATCGTCACCGCAACGGGCGCGGGATCAACGTCCCCGCCTGAGATTCGTCGTCACCCGGGGGCGCGTGGCCAGCGCGTCATGCGGCCATCCGATTGGGCGGTCGTGCCGGCCGCAGGGCCGGCGCGAAACGGGCCGAAATCGCCAGCAGCAGCACCGAAACGGGGGAACACGGCCGGCTCCGAACGCGACTCGTTACCATTCGGCCGAGAGCAGGAAGGGGTTGCCGTGGCAGCCGATGTGATCCGGGTCCTTGTCGCGGATGACCACGAACTGTTCCGCCGGGGCCTTGAGCTCGTGCTGGCGGACGAAGCCGACATCGAGGTCGTCGGGGAGGCGGGTGACGGCCAGGAGGCCGCCGATCTGGCCCGTGAGCATGTGCCCGACGTGGTCGTGATGGACGTGCGAATGCCGGTCCTGTCGGGCATCGAGGCTGCCTCCCAGATCAAGGAGGACATGCCCCACGTCAAGATCCTCATGCTGACCATCAGCGACGAGGAGGACGACCTGTACGAGGCGATCAAGGCCGGCGCCAACGGCTACCTCCTCAAGGAGATCTCGATCGACGAGATTGCCAACGCCGTCCGTGCCGTTCAGGGTGGCCAGTCACTGATCTCGCCGTCGATGGCCTCGAAGCTCCTCAACGAGTTCGCGACGATGATCAAGCGCGAAGAGGAGAAGCAGCAGGTGCCGGCGCCGCGGCTCACCCCGCGCGAGATGGAGGTCCTGCAGCACATTGCGAAGGGGCAGAACAACCGCGAGATCGCCGGTGAGCTGTTCATCTCGGAGAACACGGTCAAGAACCACGTCCGCAACATCCTCGAGAAGCTGCACCTGCACTCCCGGATGGAGGCGGTCGTGTACGCCGTCCGCGAGAAGCTGCTCGAGATCACCTGACGAGCCGGGCCCGGCACCGCCAGTCGGCATCGATGCACGGCTGACCCGGCGTACCCTCGGCCGGGAACGATCTTCAGCGCACGACCGGTCAGATGGTGCTCAACAAGATCCTGCGGCTCGGCGAGGGTCGCAAGGCCAAGCAGCTGGCGCGGATCGCCGAGGCGGTCAACGACCTCTCCGACGAGATCGCCGCGCTCACCGATGCCGAGTTGCGCGCCAAGACCGACGAGTTCCGCCAGCGCCTCGACGCCGGCGAGACAACCGACGACATCCAGGTCGAGGCCTTCGCCGTCGTCCGCGAGGCCGCGTGGCGGACGCTGCACCAGCGGCCCTACGACGTCCAGGTCTTCGGTGCCTGTGCGCTGCACGACGGAAACATCGCCGAGATGCGCACCGGCGAGGGGAAGACCCTCACGTCGACGATGCCGGTCTACCTCAATGCCCTGACCGGCAAGGGCGTGCACGTCGTGACGGTCAACGAGTACCTGGCGCGCCGTGACGCCGACTGGATGGGTGCCGTGCACCGGTTCCTGGGTCTGACCGTCGGGGTCGTGCACTCCCAGCAGCCTCGCGACGCGAAGATCGCGGCCTACGCGGCCGACATCACCTACGGCACCAACAACGAGTTCGGGTTCGACTACCTGCGCGACAACATGGTCCTCGACGTCAAGCTCCAGAGCCAGCGGGGCCACCACTTCGCGCTCATCGACGAGGTGGACTCGATCCTCGTCGACGAGGCGCGCACGCCGTTGATCATCTCCGGCCCTGCCGAGCAGTCGGGCCAGTGGTACTCGACCTTTGCGCGCCAGGTTGTTCCGAACCTGACCCGCGGCGAGGACCTCGGCGAAGGCAAGACCACCGGCCACTACGTCGTCGACGAGGCCAAGCGCACCGTGGCCATCACCGAGGAAGGGGTGCACAAGGTCGAGCAGCTGCTCAACATGGACAACCTCTACGAGTCCGTGAACACCCCGCTGATCCAGCACCTGCAGAACGCCCTGAAGGCCAAGGAGCTCTACAAGCGCGATCGTGAGTACATCGTCACCGGCGGCGAGGTCAAGATCGTCGACGAGAACACCGGGCGAGTCCTGGAGGGCAGGCGCTACTCCGAGGGCCTCCACCAGTCGATCGAGGCCAAGGAAGGGGTCCGGATCAAGGAG
>JAWWBG010000162.1:0-5818 GCA_033721095.1 Nitriliruptorales bacterium
ATTTCTCGAGCTCTCGCCCCTCGCCGCGTGGCAGGTCTACGAGGAACCGGTGCCTGCCGCCGGTCTCATCGCCGGGATCGGCAAGATCAGCGGGCGCCACTGCGTCGTCATCGCGAACGACGCGACGGTCAAGGGCGGCACCTACTACCCGATGACCGTCAAGAAGCACCTGCGTGCCCAGGAGGTCGCGGCCGACAACCACCTGCCGTGCATCTACCTGGTCGACTCGGGCGGCGCGTTCCTCCCCCGGCAGGACGAGGTGTTCCCCGACCGCGAGCACTTCGGCCGCATCTTCTTCAACCAGGCCAACCTGTCGGGCGCCAACATCCCGCAGGTCGCCGTCGTGATGGGCTCGTGCACCGCCGGCGGCGCCTACGTCCCGGCGATGTCGGACGAGACGATCATCGTCAAGGACCAGGGCACGATCTTCCTGGGCGGCCCACCCCTGGTGAAGGCCGCGACGGGCGAGGTCGTCAGCGCCGAGGACCTTGGGGGCGGCGACCTGCACGCCCGGACGTCGGGCGTGGTCGACCATCTCGCCGTCGATGACCGGCACGCGCTGGCCCTGGCGCGCGACGCCATCGCCAACCTCAACCGACCGGCCCCGGTGGCCCTCGATCGCATCGAGCCCGAGCCACCCGCCCATGACCCCGAGGAGCTGTACGGGATCATCCCGGCCGACCTGCGCCAGGCGTGGGACGTGCGGGACGTGATTGCCCGCATCGTCGACGGGTCGCGCTTCCACGAGTTCAAGCCATTGTTCGGGGACACGCTCGTCACCGGCTTCGCGCGGTTGCACGGCTGGTCGGTCGGGATCGTGGCCAACAACGGGATCCTGTTCTCGGAGTCTGCGCTCAAGGGCGCGCACTTCATCGAGCTGTGCAACCAGCGCGGGATCCCGCTCGTGTTCCTCCAGAACATCACCGGCTTCATGGTTGGCCGGGAGTACGAGGCCGGCGGCATCGCCAAGGACGGCGCCAAGATGGTCACGGCCGTGGCCTGCTCGACCGTTCCGAAGTTCACGGTGGTCATCGGCGGCTCCTACGGCGCCGGCAACTACGCCATGTGCGGCCGGGCCTACTCGCCGCGGTTCCTGTGGACGTGGCCCAATGCCCGGATCTCGGTGATGGGCGGGGAACAGGCAGCGACCGTGCTGGCAACCGTCAAGCGAGACGGCCTCGAGGCGCGCGGCGACGAGTGGAGCACGGCCGACGAGGAGGCCTTCAAGGACCCGATCCGTGCCCAGTATGAGACCCAGGGCAACCCGTACTACGCCACGGCCCGGCTGTGGGACGACGGGGTCATCGATCCTGCGCAGACGCGCGACGTGCTCGGCCTGGGGTTGGCCGCCGCCCTGCACGCGCCGTACGGCCGCCCGAGCTGGGGCGTCTTCCGGATGTAGGCGCTGCTCAGTGGGTGTGGCGAGCGTCGACGCCGAGTTCCTTCAGGGCGTCGAGGGCGAGCTGGCCAAGGAGCGTGCGGTCGTGCTGCATGTCCTCGATGGAGGTCTCTCGGAGCGCCGAGTTCGGCACCAGCTCGTGCCAGCGGCGGGCAGCCTCGATGGGGTGGCCCGGATCGTCCGGCCACGTCACGATCGCGACCGGCGCCTCGATCGAAGCCAGCTCCTCTGCGGTCGGCGCATCGCCGCCGTCAAGTGACCGCAGTGCCGCCCCGATGCTGTCGGGGTCGTGGCGGGCCCAGTCGCGCGGCAGCGTGTGCTGCAGCCATGGCGCCATGGTCCGGTCGGCACGGAGGCGCTCCAGCATCAGGGGGACACCCAGTGTGCGGACCTCGTCGGCGATGCGGGCGTGGACGCCCTCCCCCGGTGTCGCGCGGCCAACCCAGGCCGGCAGGCACAACACGAGCGCGTCGACCCGGTCCGTGCCTGCGCCGGCCAGGCGAGCGGCCGCGTGCGCGGCCAACGAGACGCCGCCCACGACGCGGCAGCCCGTGGCCGCCGCCATCGCACCGAGGTCGGCAGCCACCTCGTCGAGGGCGTAGCGGTGGACGTCCGTGCACGGCGAGGAGGGCTCGTGCCCCGGCAGCCCCATGAGCTCCACCCGGTACCCGGCGTCGAGGAACGGTCCCACCAGCGCCTCCTCCGGAAACCAGTTCGAGGACGCCACGCCATGGCTGAGCAATACCCCCGGGGCATCGTCACGGCCGTGACGCTCGGCCACGAGCGTCACGCCAGCGCGTTCAACGACCGTTCGTGGCCGCTCAGCCATCGGGGATGCTCGCTTCCAGGATCGCGAGCTGTTCGGACAGGATCATCGGTGTGACCGGACCCGAGATCGTCCGAACCAGGGTCCCACTCGCATCGAAGAAGGCGGTCACGGGCATGCCGCGACCACCGACCCACGCGATCGTGAGCCCCGCCAGGTCATGGAACGTCTGGAAGCCAACCCCGTACTCGTCGAGGAACGCCTGGCCGTCGTCGCGAAAGTCGAGGTGGTCGACGCCCGCGAACGTGACCTCGGGGTGCGCGGCCGCGGTTGCCAGCAGCAGCGGCGTCTCCTCCCGGCACGGCTCGCACCACGACGCGAAGAAGTTGAGGACGACCGGGCGGCCCTCATTGGACTCGCGTGCGATCCAGGCGGCGACGTCCTGCCATGCAACGGGCGCGAGCACGGCCTCGGCCGGGGGCGTGCCGCCCTCGACCGCATGCACGCTCAGCCCCTCGCCAGTCGTCGTCGGGCTCGAGCAGGACGTTGCCAGCAGCAACACTCCGAGGGCGAGGGCCGATCGGCGGGTCCGTGTCATGCGGCCGAAGGCTACGGTCGACGGCGGTCACCCCGATCGGGCTGCGAAGGAGTGACGGTGCGACGCAGTGTCTTCATCACCGGCGCCAGCACGGGCATCGGACTGGTCACGGCCAGGCGGATGGCCGACAAGGGCTGGCGCGTCTTCGCTGGCGTGCGCAAGGAGGAGGACGCCGACGCCGCGGCCGAGGCGGGCTTTGACCCCGTGATCTGCGACGTGACCTCCGACGAGCAGGTCGCCGCAGCAGCCGAGCAGGTCACTGCAGACAAGCCGCTGGACGGGCTGGTCAACAATGCGGGTGTGGCCGTCGGACTCCCTCTCGAGGCGGTCGACCCCAAGGACTTCGAGTGGCAGCTGGCCGTCAACGTCCTCGGGCCCCATCGCGTCACCCGCGCGCTGCTGCCCTCGCTGATCGATGCCAGCGGCCGGGTGGTCAACGTGGGGTCGATCTCCGGCCGGATCGGCTCCCCGTTCCTGGGGCCCTACGTCGCGTCCAAGCACGCACTGGAGGGTTGGTCGGACGTGCTCCGCCGCGAGGTGGCTCAGTTCGGCGTCAAGGTCTCGGTGATTCAGCCCGGCGCCGTGAAGACGCCCATCTGGGACAAGGCGCGGGATGTCGAGAGCGACCTGGCCGCCCTGCCCGATCGATACCGCGAGCAGGCCCCGGGGGTCCTGGACGCCATCGTGCGGTCAGGTGCGGAGAACGGCATCGAGCCCGAGGAGGTTGCCGACGCCATCGAGCATGCGCTGACCGCCGAGCGGCCGCGCGCCCGATACGCCATGCCCTTCAAGCACCGCGTGGCCGCCCGCGTGTTGCCGGCGCTGCCGGCCGTGCTCTCGGACCGGATCGTCGCGGCCGAGATCGCACGTCGCTACAGCGAGGACTGGCCCTGAGCCCTCGGCAGACCGGTCGGGGCGAAGGCTGACTCAGGACAGCAGGTCAACGGCCACCCTGATGAAGGTGTCGACCTCGTCCTCCGTCCCCACCGTGACCCGGATCTGGTCGGTCATCCCGTAGGGCACGAGGCCACGCAGCCCGATCCCCCGTTGGGCAAACGCATCGATCACCGGTGCCGCATCGCCGCCACACTCGAACGTCACGAAGTTTCCCAGCGAGTCCGTGCAGGGCATGCCGATCTGCCGCAGCGCCTGGATGATCCGGTCTCGCTGCGCGATGGCCCGACTGACGGTCGAGGCGAGGTGCGGCTGGTCCGCGAGCGCCGCCAGCGCCCCCGCCTGGGCGACCGCATTCACGTGGAACCGGGTCCGAAACGCGTCGAGGGACGCGACCAGGTCATCCGGCCCCAGCAGGTAGCCGATGCGTTGGCCGGCGAGTGCATACGCCTTGCTGAAGGTGCGCGTCACGAGCAATCGCGGGTGCACCAGCCCCAGCTCAGCCACCGTCGCGTAGCCGCGCTGGCCGGCGGCGAAGTGGTGGTAGGCCTCGTCGATGACGATGGTGACGTTCTCGGGCACCGTCTGGACCAGTGCCCGCAGGTCGTCGGCCTCGAGGTGCGTGCCCGTCGGGTTGCCCGGGTTGTCGACGATGACGATCCGCGTGTCGCCGTCGATCCGCTCCAGCAGGGCGCCGAGGTCGCGCCCGTAGCCGCTGGTTCCCGGCGTTGCGGGACCTCCTGTGGGTGCCTCGACGTACTGCGCCCCGACGTTGCGAGCCGCCAGGCGATACACGATGAAGGCCCGCTCGAACGCCAGCACCGAACCGTGGCCATGGTTGGCGATCTCGTGGGCGACGAGGTCCATGAGGATCGCCGCCGACCCGTTGCCGACCGCCGCGCCGGCTTCGGCCACGCCCTCGTGGGCCGCGAGGGCCGCACGCAGCTGCCGCGACTGGTCGTCGGGATACCGGTGCACGTCGCGGGCCGCGATCTCCATGGCCTCGACCGCGAGGTTCGAGGGCCCAAAGGGCGACTCGTTGGAGGACAGCCGCACCGCCATCCCAACCGGCGGGCCCACCGAAGCTGCAGCGTCACTCATGCGGTGCGCCGGCCCCCGCCGAGCGCCAGAACCCGACCAACCATCAGGCGGTCGCCCTGGTCCGGTCGGCTGGATCCTCAATCTCCACGTCCGAGGACGAACCACCCTCGAGCGACCACGGGTCCTCGAAGGCCTCGCGGAAGGCCTTGGCGAGCACGCCGCCCTGGAAGCCGTCGATGAACCGGTGGTCGATGGTCGCGGTCACCGTCAGCAGCGGCCGCGAGGTCACCTTGCCATCGACGACGGCGGGCCTGTCGTCGATCGCGCCGATGAGGACGTACAACGGGACCCGCGCAAACGGCGTGGGGGGCACGAACGCCTCGTCGAGGCCGAACATCCCGACGCTGGTCACGATGGCCGAGCCGAACGGATAGGCCGTCACGCCCAGGGCCTTGGCGTTGATGCCGAGCGACGACGCGAGAAAACCGGTGAACCACAGCAGCGGACGCAGCAGCCACGTCGGCAGCTTGCGAACGACGCCCATCGACTTGTTGTAGTCGTCGTCGGCACCGCTGCGGAGTCGCTCGGCCTGTTCGCGCAGCTCGGCGGCGATCTGGGCCGGTGTCTTGGTGTCGACGTCGTCGATCCGGGCCTTCATGAGATCGGAGCCATCCGGCATGGACACGAGGAACGCGATCGAGACCATGTCGTGGGGGATGTAGCGCCCCAGGCGGATCCGGCCGTTGATCGTCGGCTCGACCGCGAGGGCCTGCGCCAGCGCTCGGCCGACGAGGTGGGTCACGGTGACCTTCTCGCCGGTCCGCTCGCGGACCTCGTCGAGATACTGCAGGGCCCTGCCGGCGTCGACTGTCACCTTGCCGTAGATGTTGCCCTCGCGGGGAGGGCGCCAGGCCGCGATGGCCATCTTGCGACGGGTTGTCATCCGATGCTTGGCCACGCTGACTCCTCGACTCCCGGACGGACCGCAGCAGCCTAGGAGTCAGCTCACAGGTACAGGCCGGTCGCGCCGTCGCGACGAGTCGAGGCCACCGCGTGGACGTCCCGTTCGCGGACGATGAGGAAGGAATCTCCCTGGACGTCGACCTCGATGGCGTCCTCG
>JAWWBG010000163.1:0-5815 GCA_033721095.1 Nitriliruptorales bacterium
CGGGCGATCTCCTTGGACGCGTCCGCGTCCTCGAGCGGGAGCAGCCGGTCCAGCAGCTCGACGACGGTCACCTCGACGCCGAAGGCATGCCAGGCCGTCGCGAACTCCATCCCGGCAGCTTGTCGAGCCCGAGGGCGTGGTCCGACGAGATGACACGCTCGCCGTCGAACGGTGCGAACGGCAGCTCGCGCGGGACCGAGCCCGTGGCGACGACGATCGCGGGCGCCGAGACGGTTTGCGTGCCGTCGTCGGTGGTGACCTCGACCGTGTCGGCGGCGGTGAGCCGCCCTGTCCCGGCGATCGTCTCGACACCACGACCCTTCAGCGCACCCTGGAGGCCCTTGTGCATGCGGTCCACGACCGCCTGCTTGTGCTCGTTCACCTTGACGATCTCGACGCCCTCGTAGGTCAACGACACGCCGAAGTCGGCCGCACTCTGGGCGTGTTCGGCGATCTCGGCGGATTGGAGCAGGGCCTTGGTCGGGATGCAGCCCCAGTGCAGGCAGGTGCCGCCGACCTTGTCCTTTTCCACCAGGGCGACGGACAACCCCAGCTGGGCGGCGCGCAGGGCGGTCGAGTAGCCGCCGGTGCCGCCGCCGATGACGACCACATCGTGGGTGTGGCCCTCCCCGCGAGTCACCGCCGCGGCCGGGGCCGGCGCCGGGGAAGCTGGTTCTGGGGCAGGTGGTGGTGTCGCGGCGGGGATCGGCTTGGCCGCCGGTTCGGGTGTCGCCTCCTGCTCGGCGCTCTCAGCGACCTGGACGGAGTCGGCCGCGGGCTCGGCAGCGGGCTCGGGGGCGTCGCCTGTCTCCGCGCTCGCGTCGCCCTCGCCGATGATGGCAATGACCTGCCCGACCTCGATCGTGTCGTCGACGTCGGCACGGAGCTCGGTGACGACGCCGGCGACGGGCGAAGGGATCTCGGTGTCGACCTTGTCGGTGGAGATCTCCACGATCGGCTGGTCGACCGCCACGGTGTCCCCGACGGCCACGAGCCATTCGGTGATGATCCCTTCGGTGATCGATTCGCCGAGCTCGGGAAGCTTGACTTCTTCCGCCACGTACCTGCTCCTGATGTGCGGATGCCCGGGGCGAGGTGGCCACGCGGGCGGGCCGCTGACAGTAGTGAAGGTTGTCGGGCGGCTGGGGGCAGAATGCGCACCGCCTAACGTCACCAGTCCCGCTCCCGCTGTTTGGGCTGCTTCGAGGTCGCCACGTGCCGGATCGACTGCTGACGACTGTGCTCCACGCGCGACACGAGGCGCTGGGAGCGACCATGGCGCCGTTTGCCGGGTGGAACCTGCCGCTGTCGTACGCCGGGACGGTTTCCGAGCACCGTGCGGTCCGGTCGGGGGTTGGTGTCTTCGACGTCTCGCACCTGGGCACGCTCGTCCTCGAGGGATCACGCGCCCGTGACGCGATCGCAGCGACCTTCACGAACGACCCGACCCTGCTGGCAGATGGCCAGTCCCAGTACACGCTGTGCTGCAACGAGCAGGGCGGGATCATCGACGACTGCATCGTGTATCGACTGTCCGCAGAGCGTTGGATCGTGGTTCCCAATGCCGCCAACACGGCTGCCGTCATCGCCCAGCTCGGGCAGCAGGACATCGAGGTGCATGACCGGTCGCGGACGACGGCCGTGATTGCCGTGCAGGGGCCGGGTTCGTTGGAGCTCGTCGACGGGGCCCTCCGGCTCGGTGTCGGGCAGATGGAGCACCTCGGGGTTGCCGCCACGTCGACCGGCGACGGCATCGATGTTGTGGTGTGCCGGACCGGCTACACCGGCGAGGTCGGCTGCGAGCTGCTCGTCGAGGGCGAGCCGGCGCTGGCCGTCTTCGACGCGCTCTTGTCCGCGGATGCGGTGCCGTGCGGTCTCGGGGCCCGGGACACGCTGCGGCTCGAGATGGGCTACCCGCTGCACGGCCACGAGCTCACGGTGGACACGACGCCGTGGGAGGCCGGCGTCGGGTGGGCAGTCCGGCTCGACCGCGGCAGCTTCGTTGGACGCGACGCGTTGGCGGCCGCCAAGCAGGCCGGGGCGACGCGAACCCTGTGGGGGCTGCGTTCGGCCGGGCGACGCCCCCTGCGTGACGGCTGCGAGGTGTGGGTCGGCGACAAGGCCACCGGTACCACCACGTCGGGTGGGTTCTCGCCCACCCTGGAGCGGGGCATTGCCCTCGCACGAGCTCCGGGCGTCGCGCCCGGTGACGCGGTCGAGGTCGACGTTCGTGGGAAGCGAATCGGCTGCGAGGTCGTCCGGCCGCCGTTCGTGGAGCGCTCACCCAGGGGTTGAGTCGCCCGCGCAGGTTCAGGCGGCCAGCTTCTCCTGGAAGAAGTCGAGGCAGCGAACGAGTGCGTCGTGCGTGGGCTGACCCGGCTCGTCGATGAGGTCGGTCGTGACGACCGAGTGCGGCGGGCGCGGACGCCCTCGCGGGTTCGCGGCTTCGTCCGGGATCTCGATGCGGATGAAGCCGTCTCCGAACTCCTCGGAGAGCCGGTCGAACCGTGCGCGCGGGCACAGCAGGTCCTTTTCGAAGCGCATGCCCAGGATCTCCAGGCCGTCGTCCACGCGGCGCTTGACGGTTGCGAGGGCCTCGTCCGAGATCCCCAGGTCGCGGCCGTTGCCGGGGACCGCGAAGAACGGCAGGCTGGGCTGGCTGAGGACCGGTGCCAGCATCGTGTCGTCCACAGCCATGGCCAGCGCAAACCCACCGGTCAGGCACATGCCGATGGCGCCCACTCCCGGACCGCCGCACCGACCGTGGAGGTCCTTCGCGCACGCTCGCATCCAGTCGGTGATCGGGGATGCCTGCCCCCGCTTGAGGGCCGTGAACTCGCTGGAGATGCAGACCGTGGCCATGGCGGCGAGGGTCCTCCCGTAGGTGAATGGAGCACCGGCCTCCCCGATGAAGTCCGGCATCGCGACCGTGAAACCCGCATCGACGACGCGGCGAGCGAAGTCGGCGACATAGGGCGTGATGCCGGGCACCTCGGTGATCACCATCACCCCGGGCCCCGTCCCCTTGCGGAAGACGCGACGGGTCTTCCCCTCGGACGTGAAGGTGTCGGCCTCGAAGTCGGCGAGGGGATCGCGGTCAGCCATGCCGGGGTACCTGGAGACGGGTCCGATGCACCCTAGGCGACGGCCCTCGTGGGGCCGCCGGGGCGTAGAGTCCGGCGGATCCCGCCGCTTGCCCGGCGTGGGTCGGGAGGTGGGATGCCCACGCTCGAGCTGCCGGACGGAACCCCGGCGAGCTGGTCGAGGATCGGCCACGGGCCGCCCATCCTCGGGATGCCCGGCGGACCCGGATTCCCAGCCGACTATGTCGCCGAGTTCGCTGCCGGTCTGACCGACGTCCTGACCTGGTACCTCGTCGACCCGCCGGGAACCGGAGCGACCCCGGCCATCGAGGACTGGAGCATCGGCGCGCACGTCGCCTTCTACGCACGCGTGGCCGCGGCATTCGGGCTGGAGCAGCATCTCGTGTTCGGGCATTCGTACTCAGGCGTGGTGGCCACCGTGGCCGCCGAAGCACATCCCGATCGCGTCGTAGGGGTCCTGCTGGCCGAGAGCCCCGTGGTCGGCATCAGACCCGACGAAGCCGAGGGCTCACCGATCCGGTCCGCGATGAACGACCTGTTCGACCGACACCGACACCAGCCGTGGTTCGAGGCCGCCCGGCAGGCCACGTTCGGACCGACCGACACCTCGCTCGAGGCGATCCGCCTGTCGTTGATGACGGCCTTCTCGAGCCCATCCGAAGCCCTGGCCGATCGGATCATCCAGTACGCCGGCGACGGTCCCAACGAAGCCGTCGGCGACTGGTTCTACGAGCGCGAGTGGGACACCCTTGACCTGCGGCCCCTGCTGCCGCGCATCGAGTGCCCGCTGTTGTCGGTCGTCGGCGCGCACGACTGGGCGGTCCCACCCGAGCAGGCCCGATACCACGAGCAGCTCGCCCCCAACGGCACCACGGTGGTCATCGAGGACTGCGGGCACTGGCCACCACTCGAGCAACCGGAGGCCTGGCAGCGGGCCGTGCGCGACTGGCTGGCTGCAACCGGCCTGCGTCGCTGAGCGCCTCAGGCGGCGGAGTTCAGCGACGCATCGACACCCGGCAGTGCCAGCATCCGCTCCAGGGCCACGAGTGACCTGTGGCGTAGGTCGTCGGCGACGCGCACCTCGTTGACCACCTCGCCGGCGACCAGCGATTCGAGCACCCACACCAGGTGGGGCAGGTCGATGCGGTTCATCGTGGCGCAGAAGCACACGGTGTCGTCGAGGAAGACGACCTGCTTGTCGGGGTTTTCGTCCGCGAGACGCTTCACGAGGTTGAGCTCGGTCGCGATGGCGATCGAGGTGCCGGGGGCGGCCTCTTCCACCCAGCCCAGGATCTGGGACGTGGAACCCACCTTGTCCGCCTTCAACACGACCTCGTGGCGGCACTCGGGGTGGACGTAGACCTCGACGTCGGGGCGCTCGGCACGTACCTGGTCGACCATCTCGGGCTGGAAGCGCGCATGCACCGAGCAGTGACCCTTCCAGAGGACGACCCGGGCGCTCGCCAGCTCGTCGTCGGACAGGCCGCCCTGCGGCTGCCACGGGTCGTAGACGACGCAGTCGTCCAGGTCGAATCCCAGCGACAGCACCGCGGTGTTGCGGCCAAGGTGCTGGTCGGGCAGGAACAGCACGCGTTCGCCGGCTCCATCGAGGGCCTGTTCGAACGCCCAACGCATCGCACGCGGGGCATTCGAGGACGTGCAGATGGCGCCGCCGTGCTCGCCGCAGAACGCCTTGATGGCGGCAGTGGAGTTCATGTAGGTCAACGGGACGGTCGATGACGCCAGACCCGCTGCGTCCAGGCGCTTCCACGCGTCAACGAGCTGGTGGTGCTCGGCCATGTCGGCCATCGAGCATCCGGCGGCGAGGTCCGGGAGGATCACCGTTTGGTCCTCCCGCGCAAGGATCGAGGCGGACTCGGCCATGAAATGGACCCCACAGAACACGATGAATGGGGCCTCGGCCTCGGCCGCGAACTGCGCCAGGCGGAACGAGTCACCACGGGCGTCGGCAAACGCGATGACCTGATCGCGTTGATAGTGGTGGCCGAGGATGACGACCTCGTCGCCGAGCGTCGCCCGTGCCGCGCGCGCCCGTTCGGCCAGACCCGGATCCGACGGCGACGGCAGGTCGCCCGGGCACACGACCCCCTTCTCGGAGCCGGCATCGGCGCCGCGGCCCAACAGCAGCAGGGGAGAACCGAGCGGGATCGTCGGCCGATCGAGATCGGGTCGCACCGTGGCAGCCCGCGGCTTGGTCGTGACGCTCATTGCCCCCTGCCGGGTGGGCTCGTCAGAGTTTTGGTCACTTTGACCAGAACTGGGGCCAGCGTAGCAGTTCCACGGCTGCCCATAGGCTCCGCTCGCTGATTGCATCGAGGGGTTCCCAGCTGCGCGTCGTGATCGCTCCGGACTCGTTTGGGGGCACGCTCACCCCGGTCGAAGCCGCCCGAGCGATCGAAGACGGCTGGCAGCGGCAACGACCCGACGACGAGCTCGTCCTGCAGCCGCTCTCGGATGGCGGGGAAGGGCTCCTGGCCGTTCTCGAAGGCCCCGGGGGCGAGCTGCGGGCCGTCGAGGTCAGCGGTCCTAGGGGCCGGCCGGTCAACGCGTCGTTCCTGCTGCGGCCGGACGCCACCGCCGTGGTCGAGTCGGCGCAGGCATGCGGTTTGGCGCTGCTGGACGATGACGAGCGGGACCCGCTGCACACGACGACGTGGGGCGTCGGGCAGCTGCTGGAGGCCGCTCGCGAG
>JAWWBG010000164.1:0-5790 GCA_033721095.1 Nitriliruptorales bacterium
ACCTCCATCACGTCGCGCATAGCTTGCCATGCGAGCGACGGCTTGATTGGCCCCAACCATCCGCGTCGCCGGAACCAGACCAGGAACACGGCGACGATGAGGAGGAAGACACCCCAGACCGCCGGGTAGGCCCATTGCCAAGCAAGCTCGGGCATGTGCTCGAAGTTCATCCCGTAGATCGACCCGATCACGGTGATCGGCAACAGCAACGCCGAGATCAACGTGAGGACGCGCAGCATGTCGTTGAGCTGGTCGTCCAGGGATGACCGGTAGGCCACCATCGCCGAGTCGGCCAGCTGGAGGTAGGACCCGGTGAGCTCGTTGATCCGGTACAGGTGGTCGTACAGGTCACGAAACAGCTTCTGGTCATCGGAGGAGATGATCCCGATGCGGTCGCGACCGAGCCGGCGGATCGCCTCGGCCTGCGGGACGACTGCCCGGCGCAGCTGGATCACGTCGCGCTGGAGCCGGTAGATCTCGCGGCGGGTGTCCTCGGACGGTCGCGCGAGGATCTCGTCCTCGATGATGTCCAGCCGCTGTTCGAACGTGTCGAGGAGCGGGACGAACACGTCGTTCATGGTGTCGAGCACGACGTGGGCCAACTCGACCGGCCGCGAGATCATCCCGGGCCCGTTGCGATCGAGCCGGTCACCGACGGTGCTGATCGACGTGAGCGCGCCGACGTGAAACGTGACGAGGAGGTGGTCCTTGATGGCGACGTCGAGCTCCACGGTCGTGACCTCGTCCATCTCCTCGATGGACAGGCCGTGGACGGTCAGCCCGACCTGGTCGCCGTAGGCCTCGACCTTCGGCAGGTGCCGGTCCTCGAGCATGTCGTCGACGATCAACGGTTCCAGGCCCAGGCGTTCGTCGTGAAGGAGTTCGGCTTCCTCCGGGGTGGCGGCCGCGATGTCGAGCCACACGAACCCGTCCGGCCGTGCCAAGCACTCGTCGAGGTCGTCGGGCGAGACGTGGTGGACCTGGCCGTCGACGATGTGCCGGATGGTGCGCACGCGAGCCTCCACGGGCGTCGGGCCAGCGTAGAAACACCGGTCGACATGCCGTTGGACGCGCTGCGGAGGCTCCTACGCTGGCTCCCGTGCTGGAGGCGCGGGAGTCGAGGTGACGGAGACCAGCCCGCGCGCACGACTGGACGCCGCCGATCTTGCCGACGTTCTCGCGGCGCTGCGCACGGCGTTCCGGATCCACGCCGCGGAGCTCGACGCGCTCAACGTCTTTCCGGTTCCCGATGGTGACACCGGCGCGAACATGCTCGGCACGGTCATGGCCGCCGGCGACGAGGCCTCCAGTGTCGAGCAAGCGGTTCGCGGTGGTGTCGTCGGTGCACGTGGCAATTCGGGCGTGATCCTCAGCCAGGTGCTTCGAGCCCTGCTCGAAGGCCTCGAGAACGGGTTGACGGGCGCGTCGCTGCCAGCGGTGCTGCGGCGTGCCGACGCGCTGGCGCGTGAAGCCGTCGCCGAGCCGGTCGAGGGAACGATGCTCACGGTGTTGTCCGCAGCCGCGGCGTCGGCCGGCGATTCCGAGGGCGAGTTGGCGGAGCGGTTGGCGGCGCTGCTGCCCACGGTGTCCGACGCGGTCGCCGAGACCCAGCACGTCCTCGAGGCCAACCGGACCGCGGGCGTCGTCGACGCCGGCGCCCGTGGTATCGAAGTGTGCCTGCGGGCCCTGCACGACCACGTCTGGCGAGTCCCGCTCGTCGAGCTCGACGAGGTCGACAACCCGAGCGACCCGGCGCCGGTCGTGGATCGACCTGCGGACGATCCCGCCGAACGGGAGCAGGGCTCCGACGAGTTCCGCTGGGAGGTCCAGTACCTCCACGACGAGCTGCAAGCCGACGACGACGCGGTCATCGCGTCGCTGCAGGACGAATTGACCGCGATCGGCGACTCGGTGGTGATCGTGTCGGCTGGTGACATCCTCAACGTCCACGTCCACACCAACGAGATCGGCGCTGCCCTCGAGGCGGGCCTGACGCATGGCCATCCGCGGCGCGTCTCGGTCACGGACTTCGAGGCGTCCGACGGGCCCGACGTCGACGTTGCCATCGGGCTCGTCCTCGTCCTGCCGGGCGCCGTCCTCGCCGAGCTCGTGGCTGCTGACGGCGTCGCCGTCGTCGACGGCCGCGCGGGCGACCTGCCGACCGTTGGGGACCTGCTCGCCGCCGAACGGCGTACCCATGGTCACGAGGTGATCCTGGTCCCGGGGCACCGCAACGTGGTGCCCACGGCGTTGCAGGCGGCCGCGACGAGCGACCGAACCGTGCACGTGGTCGAGGCCGCCAATGCCCTGCCCAAGGCGCTCGCAGCCGCAGCGGCCTGGGCTCCCGAGGGCGACCCCTCCGAGGTCGTCGCCGCGATGGACGAGACCGCCCGACACGTTCGCGACGGCGAAGTCGTCGCGGCGGTGCGCGACGCCGACACCGCCCAGGGCCGCGTGCGGCGCGGCGACTTCCTCGGCCTCGTCGACGACGAGGTCGTGGCCGTCGGCAGGCATGCAGTGGACGTGGCCGACGACGTACTGCGCGCCCTCACCGAGGACGGCGGCGAGCTCCTGCTCGCCATCGCCGGCGCGTCCGCCCCACGACGCGAGCGCAGGAAGGTCGCCGCCCACGCGGGCCGTGATGGGCTCGAGCTGGAGCTGTTCGTCACGGACGCGGGGCCTGCTCGCTGGTGGTTCGGACTGGAATGACCGCACTCGACCTCGACGATCCGGTCACGGTCCTGCCGGGCATCGGACGCAAGGCCGCAAGCACGCTTGCTGAGGCCTTCGGTATCGAGACCGTGCGCGACGTCCTCACGCACTACCCGTTTCGGCATCACGACCTGGGGGACCTCACCGACGTGCCGGGCCTCACGGTTGGTGAGACCCAGACGGTCATCGGCGAGGTCGTCGACTGGACGACCAAGCGCATCCCCGGGCGCAACCGGCGCGGTTCCAAGCGGCCGCTGGAGATCACCGAGGGCACCGTGCAGGGTGAGGGCGGCTTCTTCACGGTCACGTTCTTCAACCAGTCCTGGCGGGCCCGCCAGCTGCCGCCGGGGTCGCGCGTCGTCTTCAGCGGCAAGGTCAAGGCATTCCGCGGCCAGGTGCAGATCCAATCCCCCGACGTCCAGCTGGTCGGCACGGAATCGGGGACCACCGGCAGCGGTGAGGAGCTGTTGGAGATCCTCGACCGCAACCAGCTCATCCCCGTCTACCGCGGCACCAGCACCTTCGGCACGCGGCGCTTCCAGACGCTGGTGGCCCAGCTCCTCGACGACCTGCCGCCCTTCCGGGAGTTCCTCCCCGAACGCCTGCTCGACGAGCTCGACCTGCTGGCGCTGGACGACGCCATCCGCGGCATGCACTTTCCACCCGACCGTGCCACGCGCGATGCGGCACGCCGTCGGCTCGTCTTCGACGAGCTGCTGACACTCCAGGTCGGTTTGCAGGGGCGACGGGCACGCCTGGAGGCCGAGCTCGCCGGCCTCGACAACGCCCTGATCGACGACGGCCGCCGAGCGACGTTCGTGGCATCACTGCCCTTCGAGCTCACCGACGGCCAGGTCGCGGCCATGGAGGAGATCGCTGCGGACCTGGCGGCGCCTCGCCCCATGCACCGGCTCCTCCAGGGCGACGTGGGCGTGGGCAAGACGGTGGTCGCCGTTGAGACCATGCTCGCCGCCGTCGACAAGGGGCGCCAGGCGGCCATGCTGGTGCCGACCAGCGTCCTCGCCGAACAGCACTGGGGATCCCTGCTCGACCTGTTGGAGCCGTTGCACGTCAACATGTTCGACGGCATCCGGGTCGAGGTGCTGACGGGCTCGACCACCCAGACCGAGCGCCGCCGCATCCTGTCGGCGCTGCTGACCGGCGAGACCGACATCCTCATCGGGACCCACGCCCTGCTGGAGGAGGAGGTGCGGTTCGCGGATCTCGGCGTCGTGATCATCGACGAACAGCACCGCTTCGGGGTTTCGCAACGGCTGACCCTCCGCGACAAGTCGAATGGCGACGTCCTGCCCGACGTGCTCGTGATGACGGCCACGCCCATCCCGCGCTCGCTGGCGCTCACCCTCTACGGCGACCTGGACGTGACGGTCATCCGGCAGCCTCCCGCGGGCCGTGTCCCCATCCGTACGGAGCTCATCACGCCCAACGAGGCCGCCCGCCGCGACCGCCTGTGGGGCTACATCCGCACCGAGGCCGCCAACGGCCGCCAGGCCTACGTCGTCTGTCCACTGGTCTCGGCCTCACAGGAGGTCGGCGCCACCGCCGCCGAGGACCACTTCCGCCTGTTGCGTGACGAGGTCTTTCCGACCCTGGCGGTCGACCTCGTCCACGGCCAGATGAGGTCGGACGACAAGGACGCGGCCATGGCGCGCTTCCGTGCTGGTGACACCGACGTGCTGGTCGCAACCACCGTGATCGAGGTCGGTGTCGATGTCCCGAACGCCACCGTGATGGTGATCGAGGACGCCGAGCGCTTCGGGATCAGCCAGTTGCACCAGCTCCGGGGCCGTGTCGGGCGCGGCAGCGACGAGTCATGGTGCGTGCTGTTCGCGGGCTGGAACTCGGAGCTGACCGACGAGGCGAAGGAACGTCTCGCTGCGATCGTCCGCACGACTGACGGCTTCGAGCTCGCCGAGGCCGACCTCCGGCTGCGCCGCTCTGGCCAGCTGTTCGGGGAACGCCAGTCCGGGGTCACGGACCTCCACATCGCGGACCTGCACGAGGACATGGAGACGATCATCCAGACCCGCGACCTTGCCCGGCAGATCGTCTCGGATGACCCCGAGCTGGTGGCGCCGGAGCATGTCTCGCTGCGCCGCGAGGTCCACCGCCGCTACGGCGGCCTCGCCGACCTGGAAGCACTCCAGTCCGGCTGAGGCGACTCCTACGCTTCGCGTCGACGACCAAGCGAGCGCGATGTGCCGGCCGGTGACGTGCTGTGGAGCCCTGCGGCTGACGCCTGGGACGCGACCCGCATGGGCCGCTTCCTCGCCGCGTCCGGGTTCGACGAGCAGCAGGGCTGGGAGACGGCGCGGCGCTGGTCGGTCACCGACCTCGACGACTTCTGGGGCGCCGTCTGGCGCGACGCGGGGCTGGGCGAACCACCTGTTCCAGTCCTGGCACACGAGGCCATGCCCGGCGCCCGGTGGTGTCCGGACGCTCGGCTGAACGTCGCCGAGCACCTGCTGCGTTGGACCGGGAACCAGCCGGCGATCATCGCCCGCTCCGACACACGCGTGGACATCACCCTCAGCCGTGACGTGCTCCGCGGGCAGGTCGCGCGCGTCGCGGCCGGCTTCCGCGAGCTTGGCGTCGGCCCCGGTGACCGCGTCGTCGGGTATCTGCCCAACGTGCCGGAAGCCGTCATCGCCTTCCTCGCGACCGCCAGCATCGGGGCGATCTGGTCCTCCTGTGCCCCCGAGTTCGGGACGACGTCCGTGATCGACCGGGTGGAACAGATCGAGCCGACGCTGCTGCTCGCCGCAGACGGCTATCGCTACGGCGACCGCGAGATCCCCCGAGTCGAGGAGGTGGCGGCCATCCGGGCTGCCCTGCCGACCCTTGAGGCGACCGTGGTGCTCGGTCACCTGACCGGCCACCCGAAGCTGGCGGACTTCCCGGGGGCACGGGACTGGGCCACGCTCGGGTCGAACACCGCACCGCTCGTCTTCGAACCCGTCGCCTTCGACCACCCGCTCTACATCCTCTACTCGTCGGGTACGACCGGCCGGCCCAAGGCCATCGTGCACGGGCACGGCGGGATCCTCCTCGAGCACC
>JAWWBG010000165.1:0-5723 GCA_033721095.1 Nitriliruptorales bacterium
GAAGTCGATGAAGGCGAAGATCGGCTCGAAGAAGTCCATGTCCTCGAGCTTGACGAACGCCCAGGCCAAGCCGGGCGTCGACATCCAGTCCATCACGCTGCGGGCAGTGACAAGGTGGTGTGTTGCCACGCCCTGATGATGCTCCCGATGAATCCAGAATCGGACGACTCGGATGCATTCACCGCTCCGAACAGGCCCGTGCTGCCGTGCGTGTTCCCACATCGCCAGGACTACGTCGTCAGGACAACTCCCGGTCGCGATTTCCGTGTCGACACGGAGGTTGCAGATGAACCCTGCCGGCACTTCGCTGGTTGCCGACCGCATGGCCCAGAACGACTCGGGCTGGTGCTCGAACCACCATGCAGCCTGCTCGGCCGACCTGGACCCTTCGTGTTCTCTCGTCATCGCGACAATGGCATCGCGATCCGCGGACGTCGCAGGCTCAAGCCACTCGGTCTGCTCGTCGCTCCAGTCGTAGAAGGGCCGTGTCAGCGGGTTCAGGCGATAGAGCCGCAGGAAGTCCTGCAATGCGACCAGTTGTTGGGTGGCGCCGACAGCACGGACGATTCGCGCCCTCAGGTGCATGGTCACGAGGTTGTGCATCGCCGCCCACCCGTCGGGGTCGCGCCAGCGGAGCTCGGTGTTGAGCGCGTCAGCCACGATGTCGTGGAGGGCAACACCAGACGGGACGATCTGGCTGAACGGGAGGTCCCGGAGCCAGTCGAACAGGCCTGCTCCATCCGCGTCGCCCAAGACGTCGCGCACGAGGCCCTCCGTCGCAACGCCGGCATGCGCGGCCGCGTACAAGACCTTCCGATGGGCGGCGGTTGGGACTCGGTCAACCCACCGTGCCAGGAGCTGCTCGACAACCTCGGGTGAGTCGAGGAGCTCGGCGACTGGTCGATCGTCGGGAGCGCTCGCCAGTACCTCCGCGAGCAACACGAGCGCCAATGGGTGTCCGTGGGCCAGCGCATTCACGTCCTCATGCATGGACGGATCGACGCCTCGAGCACGGAGGAGTTCTCGTGCCGCCGCACCCTCGAGGTTCCGGAGCGAGACAACGCGGAGCAGGCGAGACCAGGACGGGTCCAGGATCCATTCGGACGACAAGGGCGTTCGTCCCGCGAGGACGACGAGCGCCCGTGATGAGAGCTCTGGCACCAGCGCCGTGCGCAGCCACCCGTCAAGTGGCGCAAGCCGTTCGTACGTGTCCAGGATGAGCACGAGGTTGGCGGTCGACTTCAGCGCCTCGAGTGCCTGCACGGGCTCGGCGCCAACGTGTTCGGCGACGGCTTCGCGGAAGCCCGTGGGCGAGGAATCCACCCTGCGCCCGTCGAGGACGACGACGTCTCGCCCAGCGCGTTCGGCGAGATCCGCATACTGCTGGATGAGCGCGGACTTGCCAACGCCACCGGGTCCGTGCAGGTACAGGACAGAAAACGGGGGAACCTCACGGTCAAGCGCGGTTGACCACAGCTCGAGCTCAGCCTCGCGACCGGCGAATCCTCGTTCGCGTTCCGCCGCGAGACGGCCCGCGATCCCACGGTCTCGCCCGGCCATCGCCCCCTCGGCCATCGCTTCCCTCAGATGACCCATCCTAACGCCGAGAGTCAGCGTCGAGACTGGCCTGCATCGAGTCAGCTCGCCAACGCGAACCGGCGACATTCGGCGCCAACGACGAGGACGCCGGCCGGAGTGTGGTGGCGCCCGCGGTCATCGGCGGCGGTTCGAACTTCGTCGCGCAAGGGTCGCCATGGGAGGTCGTGGACACGGGGTCGGGCCTGCGCCAGCTCGGCGCGCTCGGCGACCAGCCCCTTGGCTCGGGCGCCCGACGGATCGCATGCTCGCCGCGCGAGGCAGCGACGCAACCTGAGAGCCCAGGCCCGTGAGTCGCCTCTTCCCTGGCCGTGCGCAAGGCGCGGGTGCCGCCACGGCAGGCACACTCCCTGCAACGCGAGCGACGCAGAGGAGGAGATCGTGATCAGCTGGGAGAGCAGCACCTTCATCGCCCGCCCGGCCGACGACGTGTTTGCGTACGTCGCCGACGTGCGAAATGATCCGAGCTGGCACAAGGACGTCCGGAACGCGACGATCGTCGACGGTGAGACCGTCGGGTTGGGCACCGTCTTCGACCTCGACGCGAGAGTGTCGGGCACGGAGGAGATCATCGAGTTCGAGGCCCCGACAAGGGTCGTCCTGCTCGCGAGCATGGGGAAGATGACGCCCAGGGACATTCGCACGGTGACTCCCGCCGAGGGCGGAGTCACCTTCACTCGTCGCGTCGAGATGGAGGCGTCGGGCGTGATGGGCTGGATGTCGAAGAAGATGGTCGGCACGGCCCGGAAGCGCAACGACCAGTTCGTCGCGAACCTCAAGTACGTCCTCGAGGGTTCCTGAGCGATCGAATCGCCGCCTCGGGGTCCTGCGCACAACCGCACGCCGCGCCTCGGCCACGCGTCGGCGCGTTGGCCGACCGCGAGCGTGCGTGCGTCTCGTGCCGACGTTCAGCGGGATGCGTGGAGGTCCGAGAGCTGTTGGGCGGCCGTGACGACGTCACCCGCCAGGTGGATCGCCCCGAGGGTCTCGGCGACGTGGTCGTCGGCCCCGTGGCCACCGATGGCGACCGGGACCCGCCGGCCGACCTCGGCGATGGCAGCCTCGATCGCCAGGAGCCGCTCTCGCTTCACGGCGGACAGGACAAGCGCGTCGGGCGTGAGCTGCTCCACCGCAGCAACGATGGCGTCGGCCGGGGTGTTCGCTCCGAGCAGTGAGATGCTCCAGCCGCGGCGCCACAGCGCCAGCCCGAAGGCGACCAGGCCGAGGTCGTGATCCTCGCCCGGAGGAGTGGCGAGGATTGCACGCGGGCCGATGCCCTGGCCCCAGCCGCGCGCGAGTGACAGGAGCCGGCCACGAACCAGGCCGGCCGCGAAGTGCTCCTGCCCGACCGTCAGGGTCCCCTCCTCCCACCGTTCACCGATGCGGACCATCACGGGCATGAGGACGTCGCGCATGACGACCTCGATGCCCCAGGTGGCGACCAGCGTGTCGATGATCTCCTGTGCCGCCGGCTCGTTGAAGCGCTCGAGCGCGCTCACGAGCTGCTCTGCCGACTGCTCGAGGACGTCCGGGTCAGCGGGTCTGGCGGGTACGCCGATTGGCTGGGCGGGGGACTGTTGCTCCTCGATGGCCTGGCGGGCGGCCTCGGCGGCGGACAGGCCACCGTCGAGGAGCTCGCGCATCCGTTCGACCCGTTCGATGTCCTCGCGCGTGTAGAGCCGAAAGCCACCTGACGACCGTTCCGGCTGCAGCAGGCCGTATCGACGTTCCCATGCGCGCAGCAGGTCGGGGGTCACCCCGACCCGCTCGCTGAACTCCCCGATGCGGAGTCTGCCGTTGTCCATGGACAAAATCTATACAGCAGATTCGGCGGCGCGGCAACCGTTGCGGGCAATTCTGAGCACAGTGGGCGCGCTCTCCGCACGACACTGGACAAACTCTTGACAAGGATTGTCCAGGCCGCCACAGTGCTGTCCATGGTTTGTCCAAGCAAGCCGGTCGCTGAGGAGCAGCGATCTCCCCTCACAACAAGGAAGCCCGCAACATGAAGAAGTCACTCACCATCGCCGCGTCCGTCCTGGCAAGCCTCACGGCCAGCGCTGCCCTCGCGGCCCCACCCGCCGACCGCGGCAACCCTGGTCGCCCGGCAGCGACCCCCTCGATCGTCGACGTGGCCGTCAGCGTCAACTCCGACGGTGCCTTTGCCGGCGAGTTCGACACCCTGATCTCGCTGCTCACGCAGTACCCGGACCTCGTCGACGTGCTGAGCCAGAAGGGCCAGTACACGGTCTTCGCGCCCACCGACGGTGCGTTCGACGCGCTGTTCGCAGTCGTCGACCCGGCATCGCTCACCAGCGACCAGGTCAAGGACGTACTGATGTATCACGTCGCCAAGGGCAATCGTGACGCCGCTGACGTGACGAGCTCGACCCAGATCCGGATGCTCAACGGCGACTTCGCCGAGGTCGACGGTGCCGTCATCGACGGGGCCAACATCATCGTGACCGATGTCCCGGCCGACAACGGTGTCATCCACGCCGTCGACGCCGTCCTGTTGCCTCCCGCGCTGGGCTGAACCGATTCCCCGCCCGGTTCCCCCGGCCCGCTGGACCCCCGAATTCCCCCTCGGGGGTCCAGCTGCGTGGTCAGGGACCTGACCCGCGCAACAATCGACCTCGAAGAGGAAGGAAGCTGCCATGGCTCTTGACACGCGGACCGCTCGGAGGCTCCGCCGGCTGAACCTCGGCGTCGGTGCGGCGCACCTCGCCCAGGCCATCCTCATGGCGACCCTGTCGAACGATCTCGCGATCCCGGTGGTCGCCGCGTTCCTGGACAACGATCCCGCGGTCGCGTTCACCGGCGCGTCCGAGCCCACGCGACTGTTCGGCATCCCCGTCGGGTTGACCGTCGCACTCTTCCTGCTCTTCGCTGCGATCGATCATCTGGCCGTGGCAGCGCCGCGGCTGCACGAGCGCTACGAGGCCATGCTGGCCGAGGGCCGCAACACGGTGCGTTGGATCGAGTACTCGGTCAGCGCCTCGATCATGATCGTGCTGATCGCCGGCTTCGTCGGCGTCTGGGACCTCGCCGCCCTCCTTGCGATCTTCGGCGTCAACAGCGCCATGATCCTGTTCGGCCTGTTGATGGAGCGCCAACAGCGACCGGGTTCGGCCGACTGGTCGGCCTTCTGGTTCGGGTCGCTGGTGGGTGCGGTGCCCTGGGTCATCGTCAGCATCTACCTGTTCGCCAACGTGTCGCAGGTCCCCGGTTTCGTCCTCGTCATCTATGCCGTCGAGCTGGTCCTCTTCTTCTCGTTCGCCCTCAACATGTGGCTCCAGTTCGCACAGGTTGGCCGATGGAAGGACTCGATCACCGTCGAGCGCTCCTACATCTGGCTCAGCCTCGGCGCCAAGTCGCTGCTTGCCTGGCTCATCTTCGCGAACGTCCTGCGGACCTGACCGAGCGCCTGATTCCTGGCGCGCTCCGCAACCACTCAGCCTCGATGTTCGGCGAACTCGGTCGCGAGCGCTGCCCGAGAGCTGACGCGAAGCTTGGTGTAGATGTTCCTGAGGTGCGTCTTGACCGTGTTGGGCGAGACGAACAGGGCGTCCGCGATCTGCTGGTTCGACAGGCCCTCGGCGGCCTTCTCGGCGACGGAACGTTCGGTGGGCGTCAGCGCCTCCCATCCGAACGTCGCGCGGGCATGGGCGCCGCGACCCCGCAGCAGCCAGGCGACGCCGTCGTCCGGCTCCATGCCTGCCCCCTCGGCGAACAGCTCGTCGTACCGCTCCCGGCCGAGCACCTTGACGACGTCGTCGTCGCGATCGAAGTCGCTGAGGATCTCGCTGAGGTCGAACCAGTCGCCCCTGACGCGGTCGCCGATGCCCAGCGTCCGCGCGGCGTCCTCGACTCGGCCCAACCGGGACATGAACGTCGCCGTGGTCGTGATCAGGACCGGGGCCACGGTGCGGTGGCCGCTGTCCCAGCAGCGGCCAAGCTCGTCGAGTGCCAGGCCGAGCCCCAGCTCGGGGTCGTCCCGGCCCAGCACCATGGCGCGCAATCCCCCGATGCGTGACCGTATGACCGGCCACGTCGGCGCGTCGGGCAGCAGGGGCCATGTCTCGTCGAGGATGGCCCTGGCCTCGTCCCATTCGCCGCGGGCGCAA
>JAWWBG010000166.1:0-5666 GCA_033721095.1 Nitriliruptorales bacterium
ATCCGCGCGGTCGCGCATGTCGTCGACGTGGTCGTCGAAGATCTGGAGCACGCGGGGCAACTGGCCCATCATGACGGCCGTCTGGAACTGACTCAGCGTCACGACCGGTGGCGGCGGCCCCTCCGCTTGCTCAATCCGGGACTCGACCTCGTCCAGGGCATCCTGGGCCTGGTCGAAGGCGCCGAGCAGCGCCAGCAGAGCCGCCCGCGACGCGGCGAGCAACAGCCAGGCGTCGTCCTCGTCGGCCCCGAGGTCTGCGAGTGCCTTCATGCCCCGCTCGACCACTTGGAACGATTCCTCGACGCGGAACGCCCAGGCCAGCTCGATGGCGATCTCCGTGACCAGCGTGCTGACTGCCTCGATGTCGCCGAGCTCGACGAAGATGTCGAGCGCCTCCATGAACCGCGGAAGCGAGGCCTCCCAACCAGCGATGCTCCGCAGCGCCGAGCCGAGGCCGCGCAGCGCCGTTGCCTGCTGCACCGTGCCGGTACCGGCCAGCTCGACGGCTCGTTCGAAGAGGTTGCGGGCATCCGCATTTGCGGTCGCCTCGAGCGCGGCCGTGCCAGCCGCGATGCACACTTCGCACGTCTCGTGATCATCGGCCATGCCGCCGGCGGCGACGAGATGTTCGGCGATCGTCGGCGCCGACTGCGGGTGGAGGCCGTACAGGTCCCGTAGCGCCTCGGCGGCGCGCAGGTGCAGCTGCTGTCGTCGGATGACGGTGAGCTCGTCGAGGACAGCGTCACGAATGAGGTCGTGCGCGAACGTGACCAGCGTCCGGCCGGCCCCGTCGACCTCGGTGATGGCCAGCCCGGCCTTCTCGGCGATGTCGAGCGCGTCGACGAGTTCGGCCGGCGCCACGTCCGCGACACGTCCGGCCACCTTGAGCTCGGCCGAACGCCCGATGACGGCGGCGCAGGCCAGGACCCGACGGACGTCGGCATCGACGCGGTCCAGCCGTGCCTGGAGCACCAACCGGATCGAGTCAGGCACTGTTGCCCCCGTGAGGTCTGGTGCCGCCAGCCAGGTTCCGTCGTCGTCGAAGCCAATCCGCTCTTCACGCAGGTGCAGGACGAGCTCGGTCACGTAGAAGGGGTTGCCGCCCGTCTTCGCAGCGACCTGTTCGACAACCCCTGGTGGCGTCGGTTGCCCGGTCAGGGCACCGAGCAGCTGGCCGACCCCGTCCTCGTCGAGCGGTTGGAGATCCACGAGGGCGAGGTCGCGCTCCTTGACGGCGCGGGCGACCACCGAGGCCAACGGCTGCTCGGGCGGACGGGCCGTCCCGATGAACAGGATCGGAAAGTGCTGGACGTGGGGCGCGGTCTCCTCCAGCAAGGCGATCGAGGCCTCGTCGGCCCAATGGAGATCGTCGATCACCAGCACGAGCGGGCGCGTCGCCGATCCTCGTGCGATGAATCCGGCCACGCTCTCGAGGATCCAGCGGCGCTCCTGGTCCGACGGCAGCCGCTGGGGCTCCGGGATGTCGGGGAACATGGTGCGGAGCTCGGGCAGGACACGCGCGATCTCGGCGCCGGCGTCGCCCAGTGCATCGTGCAGTGTGTCGGCGTCGGTGTCCTCGATCCCGGCGCGAAGGAGGTCGACCCAGGGTGCGAACGGCGTCGCGACACCCCGTTCGGAGCAGCGGGCGCGCAGCACCCGGAACCCACGCTGGCCGGCCTCGAGGGCGATCTCCTCGGCCAGCCGGGACTTGCCCACGCCCGCCGGCCCCTGGATGAGGACGGCCGACCCGGTTCCCCGAGCCGCGTCGTCGAGAGCCGTGAGCAGCCGCTGGTGTTCGGGACCCCGGGCGACCAGAGGAATGCGATCGTCGGCTGGCACCTCCGGGACACCGGCCACGGCGTGCAGCGACCAGGGCTCGTCGAAGCCCTTCAACTCGTGCTCGCCGACTGCCTCCCACGTGACGCCGTCGAGCGACCCGGCGAGCGCCTTGACCACATCCGAAACCAGCGTCTGCCCGCCGGCGGCCTTCGCCTGGATCCGCGCGGCGGCATGCACCGCCTGCCCGAACAGGTCACCGTCACGGGCGACGACCTCGCCCGTGTGCATGCCGATGCGGATCCGCAGTGGCCGATCGGCAGGGCCCAGGCGTGCCCGCTCGATGGCGGCCTGGAGACCCACCCCGAACTCCACGGCCCGCCGCGTCGAGGTGAAGACGAGGAGGAACCCGTCACCCAGTGCCTTGACCTCGGTGCCGCCGTGCTCGAGCAGCAGCTTGCGGACCAGGTCGTCGTGCTCGGCGAGGATCTCGTGGCCGCGGTCGTCACCAACGGCCGACCGGAGGGCGGTCGAGCCCTCGACGTCCGTGAACACGACGGTCACCGTGCCCTCGGGCAGGGCCTGGCTGTCGGCCATCGGCACCCCCTCGCGGTGCTCGCAGGCTACGACACGGTCGCTGGGCAGCCGCCCGAGCGTCAGCCCTCGAGCGCTGCTCGCAGGGCCGGGACGACTTCGTCGTGCACGAACGTGAACCCGGCCTCGAGCAGGCGCCCGGGCTGGACCCGCTGGGAGCTGGTCGCCAGGACGACACCCATCTCGCCATAGAGCAGCCGCAGTGCCAGGACGGGGACCGGCAGGACCGTGGGCCGCCGCATGACCTCGCCGAGGGCCTTCGTGAACTCGCGGTTGGTGACCGGTGTCGGCGACACCAGGTTGAAGGGGCCCGTCAGGTCGTCCCGCTCCAGCAGGAACCTGATGGCCCGAATGGTGTCCTCGAGCCCGATCCAGGGGATGTACTGGCGACCGTCGCCGATCCGTCCTCCAAGGCCCAGCGAGAACGGCAACCGCACCTTCGAAATGAGCGGCCCGTCGTCCGCGAGCACCACGCCGTTGCGCATGATGCAGACGCGCGCACCGGCATCGACCGCCGGTTGGGTGGCGGCCTCCCAGTCCTTGCAGACCTCGGCAAGAAAGTCGTCGCCCGGCGCGCTGCCCTCGCTGAGGACCTCGTCGCCGCGGCTGCCGTAGTACCCGACCGCAGAGGCACTCAGGAGGGCCGGCTTGTCATCGAGGCTGGCGATGGCCTCCGCCACGAGACGCGTCCCGAGCCTTCGCGACTCGGCGATCTCGCGGCGCACGGCCTCCGACCAGCGGCGGGCCCCGATGGGTTCGCCGGCGAGGTGCACGACCGCGTCGAGGCCGACCAGCTGGGCCGCATCGAGGATCCCCTCGGCCGGCTGCCAGCGGATCGAGTCCGGCCCGGCCCGTGACCGCACGACCGGCACCACCTCATGTCCATCCGCTCGCAGCGAGGCGCCGAGGGCCTGCCCGAGCAGACCGGTCGACCCGGTGATGGCAACACGCACGATGACCTCCCGCTGCTCCGCCAGCGACGATAGGCCGTGCCTCGCTTGTACGGTCCGTTCGTCCCGAGGGCGGGCCGTTCGAGAACAACGGCGCTGCCGAGTCGAGCGGGAGGACCAGCGTGCGGCCATTCGAGTGGCTGCTCATGGTTGGCACCACGGCCGCCCTGGGCGTGCTGGCGCCGTGGAGCTGGCAGGTCCGCGGCCGCTGGCGTTGGCGGCTTGGGTACGCCACGATCGGCGTGGCCGCCGCGGGCCTCCTGCTGCACGTGTTCCTCGAGGGCGCACGCTGGCAGCTGACGATCGTCTACGTCACGCTCGTGCTGTTGGTGCTGGCTGCGCTGCGACATCCGCTGCGTTCGCTGCCACCCCCGGCCGAGGCGTCGTTGACGGGTCCGGTCGCCCGCGCGTTTGCGGCGACGACCGCACTGGCCGTGGTCCTGTCCGGCGCAACGGCATGGGCGCTGCCCGTGCCCACCCTCGAGCCCCCGGTGGGGCCGCATCACGTGGGCACGCGCACCTTCGCGCTGACGGACGCGAGTCGACCAGAGGTCTGGACGGAGACGCCTGACGATGTTCGGGAGTTCCCCGTCCAGGTCTGGTATCCGACGGCCGTGGCCGACGGCCGACGCGCGCCCCTGACGACGCGCGCCGACGTCCTGTCCGAGGCCGCCGCGTCCTGGCTGGGGCTCCCCGACTTCACGCTGTCACATCTGTCGCTCGTGGAGACCTCGGCCGTGGCCAACGCACCGCTGGCCAGTCCGACTGCGGCGCCATGGCCAGTCGTCATCTATTCACACGGGTGGGGTGGTTTCCGTTCGCAGCACCTCAGCCTGATGGAACGACTCGCGGCGAATGGCCACGTCGTCCTTGCCATCGACCACACGCACGCGGCCCTCGCCAGCGTGTTCCCGGATGGCCACGCCTTCCCGATCAATCGGGAGACGTTGCCCGCCGAGCCAGCCGAGGCCTACGCGGCCGCCTCGATCGTGCTCATCGAGACCTATGCCCGCGACATCCAGTTCCTGATCGAGGAGTTGCGCAGCGATCGGCTGCCCATTCCGCTCAGCGCGACCGAGCTCGACGTCGAGCGGATTGCGCTGGTCGGCCATTCCGCGGGCGGTGGCGCCGCCATGCTCGCATGCTCGAGGACGTCGAGCTGCGCGACCGTTGTCGGCCTAGACCCGTGGGTCGACCCCCTGCCCGACGACGTGATCAGCGCCGGACTTGCCGTCCCTCTGGTGACGCTGCGCACGGCGGAATGGATGGAGGAGCCCAACGACGACAACCTGCGTCGGATCCACGCCTCGTCCGCGGACCAGCGGCTCCTGCACGTCGCAGGCGCAGTGCACCGGGACTTCACGATGGCCAGCGACCTGACACCCTTTGCCCAGCAGGTCGGACTGACGGGCGCCACCGGCGGGGTCCGCGTCCGCGAGATCGCGGAGGAGCTTGTCCTGGACACCCTCGCGCGGGTGCTGCGGGATGCCGGACCGAGTCAACGAACGTGGCCGGAGGTCCAGGAGGGCTGAGCCCACGCTGTTGTCGAAACGCCGGTCAGCGCGGCCGGTCGGCCACGAACGGCCAGCGCTTGCGCACTGTGCGCACACGCTCGGGGTCGACGTCGGCAACCAGCAGCGCCGCCGACTCCCGGGCCCTGGCGACCACCTCACCGAAGGGCCCGACGATCGCGGAGCCGCCGCCGTACTCCAGCCTGCCGCCGACACCGACGCGATTGACACCGACGACCCATGCCTGGTTCTCGATCGCACGTGCGACGAGCAGCGCGGACCAGTGCTCCTCGCGCGGCCGTGGCCAGTTCGCGATCACGAGGTGGCAGTCGACGCGCGGCGCCAGCGGCCAGAAGTCCTCACCGAAGCGCAGGTCGTAGCAGACGTGGAGCGAGCAGCGGACGCCCTCGACGTCCACGACGACCACCTCGCTTCCGGGCTCGTAGTGCTCGTCCTCGCCACCGAACGAGAACAGGTGCCGCTTCGCGTACCGGTGAACGGAGCCATCGGGCGCTGCAAGGACGAACCGGTTGTGCGGCCGCGCGTGCCCGGGGTCGCGCTCGGCGATCGACCCGCCAATCCAGATGTCGTGCTCCTGCGCGAGGGTTGCGAGGAAGGTGCTCGACGGCCCATCGATCGGCTCACCGATGATGGCCGTGTTCATCGAGAAGCCGGTCGCGAACATCTCGGGCAGGACCAGCAGCCGAGCGCCCGCGGCCACTGCGCCTGTCGCACCTTCACGAACGCGCTGCCAATTGGCCTCGCGGTCCTCCCAGGCGATGTCGTATTGCAGGGCAGCGACACGCAGGCTCACGACGGCGTCCGACATCGGCGG
>JAWWBG010000167.1:0-5600 GCA_033721095.1 Nitriliruptorales bacterium
GATGATCCCGTCGCTGCGCAGCCGGGCGTCGAGGGCCGCCGGCACGGCCTCGGCCTCGATCGCCTCGAGGATCTCGTCGACCGTCAGGTAGCCCCGCTCGCGCCCGGTCGCGACCAGCGCCTCGACGGCGTCCTGCTTCACGCCCATGACAATGACGTTCGAACTGCGCTCGCTGGGGCTGCTCACGGAGGCTCCGTGGAGGCGCGATCGGGTGGGGATCGCCCGTCCTCCTGCAGGCTATCGACGGGCGATTCGGGAGGTCGGCGAAATTCCGTGCGTGCGTGCCTCGATCACGATGCCGGGTCCGTCCGCCCGCGCAGTGACCGGCGGCGGGCCTCCATGGCAGCGACCTCCTCGAACAGCGTGCGGTAGCGGGCCGGGTGTTGGATCGGGTTGATGCGCTCGAGCGCGCGTCGTTGGCGGCGCAACCGCCGTTCGAGTGAGCGCAGTCGTCGTCGGGTCTCGTCAGTCACGGGCTGGTTGGAGCTCCTGGAGCTGGTGGGACAGCTCCTTGACGCGCTGCTGGGCAGCCATGAATCCGTCGGCGTCCGGGTTCAGGCGCGCCAGCTCCTCGGTGGCCTCGCGGACCGCGTCACGAGCGCGTGGCAGCAGCAGGCCACGCACGATGTCGTCGGCGAATCGCCGAACGACGGCGTCGTCGTCGTGACCGAGGAGGTCGTCGTCCTCCAGCGCGACCTCGCGGATGACGGCTCGGACGTCGTCGTCGGGTGCTGCCTCGAGGATCACGTCGAGTGCCGTACCGGCACCACCCGCCGCGGCCAGCGATTCGAAGACTGCCCGACCGGTCGGATGGGTGAAGTCGTCGGGCACCACCTCCGTCCAGATGTCACCGAGCACGTCGGGGCGCTGGAGGGCGACACGGAGGACGCGGCGCTCCAGTCGCGCTCGATCGGCGCCGACACCGACCTCGCGTCGGCGATCTCGGCCGGCACGGGCCGGGCGTACGACGCCCTGGTTCTGGTCGATCTCGATCCCGGCCCGTGCTGCCGACTTGGCGACGAACTCGAACGACAGCCCGAGGGGGTCGGCGATCTCGCGGCTCGCGTACTCGCGGCGCAGCTCCGGGGTGGGCTCGCGGCCGAGGACCTCGAGTGCGGCCTTGAGCGCGGCATCGCGCCCCTCGGGCGTGGTCGCGTCGTGCTCGGCCAACCGATGACGCAGGACGAACGGCACGACCGGCACGGCGTCATCCAGCCGTGCGCGAAGAGCCTCGCCGCCGTGCTCGGCGACGACGTCGGCCGGGTCGCGCCCGTCGGGCAGCACGAGCACCCGCAGGTCGAGGGCCACGTCCTCGCCCAGCTTGTGGGCCTCATCCCAGGCCCGTTCGGCGGCGCGGACCCCGGCGGGGTCGGCGTCGAACGCCAGCACGACGCGTTGGGCGTAGCGCGAGAGCAGCTGGAGGTGCCGGCTCCCGACGGCTGTGCCACACGTGGCGACGGCGTGCCCGACGTCGGCCTGGTGCAGGGCCATCACGTCGGTGTAGCCCTCGCAGACCAGGGCCAGGCCGTCTCGGACGATGTTGGCGCGGGCCTCGTGCAGCCCGAAGAGCACCCGCGTCTTGTGGTAGAGCGGTGTCTCGCGCGAGTTCTTGTACTTGGGCGGATCGAAGTCGCCGTAGTCGACGCCCGGGACGACGCGGCCACCGAACCCGATGACGTCTCCCGACGCGTCCCGGATCGGGAACATGAGCCGCCCGCGGAACTCGTCGCGAAGGCCGCCACGATTGTTGGGCGCCACGAGGCCAGCACGCTGGAGATCGCTGCGGTCGAAGCGCTCGGACAGTGCCTTAGCGAGCTCGTCCCACTCGTTGGGAGCCCAGCCGAGACCGAAGCGATCCGCCTCGTTGCGCCCGAAACCACGCTGCTTGAGGTAGTCGCGGGCCGGGATCCCCTCGTCGGCCATCAACCGCTCGCGGAAGAACTCCATGGCCGCCGTGTTGACCTGCACGAGCGTGGTTCGCTGGCCGAGGGCTCGCTGCTGGCCGGCGGACAGCTGCTCGTACCGCAGGGTGACGCCCATCCGGCGGGCGAGGTGCTCGACCGCCTCGACGAAGTCGATCCCCTCGATCGACTGGAGGAAGTCGAAGATGTCGCCGCCCTTGCCGCACCCGAAGCAGTGATAGAGGTTGCGGCTGGGCTCGACGGTGAAGGAGGGGGTCTTCTCGTCGTGGAACGGGCAGCGCCCCTTCCAGCGGCCACCAGCCGGCTGCATCCGGGTGTAGTCGCCGGCAATGTCGACCAGGCGGGCTGTTTCGCGCAGGCGCTCGATGTCCTCACGGACGATGCGACCGGCCACGTGCACACTCCCGACCGGCGGGCCAGGGGCGAGCCGACCCATCCGACGCGACGTTCGTCCACGTTAGCCTCGCCGACCGACGACACCGGCGGAGACGTCGCTTGGCAGACCCGGTCCGCTACCGCGTTGACCTGGCCGACCGCCTGCACCATCTCGTGCGGGTGTCGGTGCGTGTCCCCGACGACCTCCGCGGCCAGTCGATCCGCCTGGTCCTGCCAGCCTGGACGCCGGGCAGCTACGTGATCCGCGACTACGTGCACGACGTGCAGTCCATCCGTGGGTCCTGTGGCGACGCGGAGGTCGCCCTGCGTCCGGACGGCCGCAGCGCCTGGCGCCTCGACGCGGCGCCAGATGCCGAGACCACGGTGACGCTCGAGGTGTTCGGGCACAGCCCGTCCGTACGGACCAACCACATCGATGACCACCATGCGCTGATCATCCCCGCGGCGACGTTCCCGTGGATCGACGGGGCCGCCGACCGACCGCACGAGGTCGCGTTCGATCGCGCCGAGACGGTGTGGTCGATGCTCCCGGCCGACGGCGGCACGTACCTCGCGACCAACTACCTGCACCTGGTGGACACGGCGTTCGAGGTCGGTGACCACCCGTCCGTGACCTGGCAGAACGCCGGTGTCGAGCACCGCTTCGTGTGGACCGGCCGCGCCGGCCATCCCGACCTGGCGGCCATTGCTGCCGATGCGCAGCAGGTGATCGATGCGGCGATCGACCTGTTCGGGGGCGACCTGCCCACCGACGCCTACACCTTCCTGTGCTACGCGTGGGACAAGGGTGGCGGCGGCCTCGAGCATCGCGATGGTGCGGTGATCCTCGTGCCGGCGCACACGCACGGCGACGCGGACGGGCGGGCACGACTCGTGTCGCTGCTGGCCCACGAGTACCTGCACCTGTGGAACGTGAAGCGGTTGACCCCGGCGGCCCTCGTCGAGCCCGACCTCGAGCAGCCGGTATTCACCGAGTCGCTGTGGGTCGCCGAGGGCTGGACCTCCTATTGGGACGAGCTGTTGCCGTTGCGAGCCGGGGTGTGGACGCCGGACCGGTGGCTGAAATCGATGGGCGAGGTCATCGAGGCCGTCACGAACCAGCCGGGACGGGACCGCCAGACGCTCCGCGAGGCCTCGCACCAGGCCTGGGTCAAGTACTACGTGCGGGACGAGAACTGGGTCAACGCGGGGACCGACTACTACCGGCACGGGGCACTGGTCGCGCTGGCGCTCGACATGCACCTGCGTACCGCCGACGTCGACGGTGGCCTGGACGCGGTCATGCGCCTGCTGTGGGAACGTCACGGTCGCAGCAGCCAGGGCTACACCGAGGCCGATGTCGAGGCCGCCGTGTCCGAGGTCGCCGGCGACGACATGGGTTGGTTCTTCGAGCGATTCGTGGACGGCACCGAGCTGCCCGATGTGGAATCGGCACTTGCGACCGTGGGGGCCGAGCCCGCTCCGTCCGAAGGGACGGACCAACACCCGTGGTTGGGTGTCCAGACGGCCGAGGCGCCGACCGGCGTGCAGCTGTCTGCCGTGCTGCGTGACGGCCCGGGCTGGGCCGGCGGGCTGACCGGGGGCGACCTCCTCGTCGCCGTCGACGGCCACGTCACCACCGCGGCCAACCTCGGGGCCGTGCTGTCCCAGCACGAGCCGGGTGACACGGTCACCTGCGACGTGATTCGCGGCCCGAATCTGCTGCAGCGCCGGGTCGTGCTCGGCGAGCCGCATCTCAAGCAGGCGTGGCGCTGGAGTCCCGCTGTCGACGACGAGACCGCGGCCCGCCACATCGCCTGGCGCGGTGCCCCGCACCCGTCGCGCGCCGACACCGAGGCCGCTCGGGCCTGAGCAGGCCATGACCAGATGGCCCGTCTGGGCCAGTCCGGTTTGGCCCCAACGACCCATCGCCGCGGCCGACGTTCTCCTGTCTACTGGCCCCACGTCGCAATGGGCTCGGCACAGGCCGTGACCGTGCTCGGCCGGACGAAAAGGTTGAACGGGTGGCAGCTTCCAACTCGAACAGGCTCCTGCTGATCGGCGTCCTCGTCTTCGTCGTCGGCGTAGTCCTCGTGCTCCTCGTCTTCTGGGGCCTCAACAACGAGGACGAGCCGGTCTCGGTCGTCACGGAGAACCCAACGACCACGACGCAGCCCCAGCCGCGAGCCCAACCGACTGCGCCCGTCCAGCGCCTGCCGTTCGTGATCGAGGTCCCCTCGGAGATGGAGGGGGTCGCCATCCGGCTCGACAGCGTGCGTGGCCTCATCGCGGTGCCCATCCCCGGAGACCGGGTGAACATCTACCAGCTGCCGTCCGTCGAGGACTTCATCCTCGAGGATCCCCTCGACCCCACCTCGCAGCCCATCCTCCCCGCGAGCGCGACGCTCCTCCTCTCCGAGATCGAGATCCTGGGACTCGACAGTCCCCCGGGCGCCGCGGGTGACGTGTCCTTCGTCGTGGCCCTGGACCCCGGCGATGTCGAACGCCTGCTGCCACTCATCGAGGCACGACAGCTCTGGTTCACGCTGCTCCCCCAGCCCGAGGAGGACACGACGGAGGCCGCCGCGTGAGCATCCCACGGAGCATCATCGTCGTCGAGCCCGACCCGTACCTGGCCGTCTCGGTCGAGGGGCTCGTCGAGGGCGTGCACCCGCCACCCGAGCTGATCGCCGTCGCCGACACCGACGAGCTGCGCGACTGGGCCCGTCCGACTGGTGTCGTGGTGGCCGGCCCGTCGTGCACCAAGCGGCAGGCCATCGACGACCTGATCCACTTCCGCGACACCCACCCGGCCGTGCGCGTGGTCCTGGCCTTCGATCGGCGCCCGGGCGCCCCGATGCGCGACGTGATCGCGATCGGCGCCGATGCGCTCGTCGACCCGCGCGAGGACGGCGAGCTCAAGGACGCGGTGCTGCGGGCCATCGACCTGTCGGACCGGCTGGGCCACTCGCTGTCGGAGGCGGCCGCCGACGAACCGACGGTTACCGACGGTCAGATCTTCACGATCTGCTCGGCGACCGGCGGCTGCGGCAAGACCTTCTACTCGACCAACCTGGCCTTCGCGTTGTCGCGGTGGACGGGCAAGAAGGTCGCGCTCATCGACCTCGACCTGCAGTTCGGCGAGGTGGTGACGGCCATTCGCCTGCGCGCCCAGCAGACGATCTCGGACGTCATCGCCATCGAGGACGACGCCGAGCTGGACGACTACCTGCCCGAGATGCTCACCGCCCATGAGGCCGGCGTGTTCGTCCTCCCGGCGCCCGGCGACCCGACCGAGGCCGA
>JAWWBG010000168.1:0-5598 GCA_033721095.1 Nitriliruptorales bacterium
GCGCCGTCGCCGGTGACGACGTTGAGGACGCCCTCCGGCCCACCGGACTCCAGGAACAGCTTCTGGGCAAGGACGACCGACGCCGGCGTCACCTCCGAAGGCTTGATCACGACGGTGTTGCCCGCCATCAGCGCGGGGATCGCGTCGCCGACCGTCAGGGACAGCGGCACGTTCCAGGGCCCGATCACGCCGACGACCCCTCGCGGGCGGTGGGCAATGAAGTTCCGTCGGCCGATGAGGAACGGGGACGAGGTCGAGATGGGCTGGTCCGCCAACAGGTCCGCCGCGGCACGAGCCCAGTGGTGCAACCAGCCGACCACCAGCAGCAGGTCACTGGCCGCGTCCTCATGGGTCTTGCCGGTCTCCGCGATCATCGCCTCGACCATGAGGTCCTGGTGGTCGACCAGGCGCCGGCGGAAGCGGCCCAGCACGCGGGCGCGGCCGTCAAAACCGAGATTTGCCCAGCCGTGTTGCGCGTCGCGTGCTGTAGCGGCAACCTCGGCGACGGCCTCCGCATCCATCACCGGGTACTCCCCGACCACGGCGCCCGTGGCCGGGGCAAGCACCGTGAAGGTCGGGGTCTCGGGTTCTGCGGTCTTCGTTGCTGCCATCAGTCCCTCGTCAGCGTTGGTGGGCCGATGAGACAAATGTACACTGATCGTCTCACCCGCTTCTCGTCGGGTCGAGACTCGGAGGTCGCCGTGGCCGCACCGCCCAGCAAGCTGCTGGCCCGTGCGCGTGCTGCGGACGAGCACGCCGACGAAACCCGGACCCGCATCGTCGACGCCGCCCGGGACGTGTTTGGCAGCACGGGCTTTCGGCGGGCGACCATGGACGACGTCGCAACGGCGGCCGGGTTCGGGCGGGCCACGGTCTACCGAAAGTTCGAGAACAAGGAAGCGCTTGTCGAAGCGGTGTTCCTCGATGAGCTCAACGACTACTTCGCCGCGATCGACGAGGCCACCGAGCGACTGGACACCTTCGAGGAGCAGGTCGTCGAGGGCTTCATGGTGACGCTGCGGGCGATCCAGGCCAGCACGACGATGGGTCGGCTGCTCGAGATCGAGGGTGACTGGGGCCTGTCGTACGTCACGGTCCTCATGACACCCGTGATCGCCGCGTCGCGCGAGTTCATCGCATCGAAGATCCGGGCCGCCCAGTCTCGTGGCGACGCCGCCGAGGACGTCGATCCGGAACTGGCTGCCGAGGTCATCGTGCGGCTCTGCCACTCCCTGCTGCTCACGCCCGAGGGGGCGATCCCCCACGACGACAGCGGCGCAGCCCGCGACTTTGCCCGCGACTACCTCGTCCCGATCGTGAGGCACCGATGAGCCTCCTCGACCTCGCGGTGAACAGCGTCCGATCCGGAGTCGAGACATCGGCATCGCTCGCGAGGAAGGCGGCCAGGATCGCGACCCAGCAGCTGCACAGCGACCCCGTGGCCCTGGCCGACCCCCCACCGGGCTCCGGGCTCAAGCCGGTCATGGGCGAGCCCGGGCTCCCCCTCATCGGGCTGGGCCTCGACTACCTGATGGGGCCCTACGACCTCGTGATGGACAAGCTCGCGGACTACGGCGACGTGAGCTGGGGCAAGCTGTTCGGCCAACCGCTCGTGATGACCTTCTCCCCTGCCGGGACAGAAGCCGTGTTGGTCAACCGTGACAAGGCCTTCGCGAACGGTCCGGGCTGGGAGTTCTTCATCGGGCCGTTCTTCGAGCGCGGGCTGATGCTGCTCGACTTCGAGGAGCACATCCACCACCGTCGCATCATGCAGCAGGCCTTCACACGTGATCGGCTCAAGAGCTATCTCAAGGGGATGAACGCCGTCCTCGGTGACGGCTTCGCGTCTTGGCAGCCGGGCCCTCGGTTCAAGTTCTACCCGGCGTTCAAGCAGCTCACGCTGGACCTTGCCATGACGGTTTTCGTGGGCCACCACCTCGGCCCGGAGGCGGACGCCCTCAACAAGGCGTTCTTCGACACCGTCCAGGCAGGGACCGCCATCGTCCGCCAGCCCGTGCCCGGTGGCCGTTGGAAGCGCGGACTTGACGGACGGAAGGTCCTCGAGGAGTTCTTCCGCGCCGAGCTCCCGGCCAAGCGATCGGGGGCGGGCGACGACCTGTTCACGGCGCTTTGCCACATCGAGACGGAAGAGGGCGAGCGCTTCACCGACGACGACGTCGTCAACCACATGATCTTCCTCCTGATGGCCGCGCACGACACGTCGACGACCACCACGACGACCCTCGTCTACCAGCTGGCCAAGCACCCAGAATGGCAGGACCGGCTGCGCGACGAGTCGCTGGCGCTTGGCACCGACCACATCGAGTACGACGACCTCGAGCGGCTCCCGAGCATGCAACTGGCCATCAAGGAGGCCCTGCGCCTGATCGCACCGGTGCCGTCGATGGCTCGCCGCACCGTCAAGGACACCGAGCTGCTGGGCCACTGGGTCCCCGAGGGCACGCTCGTCGGCGTGTCCCCGCAGGTCGTGCACCGACGCCCCGACCTGTGGACTGAGCCGACCCGCTTCGACCCCGAGCGGTTCTCCGAGGAACGGGGCGAGGACAAGGTGCACCAGTACGCGTGGTCGCCCTTCGGCGGCGGTGCCCACAAGTGCATCGGGATGTACTTCGGGATGCTCGAGGTGACCTCCGCCCTCCACCAGCTGCTGCTGACCAACCGTTGGTCCGTGCGGCCGGGATACGAGATGAAGGTCAACTGGCTCTCACTCCCCTATCCGCCCGACGGACTTCCCATCCATCTCGAGCGCATCCGCTGACGCGAGCGACTAGAACACGAACCACCCGCTCCGAAGGAGTTCACCGATGGCATCCCTCACCGGAAGGGTCGTCGCCATCACCGGCGGTGCCCGCGGCATTGGCTTGGCGACGGCACGTGAGCTGAGCCGGCGTGGCTGCAAGGTCGCCATCGGCGACATCGACGTCGACGGCGTCAAGAGCGCGGCTGACGACCTCGGCGGAGCCGCCCTCGGCATCGACCTCGACGTCACGGACCGCGCGTCGTTCGACAACTTCCTGGCGCGGGTCGAGGACGAGCTGGGGCCGCTGGACGTCCTCGTCAACAACGCCGGGATCATGCCCGTCGGCCACTTCGAGCACGAGCCCGACGAGGTCACCCGCCGCCAGTTCGACATCAACGTCCATGGCGTCATCAACGGGATGAAGAGCGCGCTGGCACTGATGCTCCCGCGCAACCGGGGCCACATCGTCAACGTGGCCTCGCAGGCCGGCAAGGTGCCGGTCGCCGGGGCCATCACCTACGCGGGCACCAAGCACGCCGTGGTCGGACTCACGGGCAGCGCGATCCTCGAGTACATGGACACCGGCGTCGACTTCTCGATCGTGATGCCCGCGTTCGTCAACACCGACCTGATCAGTGGCACCAAGCCACCGAAGGGCGTCCCGCCCGTCGAACCCGAGGACGTGGCGGGGGCCATCGCCGACGCCGTCGAGAAGCCACGGGCCGAGGTGTTCGTGCCGCGGATGATCGTTCCACTGATCAAGACTGCACCGCTGATGCCCGCACCCGTCAGCAAGTTCCTGGTCAAGGCGTTCGGCATGGAGCGCGGGTTCCTCGACCACGACCCCGACACCCGCAAGGACTACGAGGACAGGATTCGATCATGACCATTCTCACCCCACCAACCGACGACCGCGGCACGCTTGTCGACCTCTTCCTGCGCAACGTTGAGCAGGTGCCGGACGTCGGCGCCATCGTCGACGGCGACACCCGCCTCACCTGGGGCCAGTACGGACAGCGCTCGGCGGCCGTGGCCCTTGCGCTGCGGGACCTGGGGGTCACGCACGGCGACGTCGTCGGCCTCCACATGATCAACCGACACGAACACACGCTGACGGACACGGCGGCGCTGCGCGCGGGTGCCACGCCAACATCGTTCTACAACACGTTGGCACCGGAGCAGTTGACGTACGTGGCAGGCGACTGCAAGGCCAAGGTGGTCGTCTGCGACGCCGACAAGCTCGACACGTGGCTGAAGATCCGCGACGACCTGCCGGCCCTCGAGCACCTCATCGTCCACGACCTCGACGAGGTCCCCGACGGCGTCACCCGCTGGGCCGACTTCGAGGCCGCGGGGCAGGCGGCCTTCGAGAAGGAAGGGACCGCGAAGCTCGACAAGCTCACGGCGAAGGTCAAGCCCACTGACATCGCCACCATCATCTACACATCGGGGACCACGGGCCCGCCCAAGGGTGTGCAGTTGACCCATGAGGGCCTTCGCTTCAACATCTCCGGCGTCGAGCCCCTCCTCGAGCGCGGTGTCCTCGCGCTCCGCAATCCGAAGCTCGCCGACTGGATCGTTGATGGTGAGGTCCATGTCCCGCCGGGCATCCCCGGAATCTCGTACCTCCCACTGGCGCACGTGGCCGAACGGTTCAACAGCCATTACAACGGGGCGTTCAACTACGCCAGCGAGATCACCTACGTCCGTGACCTGCTGACGCTTCCCGAGGCCCTTCCCCGCGTCCGACCGATTCTCTTCGTGGCGGTTCCCCGCGTGTGGGAGAAGTTCTACGGCGGCATCGTCGCCAAGCTCGAGGAGGAGCCCAACGAACGCAAGCGCGGCCTGGGCCTGAAGGCACTCGAGGTCGCCGCCGACAAGGGACGGGCCATCTCCGAGGGCCGCCGCGCCGACCTGAAGACCGAGGCGTTGCACTTCTTGTTCGAACGGCTCGTCTACAGCAAGATCCGTGAGGGCATCGGGCTCGATCGCTGCGCGATGGGCTTCAGTGGCGCCGCGCCCATCCAGAACCAGCTGCTCTGGTTCTTCACCGGCATCGGCGTCCCGATCTCGGAGGTTTACGGGATGACCGAGTCCTCGACGCTGATCACCGTGACGCCGCCGGGACGACCGCGCGTGGGCACCGTCGGTGTGCCGCTGGAAGGCAGCGAGGTCAAGATCGCTGACGACGGCGAGGTCCTGTTCAAGGGCCCGCACATGACACCCGGCTACCTCAACCGGCCCGAGGCGACGGCAGAAGCCATCGATGACGAGGGCTGGTTCCACACCGGCGACCTCGGCGAGTTCGACGAAGCCGGCTACCTCAAGATCATTGGCCGCAAGAAGGAGCTGATCATCACGGCGGCCGGCAAGAACCTCTCCCCCAACAACATCGAGGAAGAGGTCAAGTCCGCGTCACCGATCATCAGCCAGGTGTGCGCGATCGGCGACGAGCGCAAGTTCATTTCCGCGCTGATCGTGCTCGACCCGGACGCGTTGCCGGCCTGGTGCAAGGCGGAGGGCATTCCCTTCGAGACCTTTGCGCAGGCCAGCCAGGAACCCAAGGTCCACGAGGCTGTTCAGCTCGCGGTCGACCAGGCGAACCAGAAGCTCGCCCGCGTCGAGCAGGTGAAGAAGTTCACCATCATGGACCGCGAATGGACGCCGCTGGATCCGGAGATGACGCCGTCGATGAAGCTGCGCCGGTCCGTCATCCACGAGATCCACAAGGACGTCATCGACGCGATGTACGCCGACGCCTGACCGTCGTCCGGCGGCGCACGGTTTGCACTGACCTCGCGTGACGGACACCGGCACGCCTGCTTGCCTGCGCTCGA
>JAWWBG010000169.1:0-5590 GCA_033721095.1 Nitriliruptorales bacterium
GGCACCACGGCCGTCCTCGCGGCGGTCATCGACATCGCCCGCGGGATCATCGAGCCCCATCTCGGCGAGCACGAGGTGGCCGTCACCAGCAGCTTCGAGATCAAGCATCGGGCGCCGGTTCCACACGGTGCCACGGCAGAGCTGGTCGTCACCGTGGCCCAGGTCGGACCGGCACGGATGCTGTGCGACTTCGTGGTCCGACACAACGGCACCGTCGCCGCTCGCGGCTCCTACGACCAGTCGGTCCTCGACACGGCCAGTTGGCACGAACGCGTGGACGCCACCGGCTGACTACTGGTTCGGGGGCCGGACGTCGAACTCGCCCGTGAGCCTGTCGGCACCGCCAAACCGCAGCGTGAAGGCCAGTCGCCAGCGTGGTCCAGCCTCGGCGATGTCCGCCGAGCCGCTCGATGCGCGTCGCGCGACCCCATCGAGGCGCACCTCGACGACAACGCCCTCGGCGTCATCGCAGTGACCGGCGCAGTTGGTGATTGGCACCCCGTCACCGACCTCGAGCACCCCAGGGTTCTCGACCACCAGCGCGAGCGTCGAGCCGTCGATCGTGAAGGCCACGATGCAGAGGTCCTCGTCGACGCCATCGGGCAGGTCGCAGTCGCCCAGGGCCACTTCCGGCTCGCCGTCGGAGACGGCGATGCGATGTCCGTCGAACTGGCCCGTGGCCTGGATCCCGTCGACTGACGACACCGGCTGCCGTTGGGACACCTCGGGATCGGCGCAACCGGCCAGCGCCAGCGCCACGATGGCGCCGGACGCGACGACTCTGCCGATGGCGGGCACGGAGCTTCCTGGAAACGACGGGAGGAGCGTACGAGTCCGCGCTCAGCCCCCCAGCGGCTGGCTGGCGGCCTCGCAGCGCAGCTTGAGGCGCCGCAGGCTCCGACGAAACACGATCTCGAGGAACGGACGCAGGAGGAACCGACCGACGGTCGGCCCCAACCGACCGAGCGGGACGGGGACGTCCTCGGTCCACCGCACGTGCGTGCCCAGCTCGGGGGTGTCCGCCAGCTCGATGGCGGCCGTGCCCTGGACGAGCCAAGAACCGAGGTGGACGATCGTGAGCCGCTCACGGTGCCGCCACTCGATCACCCGAACGACGTCCGGAATGACGATTCCGAGGATCCGCGTGGGCGAGCGGACGGTCGTCCCCAAGCCGGATCGATGGGGCGAGACGACCTCGATCTCGACGGCGTCGATCATCCAGTCGGACTGGCCTTCCCAGTCGACCAGCACGTCCCAGACGACCGCCCGAGGGGCGTTGATCGTCGTCTCGATGTCCACCAGCATGCTCAACACCGTAGGTGACACGGCCCGCCGAGTAGGCTGGCGCGCGGTTGGCCACCATCGGGCCCTCGCGGTCCCCCATCAGCTTCCCGGCCACCACCCACCGCTTGAAAGGCTTCCACATGTTCGTCGACATCGACGGCAGCAGCATCCACTACCAGAGCATGGGAGAAGGGCCACCGGTCGTGTTCATCCACGGCCTCGGGGGTTCCTCCCACGTCTGGTACGGCGTGATGCAGGCCATGCGCCAGCACCACCATTGCGTCGCCCTGGACCTGCGCGGCCACGGCCGCTCGGGCACGGCAGGCAAGCTGTCCGTCGAGGGGTGGGCCTCCGACGTCCTGGCGCTCATGAAGAAGCTGGAGCTCCCGCACGCCGCGGTCGTCGGCCATTCGCTCGGGACGCTGGTCGCCCAACAGGTGGCCGTCACGGGCGCAGATGTCGTCGACCAGCTGGTCCTCGTCGGCGGGATCTCGCGCTTCCTCCCGCCCACGAACGACGCCTACCGCGAACGCGCCGACAAGGTCGAGAAGGACGGCATGGACGTCCTCGTTGACGACTGGCTCGACGGCGCCGTGTCACCGCAGTCGCACGCCACCAAGGCCGGCGCGGTCGGGTTGCTGCGCGAGCTGTTCACCCGCAACGACCCGACGGCCTACGCGAAGGCGTGCCGGGCGCTCGCCAAGGCGCCGAAGATCGACGGGAGCAAGATCGGCCAGCCCACCTTGCTGGTCACCGGCGCCCACGACCGATCGACGCCCCTGGCGATGGCCGAGGAGCTCAAGGCCGCCATCCCCGTGAGCCGCGTGAAGGTGCTGGCCGATGTTGGCCACTGGGCCCCGGTCGAGGACCCAGGCGCCGTCGCGGCCGCGATTCTCGAGTTCCTCACCTGACCGACCCGGGCCCGAAGCCCGTCCGACTCACTCCGACTCGTCGTCCGCGTCGAGCGGCTCGTCCAAGTCGGGCGACTCCGGGTCCGTTGCCGGCCACGTCGTCGCCGGTGCCGACGAGTCGTCGGACGCCGTTGGGACGACCAGGTCGGTCACCGATTCGCCATCATCGAGAAACTGCTCGTCGGCGAGGGCGACGAGGTCGGGCCCAGCCGTGTGGCCAAGGACGTCAAGCGCATCCGCTGCCGCGACGAGCCACTGGTCCACGAGGACCGGGTCATAGCCGCGAAACCGCAGCGGAAAGCGAACACGCCGCAGGTCTCCGGGACGGATCGGCTGCCGGGGAACACGGCTGTCGCGAGGTGGCAGCGGCTGCCGTTGCTCACCAAAGAGCGTCGCGATCACCGCGGCACCCGTGACCAGCACGATGATGGTCACCACGATCCAGGCTGGCATGAGTCCCTCCGAGGGCGGATGCTACGGCGGTTGGGCCCTCCCATAGCCTCGCCGGAGTGACCATGGGAGGCCACGGTGCGCGATGACGCGCTGCACGCCCCGCTCCAGTCTGCGGCGCGCCCTGCGGCACCCCGGGTCCTGACAGCAGGGCAGCGCGAACTGGACCTGACGGCCCGCACCGCGGTCATGGGGATCGTCAATCGCACCCCGGACTCCTTCTACGACCGCGGGGAAACCTTCGCACTCGAGCACGCCGTCGATCGCGCTCTCCAGTTGCGGGCGGACGGCGCAGCGATTCTCGACATCGGCGGGATCAAGGGCGGTCCGGGCGCAGACGTGTCGGTGGAGGAGGAGATCGAGCGCGTCGTCCCCGTCATCGAGGCCATCCGGGCCGCGGACAACGAGGTGCTGTTGTCGGTCGACACGTTCCGATCGGACGTCGCCCGGGCAGCCGTGGCCGCAGGCGCGGACATCGTCAACGACGTGACCGGCCTCCACGATCCGGACCTGCTCGGCGTGGTGGCCGACAGCGGCGCGGCCTACGTCGCCATGCACCACGGCGGCGAGCCGCGAACGCGTCCATTTCGTCGGCGCTGGGAGCCCAACGTCACGGAGGTCGTCGTGGCGCACCTGCGCGACCTGACGCGCCGAGCGCTCGACGCGGGTGTCCGCCCGACGGCGCTCATCGTCGATCCCGGCCACGACTTCCAGAAGACCACGTTCCACTCGCTCGAGCTGACCCGCAACCTCGGCACCCTCAGCGAACTCGGCTTCCCGGTACTGGTGGCGCTGTCGAACAAGGACTTCATCGGCGAGACACTGGATGCTGCGCTGGAGCAGCGTGTCGTCGGCTCGATCAGCGCAGCCGTCGTCAGCGTGCTGCTGGGCGCCTCGATCGTGCGGGTGCACGAGGTGCGCGAGACCGTCCAGGCCATCACGATGGCCGAAGCCATCCTCGGCTGGCGGGAGCCACGGCAGGCACTTCGCGGACTGGAATGAGGGGCAGCTCCGACCTCACGCGGCGGGGGGCAACTCCATGAGGTCGGCATGCAGGGCAACCTCGACCCGGCTGCAACGATCCTCGACGAAGTCGATGCCCGCTTGCGTCGCGACGGCGCGTGCGTGGGCCGATCGCAGGCCCTGCTGGAGCCACAGCGCCCGGACGCCACCGCGAGCCACGACCTCGTCGGCGATGCCGTCGAGGTGCTCCGTGCGTCGGAAGACGTTGACCAAGTCGATCTCGCCCGGGACGTCGGCCAGGGTCGGGAAGGCCTCCAGGCCATGCCACTCGTCGATGGTGGGATTGACCGGAACGATCTCGTAACCATGCCGGAGCAGGCTGAGCGCGACACCATGACTCGTGCGCATCGGGTTGTCGGAGAGCCCAACGACCGCGATGCGACGCGTGTAGCCGAGGATCCGTCGGACGGCCTCGGCCTGCCCGTCAGGGTCCCTGTTGCTCATCCCCACTCCTTGCACACCCGCACCAACGCGCGACCACCCAACATGCTTCCCTCCTGCGTTAGCGTCGGTCGCCCCCAAGATGGTGGATCCTCGTGGCCCGCGCCGGCATGCCCCGAAAGTTCGTCTTCGTCTGCGTGAACGAGCGCGACCCTGCACACCCGCGAGGATCGTGCATCGGCCGCGGCTCGGGCTCGGTCTTCGAGGCCATCCGCGAGGAGACGGGGCGCCTCGGCCTCACGGACGTGAAGGTCGTGGCCACCGGCTGCCTGGAGCCGTGCATGGTCGGTCCGGCCGTGCACGTGGCGCCCGACAACGTCTGGTACGGCGGCGTGACCGTCGAGGACGTGCCCGCCCTCGTGCAACAGCACCTGGTCGGCGATGAACCACTGGAGTTCCTCCGCATCGGCACCGAGGAATTCGAGCTGTCCCCACTCGAGGGCCGGTCCGACCTGCCGCCGGGGCTGATCCCCCCGGTCTGAGGGGTCCGCGGCGATTCTCGCGGTGCGTTAGAGTTCACCACGCCCAGGCGGGAGCAGACGACGTGGCAACAAAGAAGAAGGCCCAGAACGCCCTTGCGTCGGTGCCGATGTTCGAGCACCTGACGAAGAAGCAGCTGGCGACGGTGGCCAGCCACGTGACGTGGACGACGCGACCAGAGGGCACCGAGCTGGTCCAGCAGGGCGGACTGGCCAAGCAGTTGCTGATCATTGTCGAGGGCACGGCGAAGGTCGTGCGCGGCAAGCGCAAGATCGCCGACCTCAAGGCCGGCGACATCATCGGCGAACTGTCCCTGCTCGACCCGGAGCCGGCCACCGCCTCGGTGACCGCGACATCGGACGTCACGCTGCTGGTGCTGTCGGGAGCGGACTTCTTCTACCTGATCAGCAACGAGAACAACTTCGCCAAGAACATCCTGCGCCAGGTCGCAAAGCGCCTCCGCGACACCGACAAGCAGCTCGTCGCCTGACGCACACGAGGTGACCGACAGCATTCCCGACGGCGTGCATCGCGCATCCTGGGACGAGTACTTCCTCGACATTGCCCGCGCCACGGCGACCCGCGCCACCTGTTCACGGCGCCAGCACGGTGCCGTGATCGTGCAGGAACGCCGGATCGTGTCGACCGGCTACAACGGCGGCCCGTCCGGCTACGGACACTGCACGGACGGCTTCTGCCCTCGGGCCAGCTCCGATGCTCCCCAGGGCCATGACTACGAGCACTGCATCGCGATCCACGCCGAGGCCAACGCCCTGCTCTTCGCGTCGCCCGAGGAACGCCAGGACGCCGTGCTCTACTGCACGGGCGCACCCTGCTTCACGTGCGCGAAGCTGATCTCGAACTCCGGCGTCGCCGAGGTGGTCGCTGCCGGCGGGCGCTACGAGGACTGGGAACGGACCCGGACCTTCCTGCTGGATGCGGGCGTACGCGTCCGGCTCCTCGACGGCCACGAGGACCAGCACACCCTGCCGGTCCGCTGA
>JAWWBG010000170.1:0-5451 GCA_033721095.1 Nitriliruptorales bacterium
CACGGCGGCCTCGTAGCCCTCGCTCGTGAGGACCTGAAGCATCTCGTGCGCCAGCGACTTCTCGTACGGAGGCGCGAAATGCCATTCCGGTCCGTCGATCTGCGACTCGGGGATCGTCTCCCCCCGCAGGAACGCCCGCACGGCCGTCATGGGGGCCCAGCAGGCCGCCACGACCATGCGCATCGTCGCCGAGGATCGCGCCGAGCGGCAGGGACAGATCCTGGACGAGGACTTTGTGAACGCCTTCGTCGACCAGATCGTGGGCATCTACGAACCCCAGGAGAACGCATTCGTGACGTCGGGCCGAAGCCTCGATGACGGCATGATCGATCCGCGGGACACGCGCAACGTGCTCGGGTTCCTGCTGGCGACGGTCGACGAGGGCGACCGGGCCGAGGTCAACCCGCTGACGTTCGGGGTGGCGCGCCCATGAGGTTCTCGACGCTGCTCGTCGCCAACCGGGGCGAGATCGCCGTCCGGGTCATCCGCACGGCCCGGGCGCTCGGCTACCGAACCGTCGCCGTCCATTCCGACGCCGACGCGGACGCACCCCACGTGCACCTGGCCGACCAGGCCGTCGCGATCGGGCCGGCACCTGCCACCGAGTCGTACCTCAGCATCGAGCGAATCCTCAACGCGGCCGGCGCGACGGGCGCCGATGCGATCCACCCCGGCTACGGGTTCCTGGCCGAGAACGCCGCGTTCGCCGAAGCCTGCTCGGCTGCCGATGTGGTCTTCGTCGGGCCCTCGGCCGATGCCATCCGCGCGATGGGGGACAAGGCGGCCGCCAAGCGCCTGATGGCGGCTGCCGGTGTGCCGCTGTTGCCGGGCTATCAGGGTGAGGACCAGGACACGGCGCTGCTGCTGGCGGAAGCCACCGAGATCGGCGTGCCGGTCATGGTCAAGGCGGCCGCAGGTGGTGGCGGCAAGGGCATGCGCCTGGTCGCCGACCCGGCCGAGCTGCCCGACGCGATCGAGGCCGCCCGCCGCGAGGCGCTCGGCGCCTTCGGCTCGGACGACCTGATCCTCGAACGGGCACTCCTGCGACCGCGGCACGTCGAGATCCAGGTGATGGCCGACGAGCACGGCACGACCCTGTGGCTGGGCGAGCGCGACTGCTCGATCCAGCGCCGTCACCAGAAGGTCGTCGAGGAGGCCCCGAGCCCGGTCGTCGACGAGGAGCTGCGCCACCGCATGGGCTCGGCGGCCGTCGCAGCGGCCGAGGCCGTCGACTACGTCGGCGCGGGAACCGTCGAGTTCCTCCTCGACGAGAACGGCGAGTTCTTCTTCCTGGAGATGAACACGCGGCTCCAGGTCGAGCACCCGGAGACCGAGCTCGTCACGGGCCTCGATCTCGTCGAGCTCCAGCTGGACGTCGCCCAGGGACGACCGCTGCCGCTGAGCCAAGAGGATGTGCGGATCGACGGCCACGCCATCGAGGTTCGGCTGTACGCCGAGGACCCCGCCAACGAGTTCCTCCCGGCCACGGGAACGGTCGCGGCGTGGGACGTGCCCGACGACATCCGCACCGACACCGGCGTTCGCGCCGGGTCGGTCGTGACCGCCAACTACGACCCGATGTTGGCCAAGCTCATCGCCGGGGGCCGTGACCGCGAACACGCCCGGCGGCGGCTGGTGCGAGCGCTGGCCGACACCACGGTCCTCGGCCTGCGAACCAACCGCTCCTTCCTCATCGACGTGCTCGAACACGAGCTGTTCGCCACCGACGCAACCACCGCCTTCATCGCCGAGTCCGGACTGCCGAGCGAGACCGTCATCGACCCGGCTGACGCCGCGGCGGTCGCCGGGATCCTCCATGCCCGATCCCTGGAGGCCGCCGATCAGCGCTCACCAGGCTTGGCCGGCTGGCACTCCACCGGCCTGGCGACCTCTCGATTCGAGATCGCGATCAACGGCGAACGACACAGCGCGCTGGTCTCCCACGGCCGCGGCGGCACGGTGATCAGCGTGGACGAGCTGGACCACCGGGTCGCGGTTGTTGGCGACATCGTCGAGGTCGACGGCACGGACCGCAGCTTCGCGATCATCCAGGGAACCGAGCCCGGACTGCATCACCTGCGCCTCGGTGCTCGCGACCTCGATGTCGTCGACCTGCTGCGCATTCCCGTGGGTTCTGACGCTGCGGGGGGCGAGGGCGTGCTCGTGGCGCCGATGCACGGGGCCGTCACGAAGGTCGCTGCGGAGGTCGGCCAGGCGGTCACGCGAGGTGACAAGCTGGTGATCCTCGAGGCCATGAAGATGGAGCACTCCATCGCGGCCGACGTCGACGGCACCGTCGTCGAGGTCAACGCAACCGTCGGCCAGCAGGTTGCCGCCGACGCCGTCCTCGTCGTGATCGAACCTGATGAGTCGGAGTCCGACGATGAGTGAGCGAACCGTCACGATCGGTGGTGCTGCCGGCGCGTGGGGCGACTCGTCGCTGTCGACCCCCCAGCTGCTGGCGTCGGGCCGGTGCGACTACATCATCTGGGAGGGCCTCGCCGAGATCACGATGGGGATTCTCACGCGCGCGAAGATGGCCAACCCGGACCGCGGCTACGCGACCGACATCATCCGCCAGATCGCGGCCAACGTCGGTGAGTTCGCGGAACAGGGCATCAAGGTGGTCACCAACGCCGGCGGCATCAACACCGAATCCGCGGCTGCCGTCATCCGCGAGGCGATCGTGGAGGCCGGCCTGGACCTCAAGGTCGCGACCGTTTCCGGCGACGACCTCATGCAGCGCCTCGACGAGGTTCGCGCCGCGGCCAGCCCGGAGATGGCCGACGGGGCCGAGTTCCCCGCGTTTCCGATCAGCTGCAACGCCTACTTGGGCGCCCGACCGATCGCGGCCGCGCTGGACACCGGCGCCGACATCGTCGTCACGGGGCGAGTCGTGGACTCGGCGTTGGTCCTCGGGCCGCTCGTGCACGAGTTCGGCTGGGCGTGGGACGACTGGGACCGGCTGTCGCAGGGCAGCCTCGCGGGCCATCTCATCGAGTGCGGCCCCCAAGCGACTGGCGGCCTGTTCACGGACTGGGAGAGCTTCGACTCGTGGGCGAACATCGGCTATCCGCTGGCGGAGTGCCGCGAGGACGGCTCGTTCGTCATCACGAAGCCCGACGGCACCGACGGGCTCGCGACCGTGGCGACCGTCGCCGAACAGCTGCTGTACGAGATCGGCGACCCGGCGAACTACCTGTTGCCCGACGTGACGTGTGACTGGCGCGACGTGCGCCTGGAACAGATCGGGGAGGACCGCATCGAGGTCACGGGTGCTGTTGGCCGGCCCGCACCGCCGACGCTCAAGGCCTGCGCGCAGACCCTCGACGGGTTCAAGCTGATGCTTGCGCTGTTCATCGGTGGACGCAACGCGGTCGGCAAGGCCGAGCGCCTGGCAGCCGACGGCTTGGCGCGCTCCCAGCGGGTCCTCGATCGCGACGGCTTCGCGGGACTCCGTGACGTGAGCGTCGAGGTCATCGGAGCCGAGGCCACGTACGGACCGCACAGCCGGGCGCGCGATGCACGCGAGGTGATGCTCAAGATCTCGTTGCACCACGACGAGGAGCGGGCGCTGAAGGCCGTGCTGCGCGAGCTGCCATCGTTCGGCCTGGCCGTGCCCGGTGTGAGCGGCGGCGGGTCGGGGCTGCCACGCCCGACGCCCCTGGTCCGACTCCGCAGCCACCTCGTTCCCAAGCTGCTCGTGCCCGCGGTCGTCGAGGTCGACGGGGAGGCGGTCGCTGTCCCGGACGCTCCCGACCATGACCCGGTTGACCCGCCATCCGTCGACACGGTCGAGGCTGCACGAGCCGTCGAACCCACGGTCACCGTGCCGCTGATCGCGATCGCGCACGGCCGCAGCGGGGACAAGGGCAATGACGCGAACATCGGCATCCGCGCACGACATCCCGACTTCCTGCCGCTGCTCCGGGAGGTCCTCACGGCCGACGTCGTCAAGGAACACATGGCCCACGCCGTCAAGGGCGCCGTCGAGCGCCACGACCTGCCGGGCATCGACGCGATGAACTTCCACCTCCACGACGCGCTTGGTGGCGGCGGGATCGCGAGCCTCCGCATGGACCCTCAGGGGAAGGCGTTTGCCCAACAGCTCCTCGACCGCGAGATCGCGATCCCGAGCGCGTGGCTGGAGCACGTCGCCATTGCGGGCGTGCCGGAGGTCGAGGCGCTGCGTCGCGGCTGATCGGCCGAGTCCATCTGGCCGCCGCGTGCACGGATCCGCTGCGACCCTGCACAATCGTCTCGCGCGCCGGGCGCCGTCTCTAGTCTGCGGCTCGGCGCGGGAGGCCGGACGAGATGCTTGAGGTCGAGAACCTCGAGGTGGTCTACGAGGACGTCATCCTCGTGCTCAAGGGCGTGTCGCTGTCCGTGCCCGACGGCGCGATCGTGGCCCTCCTCGGCGCCAACGGCGCTGGCAAGACCACCGTGCTGCGCGCGATCACCGGACTCCTCGACGTCCATCGCGGCGACATCACCAAGGGCTCGATCACGTTCAACGGCTACTCCATCACGCACATGGACGCACCCGGGACCGTCGCACAGGGCATCGCCCAGGTCATGGAGGGCCGGCGCGTCTTTGCCGAGCTGACCGTGGAGGAGAACCTCAAGGTCGGCGGCTACGCCGCCGGTCGGGCTCGCCAGGCTCCCAACCTCGAACGGGTCTACGCCACCTTTCCGATCCTGGAGGAGCGGCGCACGCAGACCGCGGGCCTGCTGTCGGGGGGCGAGCAGCAGATGCTTGCCATCGGCCGGGCCCTCATGGCGGGGCCGAGGCTCCTCCTACTCGACGAGCCCTCATTGGGTCTGGCACCGATCATCGTCGAGTCGATTTTCGGCGTGCTCGAGGACATCAACTCCAGGGGCGTCTCCATCCTCCTCGTCGAGCAGAATGCGATGGAGGCACTGGATCTAGCCGGCCGCGGCTATGTGCTGGAGGAGGGCAGGATCGTCGGTGAGGGTCCGGCCCGGGCACTGGCAGATGACGAGCGGTTGAGAAAGGCCTATCTGGGGCTCTGATCACCCATCGAGTCGTGGACGACCGCGCCTCCAACGAGAGTCAGATCGGCAGTTACGTCTCGCAGGCCCAGGGGGGAGACTGCGAACGGGTCTGTGGCGAGGACTGTGATGTCGGCAAGGCTGCCCGGTCCCAAGTTGCCCCGGTCATCCTCTTCGAAGGAGAACCAAGCGCTGCCGCTGGTGTAGAGGCGGAGCGCCTCGTCGAGGTCGAGACGCTGCTCTTCGACCCGGGGCGGTGAACCATCCACAGTTTCGCCGGTGACCATCCACCAGACGCATAGCCAGGGGTTGAATGAGGAGACGACGGTGGCATCGGTCCCTGCCCCGAGGGGTATCCCGGCATCGAGGATCGTTCGGAGAGGTGGTGCGGAGGCGGCTGCCTGAGGACCCCAGGTCTCCTGGCTGTCGGCGCCACGA
>JAWWBG010000171.1:0-5389 GCA_033721095.1 Nitriliruptorales bacterium
CGGGTCCGTGCGCAACAGGAACAGGCCCCAGTCCGCCAGGTGCGCGGTCGTGCACCACGCCTTCTGCCCGTTGACGACGTAGTCGTCGCCGTCACGGACGGCCGTGCACTGCATGTTGGCGAGGTCGGAACCGGCCTCGGGCTCGGAGAACCCCTGGCACCAGATCTCGTCGGCCGACAGGATCCCGGGCAGCCACTTGTTCTGTTGTTCTTCGGAGCCCCACTTCATGATCATCGGCCCGATGTGCCACAACCCGACGGCGTTGATGATCCCGGGGGTCTTGGCCTTGGCCATCTCGAGGGAGTAGATGAAGTTCTGCATGATGGTCGCCGACCGACCGCCCCATTCCGGCGGCCAGTTGATGGCGGCCCAGCCACCCTCGGCCAGGCGCTTCTGCCATGCCCGCCGTCGCGCGAGGTTGCGCGGCAGGAAGGGGTCGGAGATCTCGACGTCCCCCTGGAAGTCCGGGAGATTCTCGTCCAGCCAGCCGAGGAGCTCGTCGCGGAACGCCTCGTCCTCGGGCGTCAGGGCGAAGTCCAACGGCGGCTCCTGCGGCGGAGTCCGGCAACGTACCTGACACGAGCGTCAGGGTTCTTGGGGCGGGCTCCCGACATCGGACGAACGCGAAGGCGGGCCACGGGCTTGGTTCCGTGACCCGCTTCGCGCTCCGTGCGTCAGGCGTCTCGACTGCGGAGGGCCTGGTAGGCCCAGCCGAGCATCAGGACACCGGCGCTGAACACCGTGATGGTGACCGCGACCTCGCCGGTGAACAGGGACCAGATCACCTTGACGCCGGAGACGAGTGCACCGACGCTGCCGATGACGGTCAGCAGGCCGTCCTCCATCGCGATCCCCACGATCAGGTAGCTAGCCACGATGACCAGCGCCAGCGCCGCACCGACCGGGTTGACGAGCACGTTGAGGGCCAACGCGGCGTAGGCGATGAGGACCGAGGCGCTGATGCGGGCGACGGTGCCGGCCGCCTTGGGCAGCAGACTGCTGACCATCAGCCAGCTGATGCCGATGACCAGGTGGCCGATGCCGACCAGCAGGAAGGCGTCGGAACCCAACGTCGGGTCGAAGAAGCCGGCGATCGGCGTGAACCACTCCTCGCCCGGCAGGGTCCCGAAGGCGTCGGAGAGCCGTTCGCCGGTCGGTCCCGCGGCGTAGACCGCAGACGCCAACGTGGCGAACTGCAGGACGTGCGAATCCGGACGCCGGAGCCATTGCGACCCGGCGTGGACGACACCCGTCAGGCCTGCGACGAGGATCACCACGCGCGTTGCGTGCGGCAGTGCCTCGCTGCCGGCGAGCCACACGGCCCCGATGGCAGCTGCGGTCGCCGAGATCCACAGCGCCTTGCCGAGGTGGACGAGCCCGGCGCGGTCGCTGCGAAACGTCCAGAGGCTTCCGACGCTCAGCGCCGTGGCCGCAGCGACGAGCGCAATGGCCTGCCCGTACGGGTCGAGGAGGGCCCAGCGCGAGGACGCAAACCCGGCGACGGACATGACGACGAACGCCGCGCCGGTCCAGGCGGCCAGCACCGGCAGGCGCTCCCGCCACGTTCGACGGGCCCATTCACGGCGGTTGGGTGCGTGCAGCGGCGGCGGTCCATCAACCGGGGACGGCGCCGTCGGCGGAGCGTCATCCCCGACGGACGCCGCCGGCGGTGGCGGAGGGATGTGTGTGCTGGTTGACATGTGGTCTTCCTGGAGTCGCGTGCCGCAAGGGTCCGGCCACGACGCGGGAGCGACGTCAGGGATGGGCCGGAGAAGGCCCGAGGGTCAGGGATGTCCCTGAGCCGTCACTAGCCTGACGCCGACGTCAGGGTTCGTGGCGCGAGCGGAGCGACGTTGGACTTCAACTTCTCGGAGGAACAGGACGCGCTGCGCGCTGCCGTGCGCGGCGCTCTTGCCGACGGGGTGGACGATCGCGTCCTCGATCTGGGCGACGACGCGGCCGGGATCACCGACGAGCTCTGGGGGTCATGGGCCGACCTCGGCTGGACTGGCCTGTTGGTCCCGTCCGCACACGGGGGCCTGGGGCTCGGGCTCGTCGACATGGTGGTCGTGTGCGAGGAGATGGGGCGCCTGCCCACACCGGGACCGTTCTGGTCCAGCGCGGGCCTGGCAACCATTGCGGCAAGGCGGCTTGGCGCCGACGGCCTGTTGCCCGACCTCGCGGCCGGCACGGCGCGCGGCACCGTCGCCCTCGAGGAGGGCAGCGCACGGGATCCGTTCGCCGGCTTGGCGACCACCGCGACCGAGACCAACGACGGCTGGACCCTCGCCGGGATCAAGGCGATCGTCCCCGACGGCCACACCGCCGACTGGGTCATCGTCGCGGCCAGGACGAACACTGGGCCGTGCGCCTTCCTCGTGCAGAACCCGGCGGCCGAAGCCGTCCCGGGGCTGGACCCAACCCGCAAGATCGCGCGGCTCGAGCTGACCGCGACGCCGGCCCGCAAGCTCACCGACGCGCCCTCCGACGAGGAGGTGCTGCGGCGCATCGCCGACGACGCGGCGGTCCTGTTGTGCGCAGAGCTGACCGGCGTCAGCGAACGGGCCCTCGAGATGGCGACCGAGTACGCCGGCCAGCGCGTCCAGTTCGGCCGACCGATCGGCTCCTTCCAGGCCGTCAAGCACATCGCTGCCGAGATGCTCCAGCAGCTCGAGCTCGCCCGCGTCGGCGCGCACTACGCGGCCTGGGCCTCCGACACCGAGGCCGAGGACCGGGAGCAGGCCGCCGCGATGGCCAAGGCCTACGCCGGCGAGGCCGCCGTCGCCGTCACGGGTGACGCGATCCAGATCCACGGAGCCGTCGGCTTCACGTGGGAAGCCCGCGTGCACCTGCTCTACAAGCGTGCGAAGGTCAACGACCTGCTCCTGGGACAGCAGTCGTGGCAGCGACAGCGCGTCGCCGACCTCGTGCTCGGCCCGCCGACGGGATGACGACGTGATCCGGCGGCTGGCCTGGCCCCTTCTCCTCCTCTCCCTCGTCGCGACCGCATGCGGCGACGGCGCCATCGACCCGAACGCCTGTGGCGACCAGGACGAGCAGACACTCGTCACGGTTTCCGTGGACGTCGACGGCGACGACAGGCTGGACGGCATTCGCCTCACGCGCGGGGTCATCGCCACCTGCACAGGCTCGGGCGACGATGTGTTCGAGCATCCCGACGCGACCGAGCACCTCGTCCCATGGTCCTTCGGGCCGGAGGCGCCGATGGGGCTGCTGTTCGGTTCGAGCACCGTCGAGCTCCTCGAGCTCACGCTGACAACCTGGACCCCGGACGGCTGGGAGCTCGTCTCGGACCAGGCGGGCGAGCCAATCCTGTTGCGCGCGGGCCGCGAGCGATCCGAGGGCGTGATCACGTTCCTCCACGACCACCAGTGCGGATCCGAGCCGACACAGATCGTGTCCACCACGGTCGACGTGACCGAACCGATCCCCATGGTGACGACGACCACGTGGCAGATCTCGGGGACCACGGCGACCGCGAGCGTGGAATCCAACATCGATCCGACCCTCAACCCGAACACGTGGTTCGAACGTCGACCGACCGTCCCGTGCCCCTGGATGGAGGGCTGACCCTCAGCCGGCGAGCTCTTCGGCGAGGGCCTTCTTGAGAACCTTCCCCGTGGCGTTCCGGGGCAGCTCGGAGCGGATCGCGATCGTGCGCGGGTAGGCAAATCCGGCCACGCGCTCCTTGCACCAGGCAACCAGCTCGTCTGCCGTCGTCGCCGACCCATCGACGAGGACGACGGCGGCCGCGATCTCCTCCCCCAGCACGTCGTGCGGGACACCCACGACCGCCGCCTCGCGCACGTTCGGGTGTTCGTAGAGCACGGCCTCGACGTCAGCAGCGTGCACGTTGTGGCCGCCGCGGATGATGACGTCCTTGATGCGCCCGACGATGTAGAGGTAGCCGTCCTCGTCGAGGCGGCCGAGGTCGCCGGTGTGCAGCCACCCGTCGATCCAGGTGCGCGCGTTGGCCTCGGGGTCCTTGTAGTACTCGCGTTCCTGGCCGGGGTTGCGCATGCAGACCTCGCCGACCTCCCCTGTTGGCAGCGTGGCCCCGTCCTCGTCGATGATCCTGACCTCGACCGGCGGTTGCGGCTTGCCCACCGAGCCGGGACGTTTCTCGAGCTCGCCCTTGGGCAGCGCCATGTTCGCCGACCCCGACTCGGTCATCCCGAAGGCGTTCGAGATCATGGCATCGGGCATCAGCTCCTGGAGGCGGCGCAGCGACGCCGGCGCAACTGGCGCGCTGCCAACCGTGATCATGAACATGCCGGAGAGGTCGCGTTCGGAGATGTCTGGTTCGGCGAGGATCATCTCGACGAACGCCGGCACAAGGAAGGCCATCTGGATGGTGCCGGCCTCGGCCAGGTCCAGGAACGTCGCCGGGTCGAAGCGGCTCATGTAGTTGGCGGCCATCCCGAGCCGCATCGGCACGTACACGAACGACAGCCCGGCCGTCGTGAACATCGGAGAGGCGTGGAACCAGCCCATCCCGTTCCAGACCGGCTTGCCGGGCTCGACCGAGAAGGCGGTGCGGTGCCGCAGCACGACGCCCTTGGGACGGCCGGTCGTGCCGGACGTGTAGAGGATGTCGCACATGTCGTCATCGGACACGTCGACCTGGATGTCGCTGGTGTCGTCGGAGCAGAACTCGTCCCAGGCGACCGCACGACCGAAGGCACTGTCGGTCGAGACCACGCCCTCGACCGTCGGCAGGTCATCGAGGATCTGGCCGACGAGGCCGGCCAACGACGGCGTGGCGACCAGCCATCGGGGCTCGGCGTGCCGCAGCACCTGCGTGACCTCACCGGGTGTGAACTTGGCGTTGACGGGAACGTGGACGCCACCGGCCTGGTGGATGCCCGTGTAGGCGCGGATCTGTTGGAGGGCGTCAGCTTGGGTGAACAGGCCACCGACCCGGTCTCCTCGGGCAAGTCCGACGTCCACGAGTCCACGCGCAAACGCACTCGAGTCGGCGTGCCACTGGCCGAACGTGACCTCCTCGTGGTCCCCACCCGGGTGGACGAGCCGGTAGGCGACGTCGTCGGCGTGGTCCTCGACGAGGAGCCGCAGCTGATCGGGAACGGGCATGGAGTTCCTGTGGGGAACGTGTCGCGGGCCGGCAGTCGCCGGCCGAAGTTGCAGCGGTACGGTAGCCACATCACTGACACGCGCGTCAGGGAAGGGAACCGGCATGACCCTCACGGTGCTGCCCGAACGCGACCAGCTCGGACTCCGGCAGGGACGACTGCTGATCGACGGTGAGTGGGTCGACGCCGCCGACGGTCGCACCCGGACCCATCGGCACCCCGGCACCGGCGAGGAGGTCGGCTCCTTCGCGATCGCGGGCGCTGCTGACGTCGAC
>JAWWBG010000172.1:0-5385 GCA_033721095.1 Nitriliruptorales bacterium
AGTCACGCAGCGCCTGGTAGCGGCGGGTGGGGTTGGCGTGGTGGTCGCTGTGGCGCTGCAGGTGGTAGAGCAGCACGTTCGTCGCGACGTTGTTGGCGTTCCAGGAGTGCGACGGGTCGACGCGCTCGTAGCGCTCGCGCCCGTTCGAGATCACCTTCTGGCGGAGCATCCCGTAGTGCTCCATGTAGTTGACGACCTCCAGCAGCGAGAAGCCGATGATCGCCTGGAGCACCAGGTACGGGAGGATGACCGGGCCCAGCCAGGCCACGAGCGCACCCCAGAGCACGGCGGTCATCAGCCACGCGTTGAGGACGTCGTTGCCGAGCCGGAACGGGTGCTGGTCACGCCGGGCGTACCGGCGCTTCTCGAGGTGCCAGGCCGACGTCAGTGACCCGGAGACGGTGCGCGGCCAGAAGGCCCAGAAGCTCTCGCCGACGCGCGAGGAGGCTGGGTCCTCCGGCGTGGAGACGCGCACATGGTGACCGCGGTTGTGCTCGATGTAGAAGTGGCCGTAGGCAACCTGGGCCAGCGCGATCTTGGCGAGCCAGCGCTCGTGTGACTCCTTCTTGTGCCCCAGCTCGTGGGCCGTGTTGATCCCGATGCCGCCGATGCATCCGATCGAGATGGCCAGCCCGATCTTCTCGAAGGTCGACAGGTCGAAGGAGCCGCCGCCAGCGATGATCCACATGGCCGTGACGAATCCGGCGTACTGGATCGGCAGAAACAGGTAGGTCAGCCAGCGGTAGTAGCGGTCGTTCTCGAGCGCCTCGATCACGTCGTCGGGTGGATTCGATCGGTCGATGCCGGTCAGCAGGTCGATCAGCGGCACGATCACGAGGATCACGATCGGGCCGAGCCAGAGCACGATCGGCAGCTCGGTCGCCGCGTACAGGCCGAGGGCGGCAAAGGCCAGGGAGGGCACGACCAGGCCGATGAGCCACAGGTATCGCTTCGAATCGCGCCAGTCACCTGCCGCGGGAATCGTGGCTTCCGTCGCCGCTGCTGCCATCTGGGTGCCCCTTTCGAGGTCCGGACTCGCCCGCCATGGGCGCTTTACAAAACTATAGCCGTTGTAAAGGCCCTTGACAAGAGGGTGCCGTTGTCAAGTGGGCTGGCAGGGGCCGGGCGAGCCCGGTGCCGGGCGTCGTGACGTCCAGGCCAATCAGGACGGGGTGATCGATCGCCAGCGGGACGCGGCCCCAACCGTCAACAGGATCGTCAGCAGGGCGAACAGGGGGACGTCGAGCTCGGGCTGACCGCCCAGGTCCCAGCCGATGACGTGCGAGACGACGTGCGCACCCGAGCCGACAGCGGCCCCGGCCAGGGCCACGAACAGGGCGTCCGTACGCGGCCGAACGGCGAGCGCGAGCACCACCCCCAGGCCGAGGTTGAACGAACCGATGTCCTGGATGAAGTGCTGGTTGTACGGCTCGAAGGTCGCGACGGCATCGAAGAACGACTCCGGTGCCGCCATCGCACCGACGCCCGTCAGGAGGAAACCGATCGCCCCCACGACGCCAATGACCCGCGGCAGCCCGGTCGCTGGTGACTGCTCCAATTCCTGCCCTCCTGTGACTGTCTGTGGCACACTGTGTCAGTATGGCACAGAGTGACAATACTGGCAAGACGCTCCGCGAGCGGCGGGTCGAACAGACGCGCGCCGACATCGTCACGACCGCGATGTCGCTGTTCCTCGAGCAGGGGTACGACGACACCTCGATGGAGGAAGTGGCGGTTGCGACCGGTGTGTCCCGGCGGACGCTGTACCGCTACTTCGCCTCCAAGGACGACATCGTCTTCGAGCTCCCCCGCCTGTGGTTGCAGCACGTCCGCGAGGTGGTCGACACGCGCGCGCCCGACGAATCGACGAGGTCGGTGCTTCGCCGCGCCATCCTCGACGTCGTGGTCGCGATGGAGGCGGACGCGGACCGGGTGCTCGGTGGGCTGCAGCTCGTCACGAGCTCCGAGACGCTGCAGGCGCGGCGGGGACGATCCGACGCGGAGTGGATCGAGTACTACCTGGGCCTCATCCTCCCCGACGTCCAGGGTGCTGCCGACGGGCTGCGGCAAGCCTTGGTGTGTGCGACGGCGCTCGTGGCGGGCCAGAATGCGATGCTCCTGGCGTGGGGCGCCGACCCGAGCCAATCGGGTGCGGACCTCGCCGATGCCACCCTCGATCAGTTGGACTCGGTGTGGCCGCCCGCCTGTCGCTGAGCACCACAGCGATGGCCGTGCGCGCGCAGAACGCGGCCGTGCGTGTCGGGAGGCTCACGCAGCGCGGAGCCGTCCAGCGGCGACCAATGCCGGCACCGCGAGGATCAGGGCGAGGGCGGCCATGCCGCCACCGGTCGCCGGGAGGGTGTCCTCGTCGGATCCGTTGTCCACGTCCGCCACCGGGGTCGGCTCGCCACCCGCGGCCGCGACCTCACACCCGGGCAGACCGGCAGTCGTCGACAGCCAGTCGACGATCCGGTGGGCGGCAGCGGGGCCCTCGTGGTGGAGCATGTAGGTGTGGCCGGTGCCGGGCACGATGTCGATGGTCACCGAGGCGGCCTGGACGAATTGGCTGGCCCAGAAGTCGGCGAACTCCGACGGGAACAGGCGATCGTCCTCGGCGAGCTGGGCGAACACGGGCGCGGTCACGTTGAATGCCCCGATGCGGGACGGCTGGAACGAGATGGTCTGCACCTCGCCGCTCGGGGTCTCGACGGCGCCGGCGGTGTCCGACTCACTGATGGCCGGGTCCGCGTTCTCCGTGTAGAACATCTCCGTCCGCCGCTCGGGCGTGCCCATGAAGTAGATGAAGTCGTCCTGAAGCGCGTCCACCTGGTTGCTCGACCAGTCGAACGCGAGGAACTGGGGGTCCGGATAGGTGTGGTAGCCCATCGGGATCACGGCGTCCGCCGATGCGCCGAACAGCCCGACGGCCTGGACAGTCGTCTCGGCGCCCGCGCTGTGGCCTCCGAGGACGACCTTGTCCCAGTCCTCGCGAAGGATGTCCGCGAGCTGGGCAGTCATGTCGGCGAAGGCGAACGTCGACACGTTGTAGCCGTCATCGAGGACGGACCGGCCGTAACCCAGCCGATCGATCGCGACGACGTCGTAGCCGGCCTCGGCCAGGATTTCCGAGTACGAGTAGCCCGGGACGTCCCAGGCCTCGCCGGTGTAGCTCAGGCCGTGTTGGAGGAGGACCACCGTGTCGGCGTCGCACGGCGCCTCGCGGAGGTAGCCATGGACGGTGTGTTCGGCACCGTCGTTCAGATTCGTCAGCTCGTACGTGACGTCGGTGCGGACGGTCTCGGCTGCCGCTCCACCAGCCGGTCCGGCAAGCAGGCTCACGGTCGCCAGCGAAACGGCTGCGCACACACGGAAGTTGCGCACGATCCCCCCCCCGGTCGCGCACGTCGACCCTAGTCGCGACGACCGCGGGCGAACGGCGTCGATGGATGCCGCTTGCTGGGAGGCGCCGCTTCGTCCGGGATCGGCGGCGCACCGATGCAAGACTCATCTTGCATTTTGCAAGAGAGTTCTTGCATACTGTGCACATGACGACCTTGACCACGGCCACGATCGCCGCGCCGCTCGGGTTCGTGCGGCCCGAGAACGTCCTCGCACCTCGTGACGGACGGCCGGGACACCGGGCCCGGACCGTCTCGGAGCCGGTCCGGCCCCAGGATCTCGCTGCACATGTCTGCGACATCGAGGACCTCGATGCCACCGGGGGAGCAACGGCGCTCACGACGCACGGCTTCGAGTCGATGCGCGTGCCGGATCGGCGGGGACTCCACCGTCAGCTGCGCACCGTTCGCGACGGCGGCCGCATGGGCGACGAGGACATCCGCGCGATCCGTCGCGGGCTCACCGGTGCCCGCCTGCGCAGTTCCGACGGGTCGACGTTGCTCATCGTGCACGTTGCCGGCGAGGGCGTGATCCTCCGCAACGCCGGGCCGAACAACCTCCCACTCGGCGTTCCGGGCGAGGCCGAAAATCCCGATGGCGCCGCCGTCATCCACGCCGACCAGGACCCGTTGGGCCGCCCGTTCCACCAGATCACCAAGGGGATGGGCCGGCGGATCTTCCGGCACGAGAGCATCGACACGCACAACCGTCGGTCACCGCTGCTGCTGGTGAACCTCTGGATGCCGCTGCAGCAGGCCACTCGCCCGCTCACGCTCATGGACACCCGGACCCTCGATCGCGCCCGCGACCAGCTCCACTACGAGCTGCCGACACAGGGGATCCTCGATCGCGAGGACGAGGATGACATCAACGACATCTGGTGGTTCCGCCACGACCCGGCCCAACGGTGGTTCTTCCGCTCGGCGACGGGGCTCGGCGACGCGTGGGTCTTCGACACGCTGAGCACGCCGCACGGGGCGTTCAACGTGCCCGGCGAAGAGGTCGCTGCGGAGGGCCACCGGCTCGTCGGTGACGCGATCGTTGCCGTCGAGGCCGGCCAGCCGGTCGCTGCGTCGGCGCCACTGGATGTCGAGGCCGCCGCAACCCCGGCGCTGCGCGGGGCCATCGCGGAACTGCAGACGGTCCTCGACGAAGCACCCGCCCGTGGAGATCGTCAGGCCACGGCCTGGCTTGGCCGGGCCCGGCGCGCACGGGATGCCGTCATCCGGAAGTCGATCGAGGTCCGTGCCGTCGCGGTTCGACTGCCCGGCCGACGGGCCCGGTAGCCGAAACGTCACTCGCCGAGGTTCCAGGCCTCTCCGAGGACGATGAAGATGTCCTCGGCGTCGTTCGTGCCGGGCCCGACGACGGCGATCGCGATGCCGTCGCCAGCCGTTGGCATGATGCTGACGCCGAAGTTCTCCAGGTCCTCGGTGTCGATGCTCTCCTCGAGCTCCTCCGCTGAGAGGGCGCCGAAGCCCGGTGGCAGTTGGCCGGCGTTCGCCGCCATGAAGCCGGTGAGGAGCCCCTTGAGGCTCTCCAGCAGCTCGCTGGCCAGGCCGGTGATGGCCTCGTCACCGGTTGGCTCATAGTGGCCCTCGAAGACGTCGAGCCATGGCGTGAAGGGGTAGTCGGCGATCGTGACCTCCCACCCCGCGATGCACACGCGGCCGTCTTCGACCGAGAACGTCTGCGAGAACACGATCGCAACCTCGTCGAACACGTCGGTCGGGATCGGCCACACCGATCCGTCCTCGTCGAGACACGTCGAGTCCGGTGAGACGTTCATGCTGAAGTCGAACGGGTTGCCCGACTCGTCGACGCCGCTGATCGACAGGCCGTCGGTGGTCTCGATGTTGAGGTCGATGCCCTCCGACGCCGCGATGTCCTCGATCCGGTCGGCGATGGCCTCGCAACCAGTGAGCGTCAGGGCACACGTCCCCGCCAGCGCCACGACGATCCCACGGTGTGTTCGCATTGGTGGCC
>JAWWBG010000173.1:0-5283 GCA_033721095.1 Nitriliruptorales bacterium
AGCGGTGCCCCGGTTTCGTCGACGGCCGTCAGGGACGGGACCATGGCTGCGACGCAGAGGGCATCGAGACCGTCGACCTGCGCCCGGAGCTCCTCCAGGGCTCGGAGCGGACCGGTTCGCCACGCGGTGGCGTCGTGCTCGAGCCGGCCGGGGGCCGGCGTCCGAAAGCCGTGCACGACACGGGAACGCCCGACGACCGAGCCGGTGTCGTCGACGGCGACGGCCTTGACCGACGTCGTGCCGACGTCAATGCCGGCGGTCACCGCCATGTCGTGCCTTCCACGGGGCGAAGTATGACGCGTGGCGCCCGCGACGCCGGCTGCGGCGGCCGCGCCGGGCTGCACCCCGGTGCCGCCTCCACACGTGTCGCGCCGCTCCTCAACCTGCCGGAGTGTGGCAGGATTCGCACGAGGTGAGGGGGCCGATGACCGCCGAAGTCGACCAGCGTGATGGGCAGCGGGACGGCAGCCTGGGGACCGATTTTCTCGACGGCCTCATGCTTGCCCGGTACCGGCGACTCGGGCCGCGCTACATCGACTGGTACCTGCGGGTCGCCTACGTGTTCTCGGCGGCGACCGTCGCCCTGGCCATCGTGCTGTTCATGGGCTTCGTCGTCGATCGCCCCGACGTCGCCTGGGCAGCCGCAACGCTGCCGGTCGTGTGGAACCTGGTCTATGGCGAGGCCGTCATGGTCCCGGTCCTTCGCCGGACGGCACGGCCTCTGCGCGACTGGTTGGCGGGTCAGCGCGACGAGGACAGCACGCGGGCGGCGTGGCAGGTGGCTCGACGGCTGACGTTCCTGCTCGGCCGGCAGGCGTTCTTCCTGGCCTTCCTCGGCGTCTCGATGCCGTCGGTCGTCTACCTGCGATTGGCCTACGACATCACGCTCCCGGAGATGGGCTTCGCTGTCCTCGGCGTCATCTCGTTCGGCACGTGGCTGCTGTTCATCGGCGTGCTGGTGGGTGAATCGTGGCTGCGCTGGCCGCGGCGTGACGTGACCGCCCACCTTGGCAGCTTCGCCGACGACGAGCGCGAGGTCCGCGCTCCGATCGCACGCAAGCTGCTGGTGATGTTCCACCTGGTCAGCCTGCTCACGGGTGCATTCGTCGGCGTGTCTGCGTCGGCCGGGGGGGCGGACACCGCCGACCTGGTCGTGATGATCCTCCTCACCGGGGTGTTCACGTTCACCACCGGTGGCCTGTTGGCGTGGCTGATGACTCGCTCCGTGGTCGCCCCGGTGACAGACCTCGTCGAGGCGACGCGCCGCGTCCGCGAGGGGGAGGTGGGGACGCGGGCACCCGTCACCAGCAACGATGAGATCGGTCGGCTCGCGGTCGCGATCAACCGCATGCTGGACACGCTCGGGGAAGTCGACGCTGCCGTGCGCGAATCGAGTGTGCGCGTTGTCAGGAGCGCCGACAGCGAGCGACAGCGGATCGAGCGTGCGATTCGTGACGGTGCCAGTCACGAGCTGTTGCAGGTCGAGGAGCGCTTGTCGGCGCTGCTGGGGGCGTCCGACGACGTGGTCGTGGAGGAGATCGACGCCACGATCGACGACCTCATGGCCACCCTCGATGGTCTCCGGACCCTCGCTCGGGAGCTCAATCCGATTGCGCTGGAGACGGACGGCCTGCAGGTCGCCCTCGATCGATTCGCCGAACGGTCCCGGCTGGACATCGACGTCCGTGTCTCGACGAATGCCCTTGACGAACGGCATGCGGTCAGCGCGTGGATCGTCACGACGGAGGTGCTCGCCGCGATCGCCCGGGACGTTTCGGCCAGCAGCTGTCGCGTCGAGATCGAGGCCGATGGGAACGAGCTGCGCATCAGTGTTCGCGGAGACGGCAAGGCGATGGGGGCGCTGGCCGCCGACACCGGGTTCCTGGCGGCGTGCGATCGAGTGGAGGCGTTGGGTGGCTCGTTCGTCATGCGGCCGCGTACCGAGGGCGGGCGGGAGTTCCTCGCGACGTTGCCGCAGCGGATGCTGGCCGAGGCCGTGCCATGAATGTCGCGGCCATCGACCAGCGACTGACCGACCTCTACGAGCGGCACGGCAGTCGCGCGCTGGACCGGTTGTTCTGGGCCACCACCATCTTCAGCGCCGCTGCCGCGCTGGTCGTCGCGCTCGTGACCGTTCGCTACCTCCGGGGGTCCACCGTTGCCAGCGTCGGAACGGTGCTGGGACTGCCGGCACTCGTCCTGCTGGCCTCCGGGCTCGTCGGGTACCGGGTTTGGAAGGACGCGACCGCCCCGATTCGCGACTGGCTCGACGGGACCCGCGATCCCCGAACAGCCCGGCTCGCCCAGGATCGCACCCTTCGTCACGCAAACTTCGTCTGGTCGCTCGGGCTCGTCGTCGGGCTCGTCGCTGTCGTCGGTCCGTACGTCCTGTACATGTGGCAGGTCTTCGCTCTCGATGGCGCCGAGGTGGCGGTCGTCGGAGCCATCTGCCTGGCAGCAGCCGTCTGGGTGTCGGTGCTGTCCATCCTCGTTGCCGACGTCTACTACCGGCCCGTCCGAACGGCCCTCGCCGCGGAGGTCGGCGGTGGCTCGCTCGACTCGGCCCACCAGGTGTCGATCCGTGCGAGGATCCTCGTGTCGATGCCCCTGATCAGCCTGCTCACGGGCGCCGTCGTGGCGATGGCCCGCACGTTCGCCGACGGCAACATCGACGAGCTTGCCCGCCTGCTGTGGATGTCGGGCGTGACCAGTCTCACGATGGGCCTGTTGCTGACCATCGCCTTCACGCGCGCCCTGGTCCGACCGCTGGCAGACATCGTGGCCGTCGTCGAGCGCGTCGAGGCGGGCGACCACTCCGCTCGCGTGGACGTGACGACCGACGACGAGTTCGGACTGCTCGCGATCACGTTCAACGAGATGCTCGCCGAACGCGAGCAGGCCGACAGGCGCCTCCGGGCACTGCGAGCGCGGATCATCGACGCCGCCGACGACGAGCGTCGCAGGATCGACCGCAACATCCATGACGGAGCGCAGCAGCGACTGGTGGCGCTCGTGCTGCGCCTCCGCATGCTCCGCGAGGTCGCGCCGGAGGGTGGCTGGGACAAGACCGTTGCCGGCGTGATCGAGGAGATCCGGGCGGCCCGTGGTGAGCTCCAGGATCTGGCCAGTGGCCTGCTGCCGGCGGCGCTCCGGACGGGTGGTCTCAAGCCGGCCCTCGAGGACCTCGTGACCCGGTGTCCGGTTCCCGTGGAGATCGCCGTGGCGAGCGAGCGGTTCTCGGAGACGGTCGAATCGACCGTCTGGTTCATGGTGGCCGAATCGCTCGCCAACATGTCCAAGCACGCCCGGGCACGCGCCGCCTCGGTCGCCGTCCAGCGACAGGGTCGCGAGCTTGCCGTCCTCGTTTCCGACGACGGCGAAGGAGGGGCGAACGCCTCTGGCGGCAGTGGCCTTGCTGGCCTGGCCGACCGGATCCAGGCGTTGGGTGGGAGCCTGGACATCCAGAGTCCTCCGGGACGGGGCACGCGGCTGTTGGCCTTGCTGCCCGACGTGGTGGAGTGAGCGCCGGCGGTGGCCGGGCGTGAGCGCTCGGGTCCGCCGTGGCATCATGCGGCACCCTCGACCAGCGGGCCGACGTGGCCGATGACCGTCCGACCGTCCTCGCGACGGCCCCGCTGCGCGGTGAGGGGCTCGAGCGCCTGATGTCGCGGGCGAACGTCGTGCTCGACCCCTGGATCGATCACGCGCCGCTGAAGTTGCACGGCGAGGAGGAGCTCGCGCAGCGCATCGACGAGGAAGGCGCCACGATCCTCGTCGTCGAGGCCGACAGCTGCAAGGGCCCGGTCCTCGAGCGGCCGCTCACGGTCATCGCCAGTACGCGCGGCGAGCCGACCAATGTCGACCTCGACGGGGCCACCGAACACGGCATCCCCGTCATCCACGCGCCCGGCCGCAACGCGGACGCCGTCGCGGAGCTGACCATCGGGCTGATCTTCGCCGCCGCTCGTCACGTGGTCGCCTCCGATCGTGATGTCCGGGCCGGCGAGATGTTCAAGGACGGGCTGATCCCCTATCAGCGGTTTCGGGGCTGGGAGCTCAACGGACGAACGCTCGGCCTGGTCGGGCTCGGCGCCATCGGCCGCGCCGTGAAGTGGCGCGCCGAGGGGTTGGGCATGACCGTGATCGCGCATGACCCGTACGCCGACGACGCCACCCACGACCTGGACGACCTCGCGGCCGAAGCAGACGTCGTCTCGCTCCACGCGCCGCTGCTGCCCGCCACCGAGGGCATGTTCGGCGCCGACCAGTTCGCCGCGATGAAGGCGGGAGCGGTGTTCGTCAATGCGGCGCGAGCCGGCTTGCACGACGAGGAGGCATTGGTCGCCGCGCTGGCCGAGGGGCGCCTGGCGGCCGCCGCCCTCGACCATTTCGCCAACGAGTACATGGACCCGTCCCACCCGCTCTGCACCATGGACAACGTGGTGCTCACGCCACACATCGGCGGGGCCACCTGGGACACCGAGGTCAACCAGACCACGATGATCACCGATGACATCGAGCGCATCCTGGCTGGCGAGCGCCCCGAACGACTGGCCAACCCGGAGGTCTTCCAGTGAGTGACACGCCAGCCCTGACTGACGCGGAGTTGCGCGCCGAGGTCCTTGCGGTTGCCAAGGAGCTGTTGGCCAAGGGCCTTGTCGAGGGCACCTCGGGCAACGTGTCGGCGCGACTGTCCGACGGCACGATCTGCATCACACCGTCATCCGTGCCCTACGAGACCATGACCCTCGACGACCTGGCCATCATCGACGCCGACGGCGAGCAGATCGGTGGGGAACGGACCGCGTCATCCGAGAAGGGCCTGCATGTCGCCTGCTACCAGGCCTTCCAGGAGATCAACGGCTGCCTCCACGCCCATCCGGTGCACGCGACGATGTTCGCGGTGGCGCGCCGGCCGATCCCGGCCGTCCTGGACGAGTTCGCGATCTACGTCGGCGGGGACGTCCCCGTCGCCGAATACGCCCAGTCGGGCACCGACGCCGTCGGCGAGGCGGCCGTCAACGTGCTCGGCGAGGTCGGTGCGGCACTGATCGCCAACCACGGCATGGTCGCGATCGGGCCCGACCTGCGCAAGGCCCTCGCCATCACGGCGCTGGTCGAGCGCTCCGCGAAGATCGTCCAGGGCGCCGAGCAGCTCGGCGAACTCACGAGCGTGCCCGACGAGGTCAACACCAACTTCGCCGCCGTCTACCAGTGGGTGCGCAACAACAGCTGACCCGCCCGATCGCCGCGGCGTCCCGAGTAGCCTGACCCTGACGCGCG
>JAWWBG010000174.1:0-5186 GCA_033721095.1 Nitriliruptorales bacterium
CCCAGGGCGCCATGACGCGCGGCGCGACCGTCCATGTCGTGGACTCGCCAGGCCCGAACGGTTCGTCGATCCGCAGCACTTCGCCACCAGCCAGGATCATCAGCCGGTCGTAGGTGGCGTCGCTCGTGTTGGTGACGGCGACCTCGACCTGCTCGGCACCGTCCAGCAGGCGAGCGGTGACCTCCAGCGGCGGTGCTTGTTCCAACGGGCGGCGCGCGTCGAAGGTGGCGGCCTGGAGCGCCTCGAGATCAATGTCGACACGGGTGTGGCCGGGCTCGTGGGTGACGCGTGGCGAGCTGTTGAAGCCACGATTGCTGACGGTCCAGTCGCCCGGGAGCCGGACGTCGTGAGAACCCTGGCGGGGAGCGCGCAGCAGGAGGCTGGCTGTCTCCATCCCGGCGCCGTCTGCCCAGGCAAGTGTTCGTGTCACGAGCGCGACCGACGGCTGGGACGCCGATGCAAGGACGAACGCAGCACCCGAGAAGGCCAGCGTGACCGCGGGGACGACGACCCAGGCGAGCTCTGGACGCCGCAGCCGTGACAGGCCCAGGCCCGTCACGGGGCCGACGACGATCACGTAGCCCAGCAGGAACAGTGTCAGCAGGCCCACCGATGGCAGGCGAACGTCCCCGATGCCGCCGCCCTCGCCGCGTGCGAGATCCGAACGCCCACGAGGGCCGGCGCTGAGCAGGGGCTCCCAGAAGCCCGTGTCCCGTCCCAGGCCGGGAGTGCCGAGGTGCGCACCGACAACCGCCAGCTGACCCTGGCCGACCAGCAACGAGGCGCCCACGATCTCCCCGCCGACGAGGATCGGGCTCGCGGCCGGTGCGACGGTGACCGCCGCCGTGCCGGGGGCCTCCCCGGCAGTCACGGAGGTCACGGGTGACCAGGGCAGGCCGAGGCCGGGTTCCGCGTCGGGGCCGACCGTGACGACCAGGTCGAGGCCCGCCGTCACGGCGGCGGCCAGGCCAGCTGTCGCGTCGGCCGAGAGGTCCCGCAGCCGATCGGCGTCGATCACGAGCACCGCCAGGGATGCCAGTGCGGGCGGCCCGTGCGGCAGCCAGACGGGTTCGATCGCGACGGGGACAATCGGGCGACCGGTCACGGCGTCGGCCACGATCGGGAAGCCGGCGGGGACGGTCCCCACCACGCCGGCCAGCGCGACGCTGGAACCCTCCACGCGTGGCCGGCGAACCAGGGGCTCCCGACCGTCGGACGGGATGATGCTGATTCGTGGTGGTGAGTCTCCGGGGGACAGCACGTGGAACCGACGGGTGGCGCCTGCCGTCGCCTCGACCGGGATCCGCTCGATCGTGTTGGTCGTGGAGGTCACCTCGATGACGCCTTCGAACAGTCCGGTCGGCGTGATCTCGATCGTCACGGGCATCGTGTCGCCCGGTACTTGGCGACCACCGAACCCCACTTCGACGACGAGTCCGAGCTCGTCCGCGGTCAGGGCATCTTCGACGGCCCCGGCCGGCGTGGCGATCGCGAGCAATGCGATGGCCGCGCCAGCCAGCGTGGCCATCCTTGTCGTCACGGCATGCCTCCAGCCCGTCATCGGGCACCCCATCGGATTGGGGACGTTTCCAGCAAGTCTGACGTCAGCCGAGCCCGGGAGGTTCCGGGTTCTCCCGGACCTTCCTGCTGAAGGGGACCATCACCCGACGGGTCGTGCGCAACCGTTTGTACACCATCGACCAGTGGCAGCCGGCGCCTGTGCTCGCCGCCCTACCTTCGCGGCAGGAGGAGGACGTGGACGAGCACACCAGACCGGCCGGCGGGGACCGGCCCGCTCCGTTCCGGCTCGACGGAACCGTGGCCGCTGCGGTGCCGTCCGCCACCGTCATGCTCCTCCGCGATGGCGCCGACGGCATCGAGACGTTTCTCCTCGAACGCCATCTCGACTCGGACTTCGCGGGTGGTGCCTACGTCTTCCCGGGCGGCAAGGTGGACGATCGCGACCTCGACTTCCCGCTGGACCGCTGGGTCGGATGCGACGCCGAGGCGGCGATGCGCGAGCTCGGGACGCGCAGTGAACAGGAGGCCGTCGGTCTGCACGTGGCGGCGGTGCGCGAGACCTTCGAGGAGGCTGGGATCCTGCTGGCCTCCCGGGGGATGGAGGCGCTCACCGCCGAGGACCTCGCATCGGAGTCGTTCCAGACCGCTCGGCAAAGGCTGAGCGATCGCGACGACGACTTCGACTGGCGGCCATGGCTCGAGGAGGAGGACCTGACGCTGGCGCTCGGCGCCCTGGCGTTCGCCGCCTGGTGGACGACGCCGGAGGGACCGCACCGGCGCTTCGACACGCGGTTCTTCTGGGCGCGCGTGCCGGCGGCCCAGCAGGCGGCCATGGCGCCCAATCACGTGGAGGTGGTGGGTGGCAGGTGGCTGTCGCCTGCGGCCGCGATCGCGGCGCACGACGCTGGCGACGTGGTCATCATCTATCCGACGCGAACGAATCTCGGCGCCCTCACCCCCTTTGCAACGGCCGAGGAGGCCTGGCTCGCGGCCGCTGACGGTCGCACGGATCGTCGGCGGATCCAACCGGTCGTGGTCGATGTGGACGGCGCCGTCATGGTGCAGCACCCGGATGGCGGGCCACCGGTCTCGGTGTGACGGCCCCGCGTGACCCCGCGGATTTTCCTGCCCCGGGCAGATCGGACGGTGACTAGGGTGACACCATCTCCTTGTGACGGAGCGGGAGCCGTCTGGCGGGAGTCACCGCGCGGCGGTCCGACCAGGGCCGCCGCGCCTCGCCGTCCGGGGCCAGGCCTGCGATGACCAGTGATCCGCTCGAGCAGATGTCGCCGCCGATCGACCCACGCCTCGACTGGGAACTCCCGCCCTTCGGTGGCCTCGACGCCGTGGAAGATCTCGACGCGCACACCACCCGGGTGCTCGCCCCCAACCCATCGAGCATGACGCTGGACGGCACGAACACCTACGTCGTCGCGGCGGCTGGCGAGGCCGTCATCGTCGACCCGGGACCGGCTGACAGCAGCCACCGGGATGCCGTCGCGGAAGTGCTGTCGCGACACGACGCCGAGTGCCGGGCCGTGGCCGTGACGCACCACCATCACGACCACAGCGAGGCTGCCGCGGCGTGGGCGGCGCACTTCGACGCCGAGTTGTGGGCCACGACGCCCGCGATTGCCGGAGAGTCCGGAACCCTCGTCAGCCCGGGCGACCGCCTCGGCGTCGGCGACGTCGCCCTCCACGCGGTGGCCACACCGGGGCACTGCGCGGACCACGTGGCGTGGCGGCTGTCCTCGGGCCCCCTCCTGAGTGGCGACCACGTGCTCGGACGTGGCACGTCCGTCGTCGCCCACCCTGATGGCGATCTCGAGGCATACCTCGACAGCCTGCGCACGGTCCTCGACCTGGGGCCGGATGCGCTCTACCCCGGCCATGGGCCGGTGCTCGACGAGGACCCGACGGCCGTGGTGCGGTACTACCTCGAGCATCGCGCGTTCCGAGAGGAGCAGATCCTTGCCCTGTTGGCGGTCAAGCCACGGTCGTCGTTGGGGCTGGTCCGACGGATCTACCGGGACGTTCCCAAGCTCCTGTGGCCAGCGGCCGAGCTGTCGACCCGAGCCGCGCTCGACAAGCTCGAGGCGGAGGGACGCATCGAGCGTCGAGGCACGAAGGCGCACTTGGCTGCGCGCTGAGCCGGCGGCGGTCCTCGCCGTCGCCGCCATCCTGCTCGCCGCCTGCGGTGTGCCGTCGGACGACCCGTCCGCGTTCGTGACTGCCAGCCCGCTCCCGAGCCCGTCCTCGTCGCCGTCCCCCTCGCCCACGCCGACGAGCAGCCCGACACCGGTCCCGCGACCGCCAACCGACGCCGACCGCGCCCGCTTCGTCAGCGCTCATCGGCCGGCCGGCGTCTCGGACATCCATCACGTCGCCGTCGACGTGGACGGCGATGACGTCGAGGAAATCGTGTTCGCGATGATTCGGGACGAGCGACTCCGCGTCGAGGTCGCGTGGTGGGAGGGGACCGACCACGCCATCCTGGCGGTGGCTGACGGGGCGCAGGCGAACCGCATCGAGGCGATTGCTGCAAGCGACATCAACGCTGACGGGCAGACCGAGATCGCCGTGCGTCACGCCGGGGAGGATCGCGCCGGCCTCGACCTGTGGGCCATCGTCCGACGCGTCCTGGCGGAGGTCCCCGGCCGGGGCGGCTGTGTCAAGGGCAACAGCTTCGGCGAGCAGGGTGCCCGGCTGGCCGACAACGACGGCGACGACGTCCTCGAGATCACCGGGACGTGTGACGGACCGATTGGCTTCCTGCGCACGACCGTCACGTGGCGGTGGGACGGCGAGGTCTATCGGGCCAACGAGGGCAACGGTCGCCGAGCGAACTGATGCACGGCGCGGCGGAACGCGATGCGCCCCGCCGCAGGGGGCTTGCAGCGGGGCGCCGAAGACGGTGATGCCCGACCGGGCAGCAGAGGGGATGGGGAGAACCTGCCCAGTCCACCGTCCTTTCGCGGCATCGCGACCGCGATCTTTCGGCTCTCTCTGAGCCGTGACGACAATGTAACGGTGGACCCTGCCGGTGCGGCCACCCTGCTGGACCATCTCCAGTGGCCCGAAATGACTAGTCGTGTCTCGTCACCCGGGACTCAAGTCTCCCCACGACGTGCCGATGAATTGGGGGTGGACGGTCCGCCCCCGCGGGTCCGTCAGACGCGTCAGGAGATCCTGGTGGCCGAGTTCCTCGACAGCTTTGATGCCGAGAAGGGGCAGATCCTCGCGGCCATGGCCGACTTCGAGCGCGCCTGGACCATGTTCCAGGAGCGCCAGGGAGGGCTGGTGCGCGCCGACGAGGCCGCGACGTCCCTGATCGAGGACGAGCTGACGCGGCTTCGCCGCGACCTGGACGCGACCCGCTTCACGGTCGGCCTGTTCGGCCTCATCAAGCGTGGCAAGTCGACCCTCCTGAACGCGCTCGTCGGCCGTGAGGTCTCGAGCATGCACGTCACGCCCGAGACCGCCGTGCCCGTCTACGTCTCCTACGGGGAGACCCCCCACGGTCTCGTCCACTTTGCCGACGGTCGTGTCGAGAAGGTCGCCGTGCACGAGACGGCGGCCTACACCTCGCAGCGCCACAACGCCCGCAACCAGCTTGGCGTCACCCACGTCGAGCAGTTCGTCCCGGTCGGCTTCCTCCGCCACGG
>JAWWBG010000175.1:0-5166 GCA_033721095.1 Nitriliruptorales bacterium
GCCGGCTCCCTCCTCCTCGTCCGTTGCGTTCGAGGCGTGCCGAATCCGCGGTCGGGGATGGTCGGCGTGGCGCTCGCGGGCGCGTGCCTCGGCCGCATCCCAGAGCGCGGTCCGCACCTCGAGTGCGGCGTGGTCGGGGTGGACGCACGTGAACGAGTCCGTGACGCCGGATTCCTCGTCCTCCACGTGGGCGACGGCAATGATGGCGCCGTCGGTCCCCTCGATGACCCAGGCATCCCGGTCCAGATCGAGCGCTGGCCGCTCCCATGCCTGCGCGATGAACTGCTCGCCGAGGACCACTTCACCGGCGAAGGCGAGGTCCTCCGCGACGACGACGGCGCCGGCCGCGGCGAGGTCCTCGGGCCGCGGATGCCGGAGCGTCAGGTCCATGAACCCGAGACGACGTCAGCCGAAGCTGGCGGGCTCGGCGCCGTCATAGCGGGCCATCGAGGCTCGACCCGCCATCAGCTCCGAGCTCGCCGCGATGAAGTCGGCCATGTGTGGCGTGCCGAGATGCGCCATGAGGGCCTCCTCGGTCTCCCATGCCTCGAAGAACACGACCGTTCGGGGGTCCTCGAGATCGAACGAGTATCGATACTCGATGCACCCGGGCTCGTCGCGCGACGCCGCCAGCATTGGAGCAGCAGCAGCCGTGAACGCGTCGGCGTCCCCGTCCTTGAGGGTCGCGGTTCCGGTGATGATGATCACTGCCAGCTCCGTCGTCGGCCGGCGCGACCCTAGGCCAGCCGCGTCATGCGGACAGCAGCAGCCGCCGCCGGTCGCCGACGGCCGGCCGAGGCGCCGGCACTGCCATCGCGTTCGCGAGCGCTGCCGCGGTGTGGGGCAGTGCCAACAGCTCGTACTGATCGTGGCCTGTTCCCTCGACGGCCACGTCCACGATCCGTTCGTCGAGGCAGTCGGCGAGGACGCGCTGGGCGACCTTGTCCCGGGGATCACGGATGTTGACCCAGTGGCGCAGTCGGATCGACCGAGGAGGATGGTGCTTGCCACGGGCGCGCACGGCACGGATCTCGGCCTGCAGGTCGGCCAGGACCGTTTCGTGCAGCGGCGACAGCCACAACGGCGACCCGAGGGTGAGGAACAGGACTGTCCGCTCCGGCAGTCCCGGCGTCATGAGCAGCAGTTGCAGTCCGACGAGCGACCCCAGGCTGTGCCCGATCACGATCACCGGCTCGTTGCCGAGCAACGCCTCGATCTGTCGGCCGAGCATCTCCCGGCGGCGGGCATGCTGTTCCCGGTAGCGCACCACCGCTCGCAGCCGCAGCCACTGGGTGGCGTCACTCACGGCGGGCACGTTCGTGGCCCACTGGACGGCCTTCGGGGTGCGACGACGGGCGGTGTCCGGCGGCAGATCGAGCGTCTCGAGGACCTGGACGAGCGCGCTGACGTGGTCGCGGGCACCATCGGACCGGACGGCGCGCCGCCACTGGCGCACGATGAGCCCGCCCGTGACGACCAGTGCCGTCGGTGTGAGTCGAATCGGGGCAAGCAGCGGGGCAAGGACCGTGTGGACGCCGGGGCTGGCAACCAGGCGCCGCACCCGCTCGAACGGACTGCGGGTCGGGTGCTCGATCGCCTCCATCGCCGGCCCCCAGTGGATCATCCGGAAGCGGTCAGCGGCGATCGCCGGTTGGCCGGCGCCCGCCATCCCCTGGTTGAGCGCCTCGAGCCAGGCAGCCTCCAGGGCACCCTGTTCGTCGGGCGTCAGGTGCTCGTGGTTGATCCCCGGGATGCCGAGGATCAGTGGCTGGCCCATGGTTCGCCTCCGGCGACCGCAGGGCCGCCCGCGGGACACGCGTCCGACGACCAAGGTGCCACGCCCCCCAGCGATCGGGCGTGAGTTCGCCGTCCCGTCCAGTCCGGGACCTTGGAACGGCCCTCAGACGGGCTCGAGGCGGGCCTTGACGTGCTTGTGGTGGGGCGTGCCGGCGACGGGGTCACGTTCGTCGTGGGACGTGAGCTCGTTGGGGGCCACGCCCGTGATGGTCCTGCCGTTGCCGTCGGGGAAGTCGACGCCCATGCCGTTGGGCAGCGACACCATCCCTCGGGCCTGGCCCTCGTCGAACATCGCGACGCCCTCGGCCTGGCCGGCGCGCGTGACCAGGCGAACGTCGGCGCCGTCGGCGATGCCCAGCGCGTCGGCGTCGGTCGGGTGGATCCGGATGGCGCCCTCGCGGTCGCGCTTGCGCCAGTCGGGGTCGCGGAAGATCGTGTTGGCCGTGAACGCGCGCCGCTCCCCCGCCGCCAGCACCAGTGGCCAGTCGGGATCGCGCCCGGGATCGAGGTCGTCGGCCAGCGTGGCCAGCTCGTCGAGCAGGACGGGGATCTCGAAGTTGACCTTGCCGCTGTCGCGGATGATACGAGCCGTCGGGTCGGCGTCCGGGCTGTCGACGGCAAAGACGGTGCCGCTGCGCCGATCGAGGATGGCGCGGAACAGGGCGTTGCCGGCCTTGGGGGCGTCACCGACGAACCCGGCGTTGGCGACCTCGGGCGGGTACCGCATCGCGACTTGGTGGGCGAGCGCGAACACGACCGCACCTTCGCGGAGGTTGTCGGGCAGGCGCGGACCGAGCACCTCGTAGAGGACGACGGGTGCGATCCGGGTCCGCAGCGGTGATTCCGACGCCCATCCGAGGAAACTGAGCGCGAACGCATCCAGCCCGTCGGCGTCGCCCTCACGCGGCTGGTCGAGGTCGACGGTGGCAGCGGCCGCCAGCAGGGGCGCGATGTCCTCGTCGGTGTAGCCGTCGAGCTGGCGGACGAGGCGGCGGTGGATCTCGGCCTCCGGCAGCGTGTCACCGAGCCGCGGCAGCACGGCGTGGCGCAGGTGGAAGGCGTTGGCGGGGTGCTCGCTGGTGAAGAACGTGGCCTCGGCCTTCTCGAACTGGGAGGAGGCCGGCAGGACCCAGTCGGCCAGCCGGGCCGTCTCGGACATGGCGACGTCGATGACCACGAGGAACTCGAGTGCCTCGAAGGCCTCGCGCATCCGGTGGCTGTCGGCCAGCGAGTGGACGGGGTTGTTGGCCTCGACGAGCATCCCGCGGAAGCGGTTGGGATGGTCGGTGAGGATCTCCTCGGTGATCACGTTGCAGGGCACGATCCCGGCCAACATGGCCGTGTCGGTGACCGGGGTCCGTCGCGAGCTGTGGTTGGACCACAACGGCTGGAACGCCGTGTGGAGGAGCATGCCGCGCCCGAGGTTGCCGGTGAGCAGCCACAGGGACTTTTCCAACCAGCTGTTGAGCGTCGAGTGGATGTTCTGCTGGATCCCGAGGTCCTCGTAGAAGGCGGCGCTCGACGCGGTGGCGATCCGGTGGGTGGCGGCACGAACCAGCTCCTCGTCGACGCCGGCACGGGCGCAGTACGCGCTGATGTCGAGCTGCCTCACCGCGCCGAGCAGGGGGTCGAGGTTCTCGGTGTGGGCGCGCACGAAGTCGTCGTCGAGGAGGTCCTCGGTGACGGCGATCGCGAGCATGGCGGCCAGCAGGTGGGCATCGCCGCCCGGACGGACCTGCAGGTGGAAGTCGGCGAGCTCGGCGGTCTCGGTGCGGCGCGGGTCGATGACGACCATGGAGCGGTCGGGGTCGTTGGCGATCGCGCGCAGGACGGTGCGGGCACGGTGGACGCCGTGGGTCTGCCAGGGGTTCTTGCCGACGAAGACCGCAACCTCGCAGTGCTCCCAGTCGCCGGTGGTGTGGCAGTGCTCGTTGCCGAACAGCTGGCCGTCGACCCAGAACTCGCCGGTCTTCTCCTGGGCCAGGGCGTTGGAGGCGAACCGCGAGCCGAGGACGCCGCGCGTGGCGCCGGCGTAGGCGCCCGGCAGGTGGTTTCCCTGGCCTCCGCCGCCGTAGTAGAAGATCGTCTCGCCGCCGTGCTCGTCGCGGAGCCTCGCGAACCCGGCTGCGACCTCGCGAATCGCCGTGTCCCAGTCGGCCTCCTCGAATGTCCCGTCGGGCAGGCGCCGCAGCGGACGGGTCAGCCGGTGCGGGCCGGTCTGGTAGCGGTCCAGCTCGCGAGCCTTGTTGCAGGTGTAGCCCTGCGAGTTGGGGTGCTCCTTGTCGCCGCGGATGCGCCCGATGCGAGGCCGCTCGCCGTTGGTGGCCGGGACGATCTCGAGGAGCACACCGCAATTGTTCTCGCAGAGGATGCAGGCGTTCTCTTCCCAACTGGCTTCGAGGGCAGCGGTCTCGGTGGCGGTCATGATCGACTCCTCAGTCGGCAGGAACGGTGTCCGCGCCGACGGCATGGGAACTCGGCGCGGGGAACGGCTGGCGGGGCGTGAATGCGTGCTCGGTTGGACCATGCGTCCGCAGGTGCAGCAGGCGCTCCTCGGCTTCCGCCACGGTCGGCTCGTGGCCGACCGGGACCCACCAGCAGGCGAGGTGCTCCTGCTCGATCGGCAGAAACCACTCGCGGCGGCGACGGAGGAAGTCGACGTGCTCGGTGCGCAGGACGAAATCGTTGAGGGCGTCGAGCGACTCCCAGACCGTGATGTTGCTGATCAGCGTGGGGTCGCCGAAGAACTCGACGTCGGTGTTGCCGCCGTGCTCGTCGCCCTCGGACATGATCCACACGAAGCCGGGCTGCTGGGTGCCGAGGGTGTTGATGCGGTCGAGGTTGTTCACGAACCCGGCCATGATCTCCTCGTCCAGCGGCGCCCGCATCCGTGCGATGTTGACCTGGGCGAGATGGTGCTCCATGCGCGGGCGACCCTACCGAGCCTCAGCGGCCGACAAAGGTGGCCTGCCCGGGGCCGTCGGCAAGCAGGCTCTCGACGCCGGCCTGGAGGTCCTCGGTCACCAGGACCGGCGGGGCCACCTGCCGCAGCGTCGCGTCGGCCAAGGCGACGCCTCCTTCTGCCCAGGCGTTGAGGACGGCGCTGGTGGCCTGGTGGGCACGCGTCGGTCCGGCGGCCAGCTGGTCGGCGAGGGCGCGGGACTTGGCCAGCAGGTCGTCGGCCGGGACGACGCGCTGGACGACACCCCAGTCGAGCATGGTCTGGGCGTCGTAGATGCGGGCGGTGTAGACGGCCTCGGCGGCGCGGCCGAGGCCCGCGCGGGCGGCCAGCCGTGCGGTACCGCCGCCGAACGGCGTGGCGCCGATGACGGCCTCGACGAGCCCGAAGTTGGCGGTGTCGGCGGCCCA
>JAWWBG010000176.1:0-5068 GCA_033721095.1 Nitriliruptorales bacterium
CAGCTCGCTGAACTCGTCGGAGGGGTAGCGGCCGGCCAAGAGGTCGAGCGTGGCCTCGAGCACGTCGTCGGACAGGTCGGCGAAGGGGGCCGCGCGCCGCACGGTCCTCGCCAGCTCGTTGACCGTGACGTCCTCCATGGCCGTCATCGCCACGATCTGCTGGCAGAGCACGTCGATGGGATTGCGCGGGTAGCGCGTGGGCTCGATCTCGCCCGCCTCCATCCGCTGGACGACGACGGCGGTCTCGAGCAGGTCGCCACGGAACTTCGGGAACAGCGTGCCCTTCGACGGCTGGCCCACTTGGTGTCCGGCGCGGCCGATTCGCTGAAGTCCGCGGCTGACGGACCCCGGCGAGGAGACCTGGATGACGAGGTCGACGGCGCCCATGTCGATGCCGAGCTCGAGGCTGCTGGTGGCCACCAGTCCGCGCAGCCGCCCGCCCTTGAGGTCGTCCTCGATCTGGAGCCGCCGCTCACGTGACAGCGACCCGTGATGGGCGCGCAGCAGCTCGGGCACGGGTTCCGCCAGTGCGGCGATGAGGGTCGGGTCGTCGCTGTCGGCTGCTGCGCCCGGATCCAGGCCCAGTGCCGCGAGCCGCCGATCGCGGACACGGCGCTCGTGCAGCTCGTTGAGGGTCGCGGCAAGTCGTTCGGCCAGGCGCCGGGCGTTGACGAAGATGAGGGTGGACGTGTGTTCCTCGACGAGGTCCAGCAGCCGCGGGTGCATCGCGGGCCAGATCGACCGGCGGGTCGGGCCGGCGAGCTCGGTGGCGGGTTCGACGACCGCGCCGAGGTCGCCCATGTCCTCGACCGGTACGACGACGTCGAGCTCCAGCGCCTTGCGGACGCCGGCGTCGACGATGGTCACCGGGCGCGGCTCCAGCCGACCGTCGACGTCGTGGGCGCCGCCGAGGAATCGGGCGATCTCGTCGAGGGGTCGCTGGGTGGCCGACAGCGCGATCCGTTGGGGCGGCGGGTTGCCGGCACGGGCGATCTCGTCCTCGAGCCGCTCCAGCGACAGGGCCAGGTGGGATCCTCGCTTGCTCGGCGCCAGAGCGTGGATCTCGTCGACGATCACGGTGTCGACGTGCCGGAGCGTCTCCCGAGCCCGCGATGTCAACAGCAGAAAGAGCGACTCGGGGGTCGTGATGAGGATGTCCGGCGGCGTGCGCAACATGCGCTGACGTTCGGACTGGTCCGTGTCGCCCGTCCGCACGCCCACCGTGGGTTCGCGCCACACGAGCCCGAGGCGTTCTGCGGCCAGCTGCACGCCGCGCAACGGTGCCCGCAGGTTCTTGTCCACGTCGACGGCGAGCGCCTTGAGCGGCGAGATGTAGAGCACGCGCAGCCGCTCGTCGCGAGCCGGTTCCTCGGCGGTGGAGAGCCGATCGATGGCGTGCAGAAAGGCGGTGAGGGTCTTGCCGGAGCCCGTCGGGGCCAGGATCAGCGCATGATCGCCGTTCGCGATGGCCGGCCACCCCTGCGCCTGCGCAGCCGTCGGCTCGCGAAAGGTCGTGCCGAACCACTCGCGCGTCGCCGGCGAGAACCGATCGAGGACGTCGGCCGTCATCGCGCCGACCCTACCGACCTCGTGCGACACCGGACGTCGACGGCGATGTGACATCCGGGGGCGCCATCTGGTCCCCTCACGCATCCCCGACCAGGCGTACGTCGATGGACCTTGCCGGTTCGACATCTCTCATCACCGGCGGAGCCAGCGGGCTCGGCTGGGCGACCGCACAGCGTCTGCACGCCGACGGCGCCAACGTCGCGCTGCTGGACCTCCCGACATCGGCGGGCGCCGAACGAGCCGCAGAGCTCGACCGGGCGCTCTTCACGCCTGCCGACGTCACGGATGCGGACAGCGTGGCCGCCGCCATCGCAGCCACGACCGAGGAGTTCGGTGCGCTGGACGTCCTCGTGAACTGTGCCGGGCTGGACCTGCCCCAGCGTGTCGTGAACCGCGAGGGTGAGCCGGCCAACCTCGACGCGTTCTCGACCGTGATCGGGATCAACCTCATCGGCACGTTCAACGTGATTCGGCTGGCCGTGCCGGCGATGCTCGAGCGCGACGTTCCCGATGGCGAGGACCGTGGCGTCATCGTCAACACAGCCTCGATCGCCGCGTTCGACGGTCAGATCGGGCAGGCCGCATACAGCGCCTCGAAGGGCGGGATCGTCGGGATGACCCTGCCGATCGCTCGCGACCTGGCCGCCAAGGGCATCCGGGTCTGCACGATCGCGCCGGGCCTCATGGACACGCCGTTGCTGGCCATGCTGCCCGAGGAGAAGCGGGCTGCGCTGTCGGCCGGCGTTCCCCACCCGCCGCGGCTGGGTGCTCCGGCCGAGTTTGCGTCGCTGGTGGCCGAGATCGTGACCAACGGCTACTTCAACGGCGAGACCATTCGACTGGATGGGTCGCTGCGCATGGCGCCTCGCTGAGACTGGCGCACGTCGTCACGTCCGCGCGCTGGTCGCCCGTCGGCAACCCGATCGGACGAGCTCGCAACCCGGACGAAACCCGCGCGTGGTTAGTCTCGTTCGCGTCCCAGCCACCGCGACCGAGCAGGCATGACCGAGCAGGATCAGACCCGCCGCATGCGTGCGGTCGACATGACGGGCACGCTGCCCACGTTCGTCCGGGACGCCCTCACGACCACCGAGCTGAAGGCCGTCTCGGGGGACGACGAGGCCGCGGATCTCGAGACGGTCGAGGCCCTCATGGACCTCGGGCTCGACAAGGACGAGGCGGAGGAAGCCGTCCGCGACGGGCGGGTGCCGCTGGTCCTGGCCCGTCGGATCCTCGACCGGACGGGCCGGTACACGACCGAGCAGCTGGCCAGGAAGGCCGAGGTCGACCCCGACCTGTTGCTGGAGCTGCGTGCGACCGCCGGCCTGACCGTTCCCGAGCTGTGGACGCGGGACGACCTCGCCTGGGCGCGCCACACGGCACGTCTGACCGAGATCCTCTCCGCGGAGGCCATCACCCGCGCGCTGCGCGGGCGGGCAACCGCCGTGGCGGCCATCGTCCGCAGCGACCTCGGGCTGGTTCGTGACGAGCTCATCCTGCCGATGCGACGGGCCGGCGCCGACGACCTGACGGTCGCCATCGCGCTCGCCGAGATGACCAAGGAGTTCGAACGCGTGTCCGTGGACCTCCTCACGGACCTGTATCGGGCCCACCTGTTGCACCAGCTCGGCAGCGAGATCACGTCGATGGCTGCGCGCAGTGACGAGACGCCGATCGAGATCGCCGTCGGATTCGTCGACGTCGTTGGCTACACCGCGCTGTCCTCACGGGTTGACCCGTCCGGCCTCGACGCCGTGCTCGATGCGTTCGAGCGCCGGACCGTCGAGGTCGTGAGCCGTCATCCGGAGGCCGCCATCGTCAAGTACCTCGGCGACGCGGTCATGATGGTTGCACCGTCGGCGGCCCGCCTCGTGCCAGCGATGCTCGAGCTCACCACGCCCGTCCCGGAGCTCGAGGACGCGCCCTTGAGCGGTGGCATGTCCTACGGCGCGACCCTCGTCCGCGAGGGCGACTACTTCGGCCCGGCCGTCAACCTCGCTGCCCGGCTGACCGACCTGGCCCGTCCGTGGAAGATGCTGGTCGACGAGGAGCTCGAGGCCGAGCTCATGGACGACTACAAGGTGCAGCCGATCCGACCCGTGCACGTGCGAGGCCTCGGCAAGCGCCAACCACTGACGGTCCTCGGCACCAAGTGACCGGCTCGTCGAGCCCGGCTCAGATGTCGCCGAACTCGATGGAGCGGCTGATCCCGTCCTCGGTGACCGTGATGGTCTGGAACGGAATGTCGTAGAAGGTCCGCAGCCGGACCTGCGCGGCCCCGCCGCGGACGCCCTGGCCCCAGATGCAGGTCGTCAGCGCATCGGCCTCGTCGAGGGTCATGCGCTTGGTCGCGATGGACTCCAGGGTCGTGAGGTTCGTGGTCACCAGGTCGACGATGCAGTCCGCGCGCTCGCTGTCCTCGCCCTCGGTCGACCAGGGTGCGATCGAGATCAGCAGCGCCAGCGCGACGATGATCGCCGCGATGCGCATGGCGAACTTGGCCGCCTTGAACGCGATGTAGGTGAACAGCCCGGCGCCGACGATGGTCCAGACCGTGAGCGTCCCGCCGCCCAGCCAGGCCTGGATTTCGCGCAGGATGTCAAGCATGGTCGATCCCCGGTGGGTGTCGGCAGCGTAGTGATCGGAGGGTTCGTTCCCGCTGAACATCCGTCCGGTGGCCGGCGTCTCGTAGGGTTTGCGGCTGGTCGCGGTCGCGGGTGTGCATGGAGATCGAGCTGCGCGTCAAGGTGCTGGCGCCCGGTGCCGTCGTGCCCGCCTACGCGCACCCGGGCGATGCGGGCCTGGACCTGTCGGCAAGCGAGGCCTGCGAGCTGGCGCCCGGCGAGCGAATGGCCGTGGGGACGGGACTGGCGGTCGCGATTCCCGAGGGGTTCGTCGGGCTCGTGCACCCGCGTTCCGGGCTGGCGTTGCGGCACGGGCTGACAGTGGCCAACGCGCCCGGGACCATCGATGCCGGCTACCGGGGTGAGCTCAAGGTGCTGCTCGTGAACCTCGGTGCCGAACCCGTCTCGATCGCGCCGGGGGACCGGGTGGCCCAACTGCTCATCCAACCGGTTGCCCATGCACGGGTCGTTCTGCGCGAGTCACTGGACGACTCGGTCCGCGGCGAGGGCGGGTTCGGGTCGACCGGCGTTCGCTCGCCCGGTGAAACCGCGCCCATTCGCCCGGGGACGGCCTGACCACGTTGCCCGCCTCGTGAGCCCTTGGTTACCTTCGCCAGCCTCGCGGACGTGGCTCAGTTGGTAGAGCATCACCTTGCCAAGGTGAGGGTCGCCGGTTCGAATCCGGTCGTCCGCGCCAGAGGTCGATGGGGCGTCATCCGGCGCCGGTCCCGATGAGTCGAGTCGGTTCGCACGTTCCTGCCGCCAACCCGCTCGAGGGGATGGCGGCACGAGGCGGCGATGCCGCCCAGCTCCATCTCAGCGCCCCGCGCCAGTGGCGCGCACCCGTGCCTCGCGACGACATCGACGAGCTCCGG
>JAWWBG010000177.1:0-5059 GCA_033721095.1 Nitriliruptorales bacterium
GCTCCCAACGCCACGGCAGCACCGGCGGCAACGACGACGGCGGCAACGTGGTCGCCGAAGAACCGCGTGATGCCGACGTCGAACGTGAAGCCGGCGAAGGGGGTCGGGAACTCGGCGATGAGCCGGGTCTCACCCGGCAACCAGACCTTGACGTAGAACTCGAGCACCAGCAGGAGGAACCCGAGGCCGATGGTGGCGACGGTCAGCACGAGCCGCGACGCGTCCTTGAACCGCCGGACGAGGGTGACTTCGGTCGCCGCGCCCAGCATGGCTCCGCCGAACACCACGATCGGCAGGACGAGCCAGTAGTTGACGCCCTGCCGCGCGATGAGGAGCAGTGCAATGACTGCAGGCACGGCACCCAGTTGTGCCTGCGCGAAGTTGATGATCCGATTGGCCCGATGGACGAGGATCAGGCCCATCCCGACGAAGGCGTAGAGGGCACCCAGGACCGCACCCTCGAGGAAGATGCCGCGGGGGATGGGGCGTGGTCCGAAGCCGACTTCGAGCGCCGCCACGTCGACGAAGGGAAGGTCGACCTGCCCGAACATCAGCTGGATGGCCAGCTCGATCCCGATGACCCAGGCCAGCGCTGCCCGGATGGCGAGCCCGCCCACGGGGTGCGCCCAGGCCGACCGCACGAGTTCGGCCGGGTCCGGCTGGGCAGCCGGCGTCGCCGCGGTCACGAGGCTGGCACGGGGATCCGGAAGTCGCTGGTGAACGTTCCCGGCGTCCAGCGACGGCCCCCGTCCAGTGGCACCCATGAGCCGGGTCGGTTGTCGATGGTGCTGGAGGCGGTGTTGCTCCAGTAGACGATCTTCGCGTCCGAGACGAGCGTGTGGTCACCGGATCCGAAGCGTGCGAGCACCTTCGTCGGGTCACGTCCCGACTCCGCCCAACCACCACGGTCGGGAAGCGCCAACATCCCGCGTTCGACCGTGAAGGGATCGAGGTGCGGGCCAGCCACCTGGATCATCGTTCCGATCAGCTGGTAGTACGACGCGGGCAGGTTGCAGGAACCGCAGGCATCGCCGCTGCGCCCCTGGTCCCGCCACACGATGGAGGCGTCGGACTGGCTGTGGGGTGGCTGGACCTGGAGATGGCTGGGCCCGAATGCGTGGGCCATCTGTGCCTTGTCGTAGAGGCGGCCGATCTTGTCGAAGTCAAGGAGGCCGGAACCGGCGATCAGGTTCTCCGGGAAGTACTCGTTGCGGGTCATGTTCGTGGTGCGGAACACCGGCGCGATCGGGTCGCACAGGCACACGATGGTCGTCACGTCCGCGGCGATGAACGCCTGCGTGTTGGCCGAGGCCTGCTGCGTCGCCGTGACGATGTTCTGGGAGTAGAGGACGATCTCCGGTGGTTGCGGATCGCCGCATCCGGCCACGACCTCGGCCAGGCGCTTGGCTGCGCGCTCGTGGGCGTCGCTTTCCGGGGTGAGGATCCCGAGCCGTCGTGGGACCTGGCCGCGCAGTCCGATGTCGCGGTGGATCACGCGGCCGGTGTGCGTGGCCATCTGGCCGGCCATCTTCTTGCAGTAGTACTCCCCGACGAGCTCTGCCGTCCGGGTCCCGTCCATCAGGACGTCCCAGCGGAAGGGACGGCGTCCGGCGAAGTAGCTGTTGTCGTGATGCCAGCCACCCAGCGAGATGACGCCGTTGGCCGCGAAGATGTCGAAGATCTCGGGATAGGTCGGCACCGGCCAGATGACGGCGAAGGGCTTGACCTCCTGGATCAGGCGGTTGGCCTCGGCCGTGCAGGGCGCAGGTTCCGGTGGGGTCTCGGGGCATGAGGGCGCCGGGAACGGGACCAGTTCCAGGCGGCGCCCGTAGAACTCGAAGTGCTCGTTGAGGAAGTCCTCGAACACGGCCGTGTAGTCGTCCTCGGCGGCGCGGCTCTCGCGCAGCCCCTCGGCGGCGAGGATCTGCGTGACGGCCTCGTTGCGCTGCTCCTGGAACACGGCCACGGTGACGGTGTCGGCCGTCACCCCCTGCCACGTGGCCCCTCCGTTGTCGCCACCCTCCCACTTCGGTGCGCAGGGCGGCGCGTAGTAGAGGATGGCGGTCTGGCGTCCGTCCGGCGAACAGTGACTGGTGTCGCCCCCGCCACCGGGCCCCGACGTCGGGCCGCTCGTTGGCCCCGTCGTCGGCCCGACACCGCCCCCGCCACCCGGGGTCGCCCCGGAGCCCGTCGGAGAGCCCGGACCGGGCGCCTCGGTGCCCGCTGTCGCGCCGGTGCCTGGCTCGCCGTCATCCGTGTCGCCAGGCGCCTGTGTCGCGATCGGGTCCGGCGCCGCGCCGACCTCCAGCTGTCCCGGCGCACGCGAGGGGGCACCGACAACGATGAGCGCCTGCACGAGGACGAACAGCAACAGGGGCCCGTACAGCCCGACCCTCGCACGTGTCATGCCTGGACTCCCATCTGCGCTCCCGTTCGCAGAGGCGGTGGAACCCTATTCGGCCTCCGGTCTCCGCGTCCCTGCTCGGCCGCCAATCGCCGGCTCGTTGTCGGGTGCCCCTCCGAGACTTGAAATGAAACAGATCTTCAACTAATGTTTCATTCATCCACGAGGGGAATGGTCATGACGACGACCACTGCCGAGCACAGGCCCATCCGACGCAACTGGAAGCGCGCCGTCGCGACGTCGTCCGCGCTGCTGATTCCGACGCGCCGAGTCGCTGAGCTGATGGAGTTCACGTGTGCCGTCAGCGGTCCTGCGCTCGAGCGCGAGTTCCAGCGCTTCGTCGCGACCGAGGAAGGCCGTCGACTGCTGGCCGAGAAGCCCGACCTTCCCGGAATGCTCGCGGACCGTGAGGCGCTGGCGACCCTCCCGCCGAACAGCCTGGCGGCTGCCTACCTCGACTTCACCGACCTGTATCGCTTCGATGCCAAGGTCTTCGAGGAGATCCACAACATCCCCGCGATGGGGGAGCGCCTGGGCTGGGACGAGGACACCGCCTGGCTGATGGCGCGCGGACTCCAGATGCACGATCTGTGGCACGTCCTCAACGACTACGGGCCCGACTACGCCGGCGAGGGCGGCAACGTTGCCTTCACCTACGCCCAGATCCCGGCGCTTGGGCCGCGGATCCTCACGTGGATCTTCCGCCTGTTCCACGGGGGCGTGGGTCGTCGGCGCATGCGCGCCTTCCTCCGCGAGGCGGAGGCGCGGGGACGGGCTGCGACGCAACTGACCATCGCGCCATGGGAGGAGCTGCTTGGGCAGGACATCGACGATGTTCGCCAGCAGTTGGGCATCCTGCCGACGGCAGTGGCACATCCCGACGGCATTCCCTACTCGACGTTCCAGTACGGCCTGGGGCGCAAGAACCTCGACCGGGCCGTGGAGCAATGGGAGCCGCGTGGCGGACGCGGTCAGCAGGCCGTCGGTGCCTGAGTCCACCCGCGTCGGGAGGCCACGCGGCGGTGGACGTTCCCAGCGGCAGATGCGTGAACACCTGCTGGACGCGGCCGAGCTGGTGATCGCCGGCGCCGGCATCGACGGCGCCACGGTCGAGGCCGTTGCCGCCGAAGCCGGCGTCTCCAGGAGCACCGTCTACCGAGCCTTCGACAACCGCGACGAGATGATCCTCGGCGTCGTCGGGCGTGCAGCCCAGGCGTTCGGCGAGACCCTGCGTCACCGAGTCGTCGAGCTCGATGAGCTGCCCCTCGCCGACCTGATCGTCGAGACGATGGCCGACGTCGTGAGGATGGGCCGTGAACCCGGCCTCAACGCCCTGTTCGTGGGCCACGACCGTGACGTGGTCGAGTCGTTGATCCGCGGGACCGGCACGGTTGCCGAGATCGCCCACGTCGTGCTCCTCGACGTCCTCGAGCTGCTCACGCCCGAGCAGCGCAGGGATCTTCGCGACGACGTCGAACTGAACGAGGTCGCTCGCTGGCTGGTGCACGTTGGCCTCATGCTGATCACGGGGACGAACGAATGGTCCACCGATCCGGAACAGACCCGGCTGTTCCTGGAACGGTTCGTCGTGCCGTCGATCGTCCGGGCGCGACCGTGAAGCCACTCGTTCGCTCGGTGGGCGCGGCCCTCGCCCTGTCCCTGGTGGCAATGGCTTGTGGGAACCGGTCGGACATCGCGTTGATCGAAGAGGCCAGGGCCGGATCGCTGGCCGCGGCGCAGGCGCCGGCCCCAACGGTCGCGGGACAACCAGCAAACAGCTCGAGCCAGCAGCGTCCACGGACCACGGGTGGCACCGACGGTGTCAATCGGCCAGCCGACCAGCCGGCGCCGGCAGCCGGGCCGGCCGCGCCCGCCGATGCTCCGACGGCTGCCGCTACCGAGATCGCCGCTGGTGTCGCCGAGGGCGCCATCGAGACGCGCTTTGCTCCTCCCGGCGGCAACGGTGGGGCAACGGACGTGGGCGTCACCGAAAGCGAGATCCTGATCGGCAATGTCGCCGACATCACGGGCGCCGTCGCCGGGCTGTTCGCCGACGTCCAGAAGGCCGCCCAGGCCTGGGAGCTGTACTTCAACACGACGGTCGGGACGATCTGGGGACGCCAGGTCCGGCTCGTGCCCATGGACACGCAGCTGACCCGAAACGGCAACTTCAGCGCCTACACCGAACTGTGCAACAGCGCCTTCATGGCGGCGGCGTCCATGTCGGCGTTCGACGAGGGCATCGTCGCGCCGATTCGCGACTGCCCCGGCGGATTCCCGGACCTGCGCACCGCGACCACCAACCCCGAAGCCCAGGTCGTCGACGGCGTGTTCTCGACCGACTCGATGAAGCCCAACCTCGTCGGCATGACGGAGCTCAACTACTGGAAGCGGCAGTTCCCGGACGCGATCGCCCATTCGGCGTACGTGTTCGTCGACAACAACACGACGCGCGCCCAGACCGACCTGATCCGGCGCGCGTCCGAGACGATCGGCTACTCGTGGGACCTCTACGAGCCGGTCGACCTGGCGGCCATCTCGTACAAGACCAGCATCCGCAAGATGAAGGAAGCCGGCGTCCGCTTCGTCACCTTCATGGGGGCCTACCAGCAGGTCGCCAAGCTGGCTCGGGAGATGGTGGAGGAGGAGTTCCAC
>JAWWBG010000178.1:0-5014 GCA_033721095.1 Nitriliruptorales bacterium
GTCGCGACGACGGACCTCGTCCACGAGGTCCTCGGGTGTTCGGCCGACGGCAGCAGCCATGCGTTGGCCGCGCTCGCGTTCCATCCAGCCGGCCAGCGTGTCGGGCGTGATCTCGGCGTGGAACTGGACGCCGTAGGACAGTCCGTCGGCCATGCGGTAGGCCGGTACGGCGCCGTTGTGGCCGGTGAGCATCGGCACCGCCCCCGGTGGCAGCGTGCCGACCTCCCATTCGTGGCTGAAGAAGCCGAGTGATCCGTCGACCCAGCCGGCGAAGATCTCGTCGTCGTGTGCCTCGTCGGTACGCGACAGGTCCGCGAAGCCCAGCGCAGGTTGGTCGCGCCTGGTGACCGCCCCGCCGGTGGCCTCGGCCAACAGCTGCGTCCCCAGGCAGATCCCGAAGACCGGAACGCCGGCGTCGACGGCCTCGGCCAGCAGGGCCTTTTCCGGTGCGAGCCAGGGCTCGTCGTCGTGGACGCTCATGGGGCCGCCGAGGACGAGGATCCCCCGGACGTCGGCGGTCAGATCCGGCACCCCCCGGGTCGGCGTGTCCACGAGGTCCCAGGGGCGCCGGTTCGCGCGCGCATCCAACGTCTCGAGGAGACTGCCGGGACCGGCCCAGTCCACGTGCTGGAGAACCAGCAGCCGCCCGTAGTCGTACGCCTCGTCGGTCACCGTGAGCCTTCCACCACGCGGCCGCCCAGCGTAGGCCCGGCCGTAGCCTCCCCTTGCTCCTGGGAGGGCGTGTGGCAGACGCATCACTGGCCGACCTGCTGTCGATGGGTGATCTCGACGGCCTGGTCCGGCACGCCGACCGGCTGGCCGGCGCCGGCCGTTGGGACGAGCTGCTCGTGCTCCGGGATCGGTGCCACGAGGCGGCGGAGCTGACGGGCAAGCAGCTCTGGGGCGCGGCCCAGTACGCCGAGTACCGCATGGCGCTGGATGCACCCGGCCCGCTGGCCGCGTCGGTGGTTCGGTCGGGTGCCGCACGGTTCGCCCTCGGCCCATTGACCGAGGTCGTCGCCCAGCACCACGCCTGGGCCGAGCTGGCCGAGCATCTCGAGGATCCCGCGAGTGCTGCTGTCGTCGCCCAGGAGCGCGTCCTGCGCGGCGAGGATCTCCGAGGCGACGACCGGGCCGGACTCGAGGACGTCGGCGTTCCCGGTGTGCTCCAGCCCTTCGAGCCCGACTACGCCCTCCCGATCTATCGACCCGACGAGCTGCTGGCATCCGGCCCGGCGGCACCGGATGCCGCCGCCGGCCGACCCGCGGGCGACGCCGTCGGACGGCCGGCCGACGCGCCCGAGCTCCAGCAGGCGCTCCTCGACGCCGTCGAGCACTGGCAGGCCCAATCGACCGGTGAGATCGTCGCCGCGACGGTCGAGGGCGGCGCGGATCACGCCGTTGGTGCCCTCGCCGCCGGGCGCGCCCGGCTGGTGCCGTTGACGGTCCCCGAGGCCCTCGGTGCCATCGCGTGGGCAGCGGCTTCCGGGGCCGCGCACGCCCTTCGGCGGGGGATGGCGGCTGGCCGTTCAGCAGCGTGGTGGGTGGCTGCGGAGGCCACTGGCCTCGACTGGCCCGTCGACCCGGACGAGCTGGAATACGAGCTCGAGGAGCTGCGCTTCTGGACCTGGACCACCGAGTCCGACGAGCCCGGCTGGCGACTGCGCGTGGCGATCGAGGACACCCACGACACGGTGACCGTTGCCCTCGATGCCTTCGACCGTCGCAGCGAGCCCGCTGAGGATGACGACACCCTTGACCTTCCAGCGACTGGAAGCCATACCGTGCTCACGACAACGCCAGACCGCCGCGAGACCTCGACGTGACCGATTCCCCCACCGCCCTGGCGGACCCTGCGGTTGTCGACGAGGACAGCCGCACGTTGGTCGTGCCGGTGACCGGCATGACGTGCTCGGCGTGCTCCACGCGCGTGCAGCGAACGCTCGCCGGCCTCGACGGCGTCCGCGAATCGTCCGTGAACTTCGCGACGTCACGGGCAGCCGTCCGATTCGACGCCAGCCGGACCTCCATCGAGCAGATGCGGGAGGCCGTCGAGGCGATCGGCTACGGCATCCCCCTCGAAGCCGTCGACGACCAGCAGATCCACGAGCAGCGCACGCGACAGCTGCGCCGCGCGACGGGCTGGGCCGCCGCCTTCACCCTCCCGCTGTTCCTGTTGGCCATGGTTCCCGGCTGGTCGTTCGCCGGCGCCGAGTGGGTCATGGCGGTGCTGGCCACCCCGGTCGTGTGGTGGACCGGCTGGCAGTTCCACCGCAACGCCGTCCGGAACCTGCGCCACGGCCTGGTCACCATGGACACGCTGGTCAGCCTCGGCACGAGCGTGACCTGGACCTGGTCGGTCATCGCCATGCTCACCGACCGGCCGGTCTACTTCGAGACGGCCGCCGTGATCGTCACGGTGATCCTGCTCGGTCGGCTGCTGGAGCATCGGGCCCGCGGCCGAACCTCGCAGGCGCTGCGTCAGCTGCTCGACCTCGCGCCCGACGAAGTCGAGACCGTGGACGGGCGAACCGTGCCGGCCGGTGCGATCGAGCCGGGAGACGTCTTCCTCGTTCGTCCCGGTCAGCGGGTCGGCACGGACGGCGAGGTCGTCGAGGGCACCTCGACGATCGACGCATCCATGGTGACCGGCGAGCCCGTGCCAGTCGAGGTGGAGCCGGGCAGCCTCGTCGTCGGAGGGACGGTCAACGGCCCCGGCCGGCTGGCCGTCCGCGCGACGCGCGTCGGCAGCGACACCGTCCTTGCGCGCATCGTCGAGCTGGTCGCCCAGGCACAGTCGGGCCGCGCGCCCGTGCAGGCGCTGGTCGACCGGGTCAGCGCCGTGTTCGTCCCCGCCGTGCTCGTCGTGGCTGCGCTCACGTTCGTTGTTTCGCTGGGCCTCGGGGTCGATGTCACCGAGGCGGCGACGCGTGCGGTGGCGGTCCTCGTCATCGCGTGCCCGTGTGCGCTCGGTCTCGCGACGCCGACCGCCCTCATGGTGGGGACCGGTCGGGGAGCCACGATGGGAGTCCTGATTCGCGGCGCCGAGGCGCTCGAGCGTGCCGAGGGAATCGACACGATCGTCCTCGACAAGACGGGCACCGCCACGACGGGTCGCGTTCGGCTGGTCGAGACGGCTGGCACGACCGATGACGTCGAACAGTTGATGGCCGCCGCGGCCAGCACGTCGAGCCATCCGTTGGCACGAGCGATCGCCGAGGGCCTGGCTCCGCCGAGGATCCCCGCCGACACCTCGGAGGAGACGCCTGGTCGTGGCGTCACCGCCATCGTGGACGGCCGCCGTGTCCTGCTGGGTTCGGAGGCGTTCGTGGTCGGAGGTGCGGCCGTGGTCGGTGCCGCGCGTTCGCTGCCGATGGCCGGGGCGGCGGACAGTGTCTCGACGACGCCCTCGGGCCTCCGCCAGGTCGCGGACAGGGCGATGGCCGCCGGGCACACGACGGTGTGGCTGAGCGTGGACGGTGAGGTGACCGGCATCGCCGTCCTGGCCGATGGCATCAAGCACGACGCCGTGGATGCCGTCCGGCGACTTCGCGACCAGCACGAGGTCCTGCTGGTGACGGGCGATGCCGAAGCGCCCGCGAGGACGATCGCACGCGAGGTTGGCATCGAGCACGTCGAGGCTGGCGTGCTGCCCGAGCAGAAGGTCGCGGTCGTGCGCCGGCTGCGCGAAGAGGGCCGCCGGGTGGCGATGGTCGGCGACGGGATCAACGACGCGGCCGCGCTCAGCGAGGCCGACCTCGGGATTGCGATGGGGTCGGGGACCGACATCGCGGTCGAGGCCGCCGACGTGACGCTGGTTGGCAGCGACCTGTTGGCTGTCGTGGACGTCATCGAGCTGTCTCGGCGAACGCTGCGGACGATTCGCGGCAACCTGTTCTGGGCCTTCGGCTACAACGTCGCGGCCATCCCGCTGGCCGCTGTCGGTCTGCTCACGCCCATGATCGCTGCCGCGGCGATGGGCCTGTCATCGGTGTTCGTCGTGCTGAACTCGCTGCGGCTCCGCCGCCATCGGAGCGTCCGGCAAGCTGCCGCCTGAACGGTCGCCGCTACCTGATGTGCGGGCCGGTCAGCAGGCGGCTGTTGAACCCGCCGACCGGTGAACGGTCCGACGTCCACGGGGTGAACGGCGCCGTCACGAGGGCCGCCAGCGCCAGCAACACGGTGTCGTAGTTCACCCGCCACCCGGCGTAGTCGATCCACGCCTGGTCGCGGTCGGCCACCAGCGTCAGCCCGTTGGCCTCCAGCTGGGCGCAAACCTCGTCGTACTCCTCGCGGCTGATGGAGATCGGATCCCCTTGTTGGGGGTCGGGGTCGTATTCGATCCCGACGAGGTCGCAGATGCGCCGGAGCGCCACGAAGCCGGCCCGGATGCACACCTGCGCCTGCGGCGAGTTGCCGCCCTGGAGTGTGCTGACCTGGAGGCTGGCCGCATCGAGGACCGTGCCGGCCGCCGTGACCCACGACCGGGTACGCACCGGTGACCGGAAGAAGATGAGTGCCCCGAGCGAGGTGTGCGACTCGTCGATGTCGGCGAACCATTCCTCCCAATGTGCCCAGAACGGGTCGAGCTGGTCGAGCCAGCCGATGCGGTGGAACCTGGTGAGCATTTCGACGGCCGTGGGCGGGTCGCCGGCACGGACGGCCAACATCGCGACCGATGACTCGCGGCGAGCAAAGGCTGAGTACATCGACGGGAGGTAGGCAATCAGCAGGGCGATCAGTCCCAGGCCGAACATCGCCTCGGTGAAGCTCAGGCCGGTCTGGACCGCGCCGTGCGGAACCGAGAACCCCAACGTGAACAGGGACGAGCCGCTGATGGTCAGCGCGTCCGCGAAGTGGTCGACACCGGCTGCCCAGAACCACATGGCGTAGCCGAGCCACGTCATCACGGTCCAGGCGACGGGCAGCAGCAGCAACCCGAAGGGAGCAACGAGGGCCAGGGTCGCATCGCGGTTCTCGAACGAGCGTTGGGTCCTCGCGACCAGTCGCAGGA
>JAWWBG010000179.1:0-4927 GCA_033721095.1 Nitriliruptorales bacterium
ACATCTTGAGGGGCTCGGCCTGGTGGGTCAGGTACATCTCGAGGCCGTACAGGCCGGCCTCGGCCGCCTTCTTGACGACCGGCCAGGGAAACTCCTCGGTCTCGTCGTACTTGGCGGCGACGGGCCGGATCTCGCGCTCGGCGAAGTCGTGGGCCCAGTCGATGAGCTGCTGTTGTTCCTCGGTGAAGCCAAAGTCCATGCGCGTACCTCGTCGGTCGATCGCGTCGGGAGCAGTCCGGGCTGCTGACAGTTACCGCAAGTAACAGTTACTATAGGTAACCCCTTGGAGGAATGCAAGTCATGGCTCGACGCCGACGGCGCCAGCGAACGCCCGCGGAACGCGAGCAGCGGCGCGCCCAGCTGCTCGACGCCGTCGAGACCGCGCTGCGCGCGGAGGGGCCCTCGGCGTCGATGGAGTCCATGGCGACGGCGGCCGGGGTGACCAAGCCGATCCTCTACAAGCATTTCGGCTCGAAGGACGGCGTCGCGGACGCGCTCGCGGAGCGGTGGGTCAACCGGCTGGGCGAGGGACTCGAGTCAGCCCTCACGGCCACCAACGACCCGCGCGAGCAGGTCGAGGCAACGATCCGCGCCTACCTCGGCTTCATCGACGAGCACCCCGAGATCTACCGCTTCCTGTTGGACGAGGCCCGCCAGGGTGCACGGCGCACGGTCGAGGATTTCGCCTCCAAGCTGATCCTGCGGCTGATGTTCGTCCTCGCGGTGCAGTTCCAGCGTCACGGCGTCGACGCCGCCCAGGCCGAGCCCTTTGCGCATGCCCTGGTGGGGATGGTGCGGCAGGTCAGCGACTGGTGGTTGCACGCCGAGGCGCAGCCACCGTTGGACGAGGTCGCCGAGCTGCTGTCGCAGCTGGCCTGGCACGGGCTCGCCGGCCTGCCCCTGGACTCCCCCGCGCCCGTGGCCTGAGCCAGCCGACGGTCCTCGACGTGTCACAGGTGTGGCAGGACCTCCTCGCCGAACCGCTGGACCTGTTCGACCAGATCGTCGGCCGACATCGAGACGAAGAACGCCATGGCATGGCTGCAGCCCAGTTCCTCGAGCTCCTTGAAGCTGGCCACCAGCTCGTCGGTGGAGCCCTGCATGACGCTGGGCGGCAGGGGAAGGTCTGCTGGGCCGAGGTACATGGGCTCGTGCGTGGCGCCCATGGCGAACGGCGTCGTGCTGCCAGCCGATTCACGCTGGTGGAGGATGTCCTCGATCATCCGGGGCATGTCGGCGCGCCTGGTGCCCTGCGGCAGCCAGCCGTCGCCGCGCTCGGCGGCTCGGCGGCGCGCGGGTCCCGAGGAGCCACCCACCCAGATCGGCACCGGTTCCTGGACGGGTCGCGGCCGGATGCCCATGTCGTCGACACGCACGTGGGCGCCCTCATAGCTCACCCACTCGTCGGTCATGGCCAGCCGGATGACGTCGATGGCCTCGTCGGTCACGCGGCCTCGGTTTGGGAAGTCGGCGCCGACGGCCGCGAACTCGGCTTCGAGGTGGCCGGTGCCGACACCGAGGATCGCCCGTCCGCCCGAAAGTCGGTCGAGGGTGGCCAGCGACTTCGCCGTCACGAGCGGGTGCCGCAGTGCCGGGACGTGCACATGGGTCAGCAACCGGACGTGCTCGGTCGCGGCGGCGAGGAATCCCAGCAGCGTGAAGGGCTCCCACCACTCGGTCCGCATGGTCTCGGCGGCCGCGCGGGAGATCGCGACGTGATCGCACACGGCAATGTGCGCGAAGCCTGCGCTGTCGGCGGCTCGTGCGACGGCGACGATGTCCTCGACGTCGCCGCCGGGTTCCCATGGCATTGCCATGACCGTCGACTGGGCCTGGACGGGGAGCTGGAGTCCGATCTTCATCTCGCGGCCTGTCGGGTGTCGGGTCGTAGGCTGCCGCCGCCGTTGACCGTCGCCGTTTCGGATTGCTCGTGACCGCCAGTGGGGCCACCCCGGATCTCGACCGTCGATCCCTCTGGCCCGGCCCAGCGATCGTCCAGACGGTGCGCGAGTTTCCAGGCCCGGCCACGACGTTCGGCGTCGGCGTTGGCGCCATGTTCGCCTGGAACCTCGCCGAGGACAGCGACCGCTGGTTGCCGTACCTGCTGCTGTTCGCGCTGTTCGTCCCGTTGTTCTGCGTTGTCCACCAGCTGGCCCGGTTCGATCGTCTGGTCGTGTGGAGCATTGTGTCGTTGGCGGTCCTGCATGCCGCGGGGGGCCTGGCGCCCTCCCCCACACCCGGCGCCTACGCGTTGTACGAGACCTGGATCTGGGAGCCGTACGTCAAGGTCGACCGACTCGTGCACGCATGGGGCGGCGCGGTGCTCGTCGTCCTCGGCTGGCACTTCGTGCAGATGGTGATGCGAAAGGACGCCCCGATCTGGGTGATGACGGCCCTGGCGATCATGGTTGCCAACGGGTTCGGGGCGCTCAATGAGGTCGCCGAGTTCTTCGTCGACGGCCAGGTGCCCGAGTCCGTGGTCGGCAGCTACTCGAACGCCAGCTGGGACATGGTGCACAACCTCATCGGCGCGCTGATCGCCGGAGCCATCGTCGCGACGATCGAGCGACGGCGTCGCGCCGCGGCTCACAGCGAGGCTTCGAACGCCTCGCGGTAGCGCGTGGTCGAGTGCACCGGGTCGGTGTCGAAGGAGGGGATCACGTGCTTGCCGAACGTCTCGGTGACCTCGATTGCGACCTCCGTTGGCAGCGTCGTCGCCGAGGGCGACATGATCAGCTGGTCGGCGCCGATGTCGACGTAGCGCTGCACCCCTGCGACGCACTCCTCGGGTGTCCCGACGATCGCCAGGCCGGTGTCGATGGCGATCTGAACCTGCTCGAGCGTCGGCTCGGGAATCACCGTCGGCCAGTCCGGCACGTACTCAGGCTTCGGGAACGTGTCGAGATAGCGGAAGACCAGTGACTGGAGCCGTCCCCCGCCCATCTTCGTGGCCCAGTCACGCGCGGCATTGCCGTCTTCCAGACACACCATGTTCGAGACGCAGGCGATGTTGTCGTTGACGTAGTCGCCCACGGGTTCGGCGTCCTCGATGGCCTTCTTGTAGATCTCGATGAGTGGCGCGAGCTTCTCGGGTGTGCCGTGGGCGAAGCACAGGACACCGAGGCCCATGCGGGCGGCCTTCTCGAACGTGCCCGGGTTGCCGGCCGCGACCCACAGGGGTGGATGCGAGCGGCCGTTGGGCTTGGGGAGCACGTTGCGCGACGGCATCGTGAAGAAGCGCCCGTCGAACGAGTAGTCGTCGGTCTGCCACATGCGCACGATCTCTGGCAACGCCTCGTCGAACATGTCGCGGGTCAGGTCGGGATCCTCGATCCCGAAGCCGCCCTGCTCGGTGGTGGAGGAACCGCGCCCCGTGCCGAACTCGAACCGGCGGTCCGACAGGTGATCGAGCAGCGCGACGCGCTCGGCGACTCGGGCGGGGTGGTTGACGGGTGGGGTGATGTTGATGATGCCGGACCCGACGTGGATGTTCCTCGTGCGGCCGGCGACGTAGGCGAGGAACACCTCGTTGGCCGACAGGTGCGAGTACTCGTGCAGGAAGTGGTGCTCGGTGGCCCAGCAGTACTTCCAGTTGGAGCGATCAGCAGCCTCGAGCACGGTCACGTCGTTGAGGATCCGTCGGTGCTCGACGGTCCCGTCGGCGTCGTCCTCCATGAGGGAGGCCGGGACATGGCCCTGGACGAAGATGCCGAACTCCATGGTGTGCTCCTTGGCGCGGTGTGTTGCGGTGCGTTCGCGGTGCGGTCAGACGCCTGCGTCGATGGTCACGAGGGGCTCGGGTGCGTCGAGCTCGGCCGCAGCGACGCGCTCGGCGAGCGTGCGCGGTTCGAACCACGACAGCTCGAGCTGCTTGGCGCGCCGGAAGTACAGCTGCATGTCGATGGCGTTCGTGAAGCCGATGCCGCCGAACACCTGGTGCCCCACGCGCGTGGCGCGGCGAAACACGTCGGCGGCGTACTGCTTGGCCATGGCGGCCAACGCCCCCGCCCCACCCTGGTCGGTCGCGGCCCAGGCCGCTTCGTAGCTGAGGGTCTTCGACCCCTCGATCTCCGTCGCGATGTCCGCGATCGGGTGGGACACGCCCTGGAAGTTGCCGATCGGCACGCCGAACTGCACCCGTTCCTTTGCGTACTCGACGGTCATCTCGAGCACCTTCTCGGCGCCGCCGTTGGCGAGCCCGGCGGCCACGATGAGCGCGCCATCCATGGCGTCCACGAAGCCTGCCCAGCCGCCGTTGAGCGCGCCGACGACGGCGTCGCCGCCGACCGTCACGTCCGAGAACCGAACCTCGTGCTCGGCGCCGCGGCCCGCGGTCAGCGTGTGCTCGAGCTCGATGCCGTCGACCGTCGGATCGACCATGAGCAGGGTGATGTCGGTGTCGCCGGTGCCCGTGCGGGCGAGGACGAGGAGGCGGTCGGCGCTGTTGGCGAACGGCACCATGATCTTCGTGCCGGACAACGTGATCGCGTCCCCGTCGATCTTGCCCTCGAGCTGGACGCCGGTCGGGCCATCGGTGTTGTTGGGTTCGAGCCACGCGAGGGTGAGGATGGCCTCGCCCTTCGCGACGGCCGGCAGCCACTGGGCCTGCTGATCGGCGGATCCCATCGCAGCCAGCAGTCCCCCGCCGACCACGACGGACGGAAACCACGGGCTGGGCGCGATGGCCCGGCCGAGCTCCTCGGCCACGATGACCGACTCGAGCAGGCCCATGCCGGAGCCGCCGTGCTCGGCCGGCAGGCTCAGCCCCAGCAGGTCCATCGAGGCGAGCTCCTGCCAGAAGTCCTGCGACCAGCCAACCGGGTCGTCCTCGAGCGCACGGATCGCCTCGGGGTCGCAGTGCTTGGCGCAGACATCGCGGACGGCATCGCGGAGGAAGGTCTGCTCGTCGGTGAAGGACAGGTCCATG
>JAWWBG010000180.1:0-4926 GCA_033721095.1 Nitriliruptorales bacterium
GCGCTGGTGCCGCACCTCGGTCGCGAGGTCCTCTTCGCTCCATGATACCCGTTCAGGTATCATGGATGCATGGACGAAGCGAACGTGCTGCTGGAGGCCCGCCGCCTGGCTGGGTTGTCCCAACGTTCCCTGGCGGCGCGAGCGGGAACGTCACAGTCGGCGATCGCCCGGTATGAGTCGGGAGTCACTGCTCCCAGCCTCGCAACCCTGGAACGGCTGCTTGTCGCCTGCGGCCGACAGCTGCGCCTCGTGCACGAACCAACCGTGGATGAGCACGACGTCGAGCTGGCACTCGAGGTCCTCGATCTCGAACCGGCGGCGCGGCTGCAGGCCCTCGCGAACTGGTCGCGACTCCGGTCCACGAGGGCTTCATGACCGACTTCGATCCGGAACGCCTGCTCCGGACACTTGCTGCCCACGATGTCGACTTCGTCGTCATTGGTGCGACTGCGGCGTTTCTCCAAGGGAGCCCGGCGGTGACCGTCGACCTCGACGTCATGCCGAGGCGCGATCTCGACAATGCGGACCGGCTGGCTGGGGCGCTGAACGAGCTGCATGCACGCCGCCGTGCGAGCGGGCAGTGGGTCGAGCTCGAAGGCGCCGACTTTCTGGGTTGGCAGTCGCAGCGATTCGTGACCGACGCGGGACCCTTGGACGTCGTGCCGACCGCCGTGGGCATCGGGGGCTTCGAGGACGTCGCAACGGTCGAGATTTGGGTTGGTGACCTCGCGATCCGCGTGCTGAACCTCGAGGCGGTCATCGCGTCAAAGGAGGCGCTCGGCCGGCCGAAGGACCTGGCTGACCTGCCGGCCCTGTACGCCGCGCGTGAGGCACGCCGACGGCGTGAACTCGACGCCCGCGAGTGACGACGACCCGGAGCGGCGACCGCCCGAACCGGCCGAACCGCGTCAGGGCATGGGCAGCAGACGAGGGCGCAGTCGGCTGGGCGAGGCCAGGCGCAGCAGGACTGGCGCAGCGATCGACAGGATCAGCACGTAGGTGGCCGCCAACGGTCCGAGCCGGTGGTGGGCCCCACTGGCGACGCCCAGCTCGGCCACGACGATCGAGAACTCACCCCGTGGCAGCATGAGGAGCCCGGCGCGACGGCGGCCGCGCTCACCGATGCCGAGGCGTTTCAGTCCGAGCGACACGGGCCAGTACTTCGTCGCTCCGGTGACCAGCGCAAGCAACAGGGCCGGCACCAGCACCGCCGGGATGTCGCGCGGGTCGATCGTGAGGCTGAAGAACGTGAAGAACAGGGCTGCGAACAGGTCGCGCAAAGGTCGGAGCAGGTTCCGCGACAGCTCCTGGGCCGGGCCCGAGATCGCGATGCCAACCAGGAACGCGCCGACGGCGGCCGAGATCTGCAGCTGCTCGGCGAAGCCCGCGACCACCAGCCCCAGTCCGAGCGCGCCCAGCAGCATGGCCTCGGTGTGGTCGGTGTAAAGCCAGCGGCTGATCCGCTCACCCCCGAGCACCGCGATGGTGAGCACGATGACGGTCACGCCGACCGCAACGACCAGCTGGGTCACCACGCTGAAGCCGATCGAGCCCACCAGCACCACGGCCAGCAACGGCAGCAGGATGGCCATCACGAGGTCCTCGGCCACGAGCAGCGACAGCACCCACGGGGTCTCGCGGTTGGCCAACCAGCCCAGCTCGTCCACCGCCTTGGCCACGATTCCCGAGGAGGACGCGTACGTGACGCCCCCGAGCGTGACGGCGCCGACCCATCCGAGATCGAGGATGAAGCCGGCTGCGACGCCGATGCCGACATTGAGCACGACGTCGGCGGTTGCCAGCGGCGCGGTCCGGCGGAGGCCGTCGACGAGCTCATCGGCTCGGTACTCGACACCGAGCATCAGCAGGAGCAGGACGACGCCGATCTCGGCACCGATCTCCAGGAACTCGGTGGCCGTTGCCACCGGGAAGATCCCGCCCTCGCCGAGCGCCAACCCCGCCAGCACGTACAACGGCATGGCCGAGATGCCCAGCTGGCCGGCGAGCCGCGCCACGAAGGAGAGCAGCAGGATGACGAGCCCGACCTCGAGCAGGACCGAGCTGCCCTCCATCAGCCCGAGAACAACGCGGTGGCCTGTTCGACCCCGGCCGGCGTCCCCAGGACGGCCAGTTGGTCGCCTTCCTGCAGGGGCGTTTCGGGCCCCGGGTTCACGATGGGCTGGTTGTCGCGGAGGATCGCGACGATGGTCGCCCCGGTCTCACCGCGGACGTGGAGGTCGCCGAGGGTTTGGCCGTCCGCCGCAGCGCCGGCAACGATCCACTCGATCGTGACCTCGTGGCCCAGCTGCTGGACGGCCTCGAGGTCGCGGATGACCTGGGAGCCGCCGAGCAGTTCGGCGAGCTGCCGGGCATCCGACTCGTCGAGGTCGAGGACCTCGTAGTTCGCGTCCGGGTCGTCGGGATGGCTCAGGCTCACCTGGTGTCGACCGCTTCGCCGCGCCACGACGCACAGGCGCTTGCCGTCCGACGTCACGAACGAGAACTGGAGACCCACGCCCGGGAGGACGGTCTCCTCGACTTCACGAACCATCGAACCTGCTCCACGACGGCTGCCTTCCGTCACCGTAGCGCCGAGCCCACGAGTCGGGTCGTCGAGCGGGATCTACCCTCGGTGTCCTGGAGGGTTGCCAGAGCGGACGAATGGAACGGTCTTGAAAACCGTCGTGCGGCGACAGTCGCACCGAGGGTTCGAATCCCTCACCCTCCGCGAAACGGCTCGTCAGAGGCCGATTTCGGCTTCATGAGGTCAGCCGGATGATGTCACCGGGACCATCGGGGCCGTCCTCGGGCCGCGTGGGGGCCGCGGCAGCTTGGCGTCCGGCCTCGTCGAGACGGTCCAGGACCTCGTCGAGGTGCTGGTCGAACAGGTGCCCGTACACGTCGTAGGTGATCGTGATGCTGGCGTGTCCGAGCTGCTCCTGGACGCCCTTGGGGTCGGCGCCGGCCGCGATCAGCAAGGACGCGGCGGTGTGTCGCAGCTCGTGCGGCGTCAGCCCGTCCAGTCCCGCCGTCCGGACGGCCGGCTGCCACAGGGTTCGGTACCAGTCGTTGTGACGAAGCGGGCCGCCATCGATGCCGGCGAAGACCAGCGTGTCCGAGGCGTTCGGGCGGTGCTCGAGGTGATGGCCGAGCAGATCACACACGAAGGCTGGCAGCCGGGCATAGTGGTGCCGGTCGTTCTTCGTGTAGTCGTCCCAGACGAGCTGGCCGCCCACCTCCACGGCATTCTCGTCGATCATCACCCGGCGGCGCAGCAGCTCACAGTCCGCGCGACGCAGCGCGACAACCTCCGAGAACCGCATGCCGCCGTAGGCGAGCACGTATGCGAGCGTGCGTTGGGCATGTCCGAAGGACGTGTCGATCGGGGGCGCCGCGGCTGCCAGCGCCTCGGCAAGTGTGGCGACCTCGTCCGCCGACAGGAACCGTCGTCGCGACCGAGGGATCCGGGGCAGCTCGACGCGACCGGTGCGCCCACCGCGAACCCGTCCACGCGCCGGGCTTCGCATGATGTGGTCGTAGGCAACCGCGAGATCAAGGACGCCCGCAAGGACGTTGAAAGACTGGCGGATACGTGACGCGGACAGGCCCTCGTCGATCATGTCGGCGATCCACAGGTCGACGTCCTCGCGCGTGATCGCCCCGAGCTGCTCGTCACCGAATCGGGGCAGCACGCGCGCTCGCAGGAGCTCCTGGTACCCGTGGCGTGTCTTGGCTTTCTTGCCGGCCTTGGTCCGCAGCCATCGCGGCGCGAACTCTGCGACGGTCACCTTGCCGGCTTCGGGGTCGATCCATTCGCCCTTGAGCTTGGCGCCTTCGACACTCGTCAGGAACCGCTCGGCGTCGATCCTTCGTTCGAAGGTGCGGCTGCGCTCGCGGCCGGAGGGGTCGCGATAACGCGCTCGCCAGGAAACTCGGACGTTCCCGTTCCCGTCGGATCGTCTGCGTCGCTGCACGTGACCCATCGCTCATCTCCTCGTTCGTGAGTCTGCATGGTCGGCGATCCAGGCCTCCACGTCGGACCACCGATACCGGACGTGGTTGCCGAACTTGAAACCAGGCGGCCCCTCGCCGCGGTACCGCCACTGGTAGATCGTCGCGACTGGGACGCCGAGATAGCCGGCGAGCTGCCGTGGTGACAGCAGCCGAGACGGTGCGCCGGCTCCGTCCGTGGCGGATGGATCGTCCATGGCCGCTCTCCTGATCGGTTCACAGCAGTTTCGTGGGATTCGCGGTTCTTGCCAGCGCCTCTTCTGTGGGTTGTGGAAAACGTCAACGGCTGAGGCTGAGGCTGCGGACCGGTGCTTCCCGTTCGAGCTGCTCACTGGGGGACCGGACCTTGCGCAGGAGCCGGAGCGCGTCACGCAGGCGGTCGCGGGCCGCGTCGATCTCATCCCGTGTGGGGAGCTGCTCGAGTTCGCGGTCGAACTTGGCGCGCAGCTGGTCGTGCGCCCGCAGTCGTTCGCGCGAGGCGGCCACGGCTGCGGTCAGCTCCGCGCGGTTGCGTCGGGCTCGTGGAGTGATGGCGCGGCCGACGCGTGCGAGCTCGTCTTGGTGACGGTCGTGCCACATGAGGTCGCGGTCCCGCTCGCGTTCGAGCCCGTCGCGACGTCGACTCAGTTCCTGCTGACGCCGCACGTCTCGGCTGTCCAGGAAGGCCCGGGCTCGATCGACGTGGCTCAGGGCGTCAGCCTCGAGGTCCTGATGGGCCGACGCTCGGTCCGAGAGCGGCTGCTCCGCCTGCGATTTCGACAGCCGCTGGACGGTGGTGGCGACCGGGTCGTGTCGTGGCTGGCGGGTGTGGGGTCCGCCGTCGACGGGGTCGTCGACGGTGTGGACATACAGCTGGTTGGTTTCGCGGCCGCGGGAGAGGGCGACGTAGCCCCATTCGCGGTAGAGCGCGTCGGA
>JAWWBG010000181.1:0-4910 GCA_033721095.1 Nitriliruptorales bacterium
CCGACTGCTCGGGGACGGACGCTGGCGCGCGGCGCGGACGCCGCGCGGCGCCCGTCACGCGTCGGCGGAGGATTCCTCGGTCTCGGAGGGCTCGCCGATCTCGGCGGCCGCATCTGCCTCGGGGCCAGCCGTGGCCTGCCGATTGCGAATCGGCACCGATGCGATGAGGGCCACGCCGACCACACCGAGGAGGATCGGGCCGATCCATTCGGCCTCCAGGTCCGTGAACGTGAGCGCGCCAAAGGTCGCGATCACGCCGATGACCAGGAAGATCGCGCCAGCGACCAGCGAAAACGGGTCCGTTCGATGTGCCAGCATGCGCAGCTCCTTCGAGGGTGTTGTTGGGGGTGTCACGGTCGTCTCGTTGTGTTCTGGAGGAGCTCGATGACGCCCGCGCCGACCTCCGCCTCGAGATGGATTCTCCCGACGGCGTCCGACGGTTCGTGCGAGAACTCCTGCACCACCCGTCGACCCTGGACCGTGTCGCCGTCCGCACCCCGGATCTCCCCGTTGCGCGCGGTCGCGAGGATGGTCCAGCCGAAGCTCGGGTCGTCCGGGAGCCGAATCACGAGCTCCCCGATGCCGACCGACGCCTCGAGCCAGACGACCTGGTCCGGGCTGTCGAAGACGATGTCCGTCAGGTCGATGGTGAGCGAGCCGATGCTGAGCCGCTCGGGCGCGAAGTCCGCCACGTCCTCGACGACCACCCAGCGCTCACCGATCCCGTCGCCGAGGGTGAAGTTGATGTCCTCGCCGAAGGCCGCCACTGGCAGCGCAAGGCACAGCAGCAGTGCGGGAACGACCAGCCAGCGAGCACGTCCCCACCACGTGCCGATCAGGAGGCCGATGGCCATGACGACCAGCGGTACGCCGAGCAGCTGCGCGGCCGTGAGGTCGAGGGTGTCGCTGCGCTCGAGTGCCACGGCGATCGAGGCGGCCAGCAGCGACAGGCCGAACATCACGCGTCCCAGGTAGGACTTCGGCTCGGCTGGTCGACCGTCGTCGGCAGCCACGACGGTGGCCGGCGTGGGTGGTGCCGGCGCAGCGGGGCCTGCGGGAAGGCTCATGGTCGTGGCGTCGTCCACGGACTCCTCGGTGTCGGCGAAGTCCGTCGCCGGGCGGCTCGGGCGTGGTCGGCTGCTGGCCTCGGCGCGGTCGCCCGACTTCCAGATGGCCACACCGACAGCGACAAGTGCGATCGCAACGACGAAGCCTGCGTCGATGATGCCGTCTCCGCCGAACAGGGCCAGCGTTGCCAGGGCCAAAAAGCCAACGCCAATCCAGAACGGGAGGCCGCGGTCCTGGAGATCCGTCGGCTGCTGGTAGCGCGTCGCGTTCGCGTCCGTGTCGCGTGGGAGCATGATCCAGCCCGCGACGTAGGCGAGGAAGCCCGCGCCACCGACGAAGCAGAGGACGATGAACCCGAGACGGACGAGCAGCGGGTCCCACCCGAAGTGGCGCGCAATGCCGGCTGCGACGCCGCCGATGACCTTGTCGTCCACGGGCCGCGACAAGGGGGGGCGGCCGCTGGGCGGAGGTGGCGGAGCAGCGTCGGCGGGGACCTCGGTCTCCAGGGTGCTCGTGTTGGTTGTGTTGTCGGTCATGATGATCGTCCTGGTCCGCGGCGTCAACGAGCGCCACGCCCCAATGATGGACGTCGACGCGGCCGTCGACCATCGGGGGACCCCCTCGTCGCACCCTGAGATCTCGGGGTCGCCTCAGGGGGTGCCCCGACAGCGACGAACGGCTGCCTGTGCCACCATCACGCCATGAACCTGATGCCCTCGACCCGCTCCGGACGCTTTGCTCGCTCGGCCAGCGACCGCATGCTGCTGGGCGTGGCGGGCGGCCTGGCACACCGATGGGGCATCGACACCACGGTGGTGCGGCTGGGGTTCCTCCTGCTGACGCTCGCGGGCGGGATGGGCGCGATCCTCTACCTGCTGGCCTGGGTCCTGGCGGACGAGGCCGTCGACAATCCCGTGACGACTCGGCCGGGAACCACGGAACGATCGATCGCCGTGGCGCTGTTCACGGTGGCCGCGCTGCTGCTGCTTCGGGATGTCGGGTTGTGGCCGGGCGACGCCGTCATGTGGCCGGCGACCATGGCCGCGGTGGGCAGTGGGCTGCTGTGGGCGCGGACGTCAGTCGATGATCGTGCTCGATGGTCGAGTGCGTTCACTGGTCCGGGTGATGCCGGTCGCCTCGCGAGCTGGCTTCGCTGGCTGACGGGCGGGCTGCTGGTCCTCGTCGGATTCGGGGCCGTCCTGTTGGATCGGGTTCGGCTGAGCGCGCTGGCGGACGTGGCCATCGCGATCGCCGTGACGACCGTTGCCGCCGGCATCGTGCTGGGTCCGTGGCTGGCCCGCGTGGTCCGTGACCTCGGCGCCGAGCGGCGCGAACGTGTCCGTGCCGAGGAACGCGAGCGCATCGCCGCCCACCTGCACGACGGCGTCCTCCAGACCTTTGCACTGATGCAGCGCGCCTCCGATGATCCGCGTCGCATGGCAACGCTGGCCAGGCGACAGGAGCGGGAGCTGCGCGCCTGGCTGTACGAGGGTCGCGATCTCTCGAGCGGCGACGCCGTTGACCTGCGCTCAGCTCTCGAGCAGGTTGCCCAGGAGGTCGAGGACCTGCATGGGCTGCGCGTCGATGCCGTGATCGTCGGCGACAGCGACCTGGACGAGCGGGCGACGTCGCTGATTGCAGCGATTCGTGAAGCCCTGACCAACGTCGGCAAGCATGCGGGAACCCCGGACGTTTCCCTGTACGTCGAGGTCGATGAGGCCAGGCTGTCGGCCTGGGTCCGTGACCGCGGCAACGGCTTCGATCCGTCGATCGAGGGTCACGACGGCCGCGGCATCGCCGACTCGATCGTCGGCCGCCTGCGACGCCTCGGTGGCACGGCCGAACTCCACTCAAACCCCGGCGAAGGCACCGAGGTTGTCATGGAGGTCCCACGATGAGCCCCGGCCCCGAACACCTGCGCGTCTTCCTCGTCGACGACCACAAGCTGTTTCGGTCGGGTGTCCGCGCCGAGCTCGGTGCGCGGGTGAACCTCGTCGGGGACGCCGGCGACGTGGACGAGGCCATCGAGGCCATCCGGCGAACCAAGCCGGACGTTGTCCTGCTTGACGTCCACATGCCCGGTGGCGGTGGGGCCGCCGTGATCGAGGGCGTGCACGACACGAATCCCGACGTGACCTTCCTCGCGCTGTCCGTGTCGGACGCGGCTGAAGATGTCATCGGTGTGATCCGGGCTGGCGCTCGCGGCTACGTGACCAAGACGATCTCGCCTGACGACCTGGTGGATGCCATCGCCCGCGTGCACGACGGTGACGCCGTGTTCTCCCCACGACTGGCCGGCTTCGTGCTCGACGCCTTCGCCGATGACCTCCCCGACCCGTCAGCAGCCGATCCCGAGCTCGACCAGCTCACGCCGCGTGAGAAGGAGGTGCTGCGGCACATCGCCCGGGGCTACACGTACCGCGAGGTCGGCAACCGACTCCACATCTCGATCAAGACCGTCGAGACCCACGTCAGCGCCGTGCTGCGCAAGCTCCAACTGTCCAGCCGTCACGAGCTGACCGCCTGGGCCGCCGGCCGCAACCTGCTCTAGTCAGCCGTCGTGGGTGGCGGATTGTCCTCGTAGAACTGGGCGACGCGACGGTCCATCTCCTCGTCGTCGACGTCCTCGACGTGCTGGGCGAGGCCCCACGTGTGACCAAACGGGTCGCGGATGCGACCGGACTTGTCGCCATAGAACTGGAGCTCCAGCGGGATCACTTCCTCGGCACCCGCGGCGATCGCCTGCTCCCACATCGTGTCGACGTCCTCGGTGTAGAGGAACATCACCGCCGTCGAGCCACCCAGCGTCGTGGGCGCCTGCGCCGGTCCCCCCGGCCACTCGTCGGCCAGCATGAAGACGCTGTCGCCGATCCGCATCTCCGCATGGCCCACCGACCCGTCCGGGCCGGTCATCACGTCACCGATCTGCTCGGCGCCAAAGGCCCGCTTGTAGAAGTCGAGCGCCTCACCGCACGGTGAACACACCAGGTGCGGCGTGATCGCGTGCCGCCCCTCCGGAATCGCCCGCACCATCCCCACTCCTCCATCACCGAGTCGCCGCACACTATCGAGCGGCTCCGGGGGTGGGTCAAGGCCGGAGCACGCCAACCTCAGCTTCGGCGAGCGACGGGAAGTGCGCGACGCAGCGACTACATGCAACGGAGCGAAGTCGTGTGCTTCCCGTCGCTCGTCACGCAGACGACGGCGACGCGCGAGGTCAATTACCGCGAAATGCGGAACCGAATCCGCACGTGCGTGTGGTACTCGGTGATCTTCCCGTCCTCGACGACAGCCGACGTGTCGAGCACGTTGAAGCCCTCGACACCACGCAGGGTCTTGGAGGCCTCCTCGAGCGCCTGCTGGGCGGCGTCTCGCCAGGACTCGGCCGAGACGCCAACGAGGTCGATGGTCTTGATGACTGCCATGGTGATTCCTCCTCGCCGCGGTCAGGCGGCCGCGGTGTAGACGTCGATGAAGCGGCGGTAGTTGGCGGCGATGGAGGCCGCTGCCTCGTCGTGGCTCATCTCACCGGATGACCAGCCGTCGACGCCGGCGGTCCAGATGGAACGCCCGATCGCGAAGCCGCGGTAGCCGTCGACGGGTGCGCCCTGCTGGAGCCAGTGGTCGACCTTGGCGTCGTCGGCGCCCCGGCCGAGCACCACCGCGATGACGCTGTCGCGACCATCCGCACGAATCGTCGCGGCGAGCCGCTCGCAGTCGGCGCGGTCGTCGAGGCCCTCGATCTTCCAGATGTCGGGCTCGACGCCGGCGGCCTGGATCTCCTCGATACACGTCACGGTGAGTCCGGGACGGATCTCGGTGTCGTAGCGCCCCTGGTCGCC
>JAWWBG010000182.1:0-4890 GCA_033721095.1 Nitriliruptorales bacterium
AAGATCCCCCGGCTGCCCGACCGTCTCATTCGTCGGCTCGTGCAACAGTTCCAGGCGCTCCCGCGCCTCATGGACGCCACCCTCGAGGAGCTCGGCCAGGTCGAAGGGATCGGCGCCGCCCGTGCGCGCAGCATCCAGACGGGCCTGCGTCGACTGGCGGAGTCCACGCTGTTGGAGCGCTACGTCTGAGGTGACGACCACGTCACGAGGCGCTGCTGCACGGCCTTTCTCGGTGGAGCGATCTGGGTGTCTGCGGTACCATCGGAGCCGCAGCAAGCCCGTTCAGCACGGTCGCGGAGGACGCCAGCAGGTTCCAGGTTCCCGTTGTCGACCGCCAAGGGGGCTTTCGGCACGCAGCGAACCGGGTCCTGCCGTTCTGTGCGTCCCGCGTGACACCTCATTGGAGCAGTCCATGTCCTACCGCGTCGGCGAAACCGTTGTCTATCCGCATCACGGGGCAGCCGTCATCGAAAGCAAGGAGACGCGGGAACTGAAGGGCGAGCAGTGCGACTACCTCGTCCTGCGTCTGACCTACGGCGACCTGACCGTCATGGTCCCCGAGCACGCGTGCGACGAGGTCGGCATTCGCCGTGTCGTCTCCAAGAAGGAGGTCGACAAGGTCATGAAGGTGCTGCGCGAGCCGGACGCCTCCAAGGGCGGCAACTGGTCGCGGCGTTTCAAGGCCAACTACGAGAAGCTGCGGTCGGGTGACATCTTCCAGGTCGCCGAGGTCGTCCGAAACCTGTCGACGCGCGACGAGGACAAGGGCCTGTCCGCCGGCGAGCGCCGCATGCTCACCAAGGCCAAGCAGATCCTGCTGTCCGAGCTGGCCGCGGCCATCAAGAAGACCGAGGAGAAGGCCGAGGAGCTGGTGACCAAGGTCCTCGAAGAGGCCCACGGCATCTGAGCGAGCCGGCCGACGACACGCCCAAGCGCCCCGCCCGTCGGGGCGCTTCGTGTGACGCGGTCCTCGTCGCCGCGGGCGCCGGTGAACGCCTCGGGCTGGGCGTCCCCAAGGCGCTCGTCCGGCTGGACGAGGCCACGATCCTCGAGTGGGCGCTCCGGATGCTGGCCGACGCCGGGCTCGCCGATCCCGTCGTCGTCGCCCCGGCGGCCCACCTGGACGACTTCCGTCCCCTTGTCGAACCCCTGGGCGTCAGCCGCGTGGTTGCCGGCGGCGCGACCCGGCACGCGTCGGTTCGGGCGGGCGTCGCGGCGACACGAAGTGACGCGGATCTCGTCGCGATCCATGATGCGGCTCGACCGCTCATGCCCGCCGACGTGATGACCGCAGCCATCGCGGCCGTCGAGGGCGAGGTCGTCGCCGCTGCGCCGGCACTGCCCGTGGCCGACACCCTCAAACGGGTCGAGAACGGGCGCACCGTGACCGTCGACCGGAGCGGCCTCGAGGCAGTCCAGACACCCCAGGTCTTCCGAGCCGGACTGCTTCGCGGCCTGCTCCAAACCTCCCCCGACGACGTCACGGATGAACTCGCCGTGGTCGAGCACGCCCTGGACGCCGGGGAGGTTGCGGGACGTATCGCCCTTGTCCGCGGTTCACTGCGCGGTACCAAGATCACCCACGACGATGATCTCGCGTTCGTTCGCGAGCTCTCCAGGAGCGTTTCATGACCCGCGTCGGCGTCGGCATCGACGTCCATCCCTTCGCCAGCGACGGCCGGCCGTTGATGCTGTGCGGCACCGTGGTCCCCGGCGAGGTGGGACTGGACGGCCATTCCGACGGCGATGTCGCGCTGCACGCGATCGCCGACGCGCTGCTCGGCGCGGCGGCGCTGGGCGACCTCGGGGAGCGATTCGGCACCGACCGGCCGGAGCACGCCGGCGCGGACTCCAAGTCGTTCCTGGCCGACGTCAACACGGCGATCTCCGCCATGGGCTTCGACGTCGTCAACGTCGACGTCACGATCGTGGCCCAGCGGCCGCAGCTGGCACCCCATCGGCGCGACATGCGGCTCAGCATCGCGCGCGTCCTCAAGATCGCCGAGGACCAGGTCTCGGTCAAGTTCACGACGACCGACCAGCTCGGGTCCATCGGGCGCGGGGAGGGCATCGCCGCGTGGGCGGCCTGCGGCCTCGACGAGGTCGGCATCACCAGCGGCCCGTTCTCGGACTTCGGCTGACGAGCCGACGCCGGGTCGGGGCCAGCACTTGCAGCGCTCCCCGGCCCCAGCACGTCCGTAGGCTGCACGAGCCAGTGAGGTCCCCATGTCGTTGACGCTCCATGACACGCTTCAGCGCGCGAAGATCCCGTTCGAGCCGCGTGAACCCGGACGCGTCACGATGTACGTCTGTGGTCCGACCGTCCAGGCAGCTCCGCATGTCGGACACGGACGCTCCACCGTGGTCTTCGACGTCCTTCGACGCTGGCTCGCGCATGACCACGATGGCAGCGGCCGCAACGACGTCCTCTTCGTGGCCAACGTCACGGACATCGACGACAAGATCATCAACCGGGCCCAGCGCGAGGGCGTGTCCGCGGCGCGGATCGCAACGACCTACACGGCGAGCTGGAACCTCAACATGGACCGGCTCGGCATCCTGCGGCCCGACATCCAGCCGCTGGCCACCGCGCACATCTTCGAGATGCAGCAGCTCATCAGCGACCTGATCGAGCAGGACAAGGCCTACGAGTCCGAGGGCAACGTGCTCTTCCGAGTTCGCCAGTTCGGCGACTACGGCAAGCTCAGCGGACGCCGCATCGACGAGCTCGTCGCGGGCGAGGATCTCGTCGCCGCAGATGTCAAGGACGACCCGCTCGACTTCGCCATGTGGAAGGCCGCCAAGCCGGGTGAGCCATCCTGGCCGTCGCCATGGGGCCCGGGGCGACCGGGCTGGCACATCGAGTGTTCGGCCATGGCCAACAAGCACCTGGGCCATGGCTTCGACATCCACGGCGGTGGCCTCGACCTCATCTTCCCCCACCACGAGAACGAGATCGCCCAGTACGAGGCCGCCCACGGTCCCGCGTTTGCCCGCCACTGGGTGCACAACGGGATGGTGCAGATGGGCGAGGACAAGATGTCCAAGTCCATCGGCAACGTGATCGGGCTGGGCGAGGCGCTCGACGAGTGGGGCCGCGGACCGCTGCGCCTCTGGTACCTGTCGGCCCATCACCGCTCGCCGTTGGTGTACGAGGACAATCGGCTCGAGGACGCCGCCGGTGCCCACGAACGCCTCCTCACCTTCCTGCGCACGGTCGACCTGCTGCTGCCCGGCGTCGAGCCCGACTCCTCGGCCGCGGCGTCACATCGGGAACGCTTCACGACCGCCATGGACGACGACCTCAACGCCCCGCAGGCCATCGCTGCGCTCCACGACCTCGTCACCGACGGGCACGAGTCGCTGGCCGGGGCCGAGAACGGCGACGACGAGGCTGCCGCCCGTGTCGCAGGGCAGGCAACAGCGCTTCTCGAGCTCGCGGACGACGTCCTCGGGCTCGGCCTCGCGGACCAGCTGGCTCGCGAACGCGCGGCGCGGGCCATGCTCGAACCGATCGTCACGGCACTGCTCGACCAACGGGCCCAGGCCCGGGCCGACCGCAACTTCGAGGTGGCCGACGCGATCCGCGACCAGCTCGACGCTGCCGGCGTCGTCGTGGAGGACCGCGCGTCCGGCCCCATCTGGCACGTCGCCGTGCCGACCGGGTGACGCCAGCGTGAGCGGTGGGGACAGCGGCGATGGTCGACTCGTCGTCGGCCTGCATCCGGTCCGTGAGCTGCTGCGGGCCGGCCGGGCCGTGCGACGGATCGCGATCGCCGAGGGGCGCGAGGACTCGGAGGTCCTCGCCGACATCCGCAAGCTCGCCGGCGACGCGGGTGTCGAGGTTCGCGAGCGACCGCGACGCGACCTGGACGAGGCCACCGGCAGCCTCACCCACCAGGGGGTGGTGGCCTGGGCGCCGCCGTTCCCGTACCTCGGCCTGAGTGCTTTTCTGCAGTTCGTCGACAGGCTCACCGAGCCCGCACTGCTGGTTGCTCTCGACGGTGTCACGGACCCGCACAACCTCGGCTCGATCGCGCGCACCACCGAGGCGATCGGCGGGCACGCGCTGATCGTCCCCGCCCGCCGTGCCGCCGGTGTCACGCCGGCAGCCGAGAAGGCCGCAGCCGGAGCACTTGCCCACCTTCCCGTCGCCAAGGTCCCCAATCTCGCGCAGGTCCTCAAGGCCCTGTCGGAGCGCAACATCTGGTCGGTCGGCCTGGATGCGTCGGCGGAGGAACCGATCACGGCCTGCCGAATCCTCGTGGATCCGCTCGTCCTCGTGATCGGCTCTGAAGGCGCCGGCCTCGCTCGGCTGTCTCGTGTAACCTGCGACGTCTTGACGCACCTGCCCATGCGCGGTCGCATCGGGTCGCTGAATGCCTCAGTGGCCGCCGGGATCGCCCTCTACGAGGTCTTCTGGCGCCGGCAGGTGAGTTGACCGGACAGCGATCAGATCGCACCCCATCTGCGACTGGACCGTTGGTTCGGTTGGACGCGTCCAGCCGGGGGCGCGCGCCGGGAGTCGGGAGCAGGGAGGCGTCGATGCCAGAGTCGTGGGCGTCGCGACGGCCGGTGGCAGGTGTGGCCGACGAGGAACTCGTCACGCGAGCCCGCGCCGGTGACGACCTCGCGCTCTCGGAGCTGCTGAACCGCTACCGCTCGTTTGCCCGGTCGAAGGCGGCCACCTACTTCATCATGGGCGGAGAGGCCGAAGACGTCGTCCAGGAAGGGATGATCGGCCTCTACAACGCCGTCCGCGACTTCGATCCCACGAACGGGGCATCGTTCCGTGCCTTCGCGGACCTGTGCGTGACTCGCCAGGTCCTGACCGCGATCAAGACCGCCACACGCCTCAAGCACACGTTGCTGAACATGTCGGTTTCGCTG
>JAWWBG010000183.1:0-4881 GCA_033721095.1 Nitriliruptorales bacterium
CTCGGCAGCCTCGAACGCGCCAAGCGGCGCGGGGCCACGATCGTCGCGATCAACCCGCTGCCGGAAGCCGGCCTGAAGCGGTTCAAGAACCCGCAGAGGATCCGCGGTGTGCTCGGCAAGGGCACCAGGCTGGCCGATCACTTCCTCCAGGTGCGGGTCGGCGGCGACCAGGCGCTGTTCCAGCTCGTCAACGCCGGGCTCGTCGACCGCGGTGCCGTCGACCGAGCCTTCGTCGACGACCACTGTGACGGCTTCGAGGAGCTGGCGGCCGCATTGTCAGCCGTCGATCGCGACGCGTTGCTGGCCACTGCCGGGCTCGAGGAAGAACAGGTTGAACTGCTGACCGACCTCGTTGCGACGAGCGAACGGATCATCACCTGCTGGGCCATGGGCCTCACGCAGCATCGGCACGCCGTCGCCACGATCCGCGAGGTCGTCAACACGAACCTGTTGCGGGGTGCGATCGGCAAGCCCGGCGCCGGCCTCTGTCCGGTCCGAGGCCACTCCAACGTCCAGGGTGATCGGACCATGGGGATCTGGGAGAAGCCGACGGACGCCTTTCTCGACGCGCTCGAGGCCGAGTTCGACCTCGCCATGCCGCGCGAGCACGGTCTTGACACCGTCGCGGCCATCGGTGCCATGCAGCGCGGCGAGGTCGACGTGTTCATGGCGGTCGGCGGCAACTTCGTCTCGGCGGCGCCCGACACGGTTCCGACGGCCGCGGCCATGCGCCGTGTCGGCCTCACCGTCCAGGTGTCGACGAAGCTGAACCGGTCACACGCGATGTGTGGTGAGGAGGCCCTGATCCTGCCGTGCCTCGGCCGGACCGAGCGCGACAAGGTCGGGGCCGTCACGGTCGAGGACTCGATGGGGGAGGTGCACGCCACACGAGGGTCGATCAAGCCGGCGTCCGAGCACCTGCGTTCCGAGGTCGCCATCATTTGTGGCATTGCTCGCGCCACACTCCCCGACTCGGCCGTCCCGTGGGAGGAATTCGCGAGGAACTACGCGCGCATCCGAGCCAGCATCGAACGGGTCGTGCCCGGGTTCGAGGACTTCGAGGAGCGCATCGCCAAGGGTCGGCGCATGCAGCTGCCGCATCCGCCCCGGGATGCGCGCGAGTTTCCGACGCCCAACGGTCGTGCCCAGCTCACCGTGAACCCGGTCCTTCCGATCGAGATCCCCGAGGGCCGGCTGCTGCTCCAGACGTTGCGCTCCCACGACCAGTACAACACGACGATCTACGGCCTCGACGACCGGTACCGCGGCATCGAGGGCGGTCGTCGCGTCGTGTTCTGCCACGCCGACGACCTGGCCGAGCTCGGATTCGAGGACGGTGAGGTGGTCGACCTCGTGAGCGAGTTCGATGACGGCGAACGACGCGCCACGGCCTTCCGGCTCGTGGCCTACCCGATCGCCCGCCGGACGGCCGCGGCCTACTTCCCGGAGGCCAACGCGTTGGTCCCGCTGGGCTCGGTGGCCGAGACGTCCAACACGCCGACCTCGAAGGCGATCATCGTCCGGCTCGAGCACCGTCCGTGACCTCCCGGCCGTGGCGGATCGTCGACGCCTTCGCGTCCGAGCCGTTCGCCGGCAACCCCGCCGCGATCCTCCTGCTGGAAGCCGACGACGAGTTGTCCGACGACCTCCAGCAGCAGATCGCTGCCGAGGCCAACCTGTCCGAGACCGCGTTCGTCCGCCCGCGCGACGACGGGCGCTGGGACCTGCGGTGGTTCACGCCGACCGCCGAGGTCGACCTGTGCGGCCACGCCACGCTGGCGGCCGGTCACGTGCTCCTCGACGAGTTTCGGCGCGGCCTGGACGTGGGACCCGACGGTGAGGTGCTCGATCATCAGGAGGTCGTGTTCGTCACCCGGTCCGGAACATTGCGAGCCGTGAAGGGCAAGGACGGGATCATCATCGACCTCCCGGCCGTCCTCGCCGTCCCGGAGTGGGACGCGGACCTGCGCGAAGCGGTCGGCGGGGCCCTCGGCGCGCAGCCCGTGGAGCTGCTCGGAACGGAGCATGACCCGCACGAGGATCGCAACCTGGTTGCGGTGTATGCCGACGCAGCGACGGTTCGGTCGCTGCAGCCAGACATGGCCGAGGTCGCGAAACTGGCTGGCGGGGTGATCGCCACCGCACCGGCCGACGATCCGGACGTGGACATCGTCTCGCGCTACTTCACGCCCCAGTACGGCATTCCGGAGGACCCCGTGACCGGGTCCGCCCACTGCACCCTGGGCCCCTACTGGTGCCAGCGGCTGGGCAAGGGGATCCTGCAGGCGGCGCAGGTGTCGGCACGCGGGGGGCGGTTGGGCGTCCGCCCCTGGAACGACCGCGTGTTCCTGTCCGGGCAGGCCGTCACCGTGGTCACCGGGGAGCTGCGGCTGCCCTGACCCTGGCGTCCACGTCCGACTTGGGTCGGCTACTCCATCGAGTACTCGCCGATGGCGATGATGTTGCCCTCGGAGTCCTTGATGAACGCGCCGGGTCCGTCGGGCATCTCGATGATGCCGTCCTCGGTCCTGAAGTCCGGCATGTCGTACTCGAGGATCTCGACGCCGGCTTCGCGCAGGCGTGCCACTTCGGCGCGAACATCATCCACGATGATGGCGGCAGCGGTCGCCTCGTTCGTCCCGGCGAAGGACGATTCGTAGACCAGGAACGTCGTGTCACCCACGGCGAACCGGATGCCGTCCTCGCGCTCGTCGACGATCTCCAGCCCCAGCTGGTCGGCGTAGAACTTCCTGGCCCGGCCGATGTCGGCGGCGGGCAGTGATGCATGGGCACTGATCAACATGCGCGGCTCCTTCACTCGCGGAACCCATCCTTGCGGGTTCCGTCCCGGAGGGCAACGGGCCAATCGGCCCTTGCCATTCCTCGGGACCGGTCGGCGCGCAACTAGCGTCCGCGAATGAGGGAGGTCGCGATGCGACGGCAGCTTCTGGCTTCGTTGGCGGTCATTGCATCGTTCCTGGCTCCGACGCCCGCGCTGGCTGACGTTCCCTCGCCAACACTCCAACACGTGCCCGACGACGTCGGCCTGCACGGACATCCGCTCTGGGACAGCTGGTTCGACCTGGCTCCGTTCGGCTACGAGCAGCGCGAGTACTTCGTGTCCGGAACCGCGACCGAGACCGGCGGCAACGCCACGGCCGACTACACGACCAGGATCGTGGTCGCCCACCCCTCGGACCCCGCCGACTTCGCCGGCACCGTGCTGCTCGACTGGGTCAACGTCACGGCCCAGTTCGAGAACGCCGTCAACACGCTGGCCTCGATCCAGTTCCTCCTGCGCGAGGGGTGGGCGTATGTCCACGTCAGCGCCCAGGCGGCCGGCCTCTGCTGTCTCCCCGGCCTGACACCCCAGATGTGGGACCCTGTCCGCTACGGCGCCCTCAACCACCCCGGTGACCAGTTCGCGGAGGACATCTTCAGCCAGGTCGCCAAGGCGTTCGCCGAACCCGGCGAGGTCAACCCGCTCGGCGACCTCACGGCGGACGTCATCATCGCCGCCGGCCAGTCGCAGGGAGCCGGACGGCTCAGCGGCTATGTCCAGACCACACAGGCCGACGCCGGCATCATCGACGGGTTCCTCATCCAGGCCCTGGGCACCAAGCAGTACCCCGACAACCCGACCGCGCCCGTCATGCACGTGCTCGGGGACCTCGAGGGCTCGCCCGACGACCCGACGCCCTGGCCCAACTACCGGTTGTGGGAGATCGCGGGCGCCGGCCACTCCGACGCATGGATCGGCCGCCAGCAGACCGAAGGCCAGAGCCTGCGCCTGGCGGGGCTCGGGCAGGCCTCGCCCGCGCAGGCCGAGGCGCTGTGGGAGTCGGCGGGCAACTTCGGCGAGCAGATCGATCCCCGTGAGGCCGTCTGCATCGTGAACGGCGTCCAGTTCCCGACCCGCTACGCGGCCAACGCGGCGCTGGCGCACCTCGACAACTGGGTCCGAAACGGTGTCGCGCCCGACAACGGGCCCCGCTACGAGTTCACGGGACCGACGCTCGCCAAGGACGACCTCAACAACACGCTGGGCGGTGTGCGGCTGCCGCCGATCGAGCACCCGGTCGCCCGCTACCTCTCCGACTTGTGCGGCCTCGGTGGCGTCACGGTTCCGCTCACCGAGGTCGAGATCCTCGCCCGGTACGGCGACCACGCCTCGTGGTACGCGGGCATGGTCGCGTCGACGGAGGTCAGCGTGGACGACGGGTTCCTGCTCGTCGAGGACGCGCTGGACCTGCTGCGTCGCGCCTGCAACGCCCGGAACCGTTTCCTCGACGTGTCGACCGAACCCTGTGAGCCCGCGCCCTCGTTCGCGCAGGACGTCGTCCTCGTGCCCGACGACCCGGTCGAGCCGGTCCCGGCGCCGACCGATCCCACGCCCGTCACCGGTGGCGGTCTCGCGCTCGTCGGCCTCCTGCTCGCCGGGGTCCTGTTGCGCCGATCCTCTCGTTGACCCGGTGTTCGCGTCGCCGCAAGGTTCGCGGACGAGAATCGTCGAACTGTTGAGGGCCACCAGCAGCGAGGTCTGAGGATGGGTCACGGACCGCATCGCCCGTTCGTGTCGCGGCGAGAGTTCCTCCAGCGAACGGCCGTGGCGGGCCTCGCGACCGCGACCGGCACGTGGTTCTGGCAGCGCCCCGCGTTCGGGCAAGCCGTACCCGTCGAACAGCTCCACGGCCAGTTCGGGTCCGACGCCGGGCGCGAGGCTGCGTTCTCGTGGATGACGCCTGGCGCCGTCGACGGGCCGTTCCTCCAGCTGGGTGGCGAACGGATTCCTGCCGAGAGCCTCCAGTACGACGGCTACCCGGGCTGGTTCCACCACGTGCGGGTCGACGACCTGCTGCCGGCCACCGAATATCGGTACGC